>NZ_CP092827.1:0-120000 GCF_022533585.1 Pseudomonas sp. LS.1a
GTGTCAGTGGAACTTTGGCAGCAGTGCGTGGAGCTTCTGCGCGATGAACTGCCTGCCCAGCAATTCAACACCTGGATCCGTCCGCTACAGGTCGAAGCCGAAGGCGACGAGTTGCGCGTCTATGCGCCTAACCGTTTCGTTCTCGATTGGGTCAATGAAAAGTACCTGGGTCGCTTGCTCGAGCTGTTGGGCGAAAACGGCAGCGGTATTGCGCCTGCCCTTTCCTTGTTGATCGGCAGCCGCCGCAGCTCGGCACCACGTGCGGCGCCCAACGCACCTGTGAGTGCCGCCGTGGCCGCTTCGCTGGCGCACACCCAGGCGCAGAGCCAGACACAGAAGGCAGTGCCGGCAGTGGTCGAACCGGTAGCCGTGGCAGCGGCCGAGCCTGTGCTGGTCGATGAACTGGCCGAGCCATCTTCGCGTGACAGCTTCGATGCCATGGCCGAGCCGGCTCCGGCGACGGCCGGCAGTGCCCGGACAGAACAGCGCACCGTGCAAGTTGAAGGCGCGCTCAAGCACACCAGCTACCTGAACCGCACCTTCACCTTCGACACCTTCGTCGAAGGTAAGTCGAACCAGCTGGCGCGCGCGGCTGCCTGGCAGGTGGCCGACAACCCCAAGCATGGCTACAACCCGCTCTTCCTTTATGGTGGTGTGGGCCTGGGTAAAACCC
Source organism: Pseudomonas sp. LS.1a (assembly GCF_022533585.1). Lineage (NCBI taxonomy): Bacteria > Pseudomonadati > Pseudomonadota > Gammaproteobacteria > Pseudomonadales > Pseudomonadaceae > Pseudomonas > Pseudomonas sp. LS.1a. The sequence continues at coordinate 674 of NZ_CP092827.1, forward strand.
ACCTCATGCATGCTGTGGGTAACCACCTGCTGAAGAAGAACCCGAACGCCAAGGTCGTGTACCTGCATTCGGAGCGCTTCGTCGCGGACATGGTCAAGGCGCTGCAGCTCAACGCCATCAACGAATTCAAGCGCTTCTACCGTTCTGTGGATGCGTTGCTGATCGACGATATCCAGTTCTTCGCCCGTAAAGAGCGCTCGCAGGAAGAGTTTTTCCACACCTTCAACGCCTTGCTCGAGGGCGGCCAGCAGGTAATCCTTACCTCTGACCGCTACCCCAAGGAGATCGAAGGCCTGGAAGAGCGCCTGAAGTCGCGCTTTGGTTGGGGCCTGACGGTGGCCGTCGAGCCACCAGAGCTGGAAACTCGCGTGGCGATCCTGATGAAGAAGGCCGACCAGGCCAAGGTCGAACTTCCGCATGACGCAGCCTTCTTCATTGCCCAGCGTATCCGTTCCAACGTCCGCGAACTGGAAGGTGCATTGAAGCGGGTGATCGCTCACTCGCACTTCATGGGCCGCGACATCACCATCGAGCTGATCCGTGAGTCGCTCAAGGACCTGCTGGCGCTGCAAGACAAGCTGGTCAGTGTGGATAACATTCAGCGTACCGTCGCCGAGTACTACAAGATCAAGATCTCCGATCTGTTGTCCAAGCGTCGTTCGCGTTCCGTGGCGCGTCCACGTCAGGTGGCCATGGCCCTGTCCAAGGAGCTGACCAACCACAGTCTGCCGGAAATCGGCGACATGTTCGGTGGTCGCGACCATACGACCGTGCTGCATGCCTGCCGCAAGATCAACGAACTTAAGGAATCCGACGCGGACATCCGCGAGGACTACAAGAACCTGCTGCGGACGCTGACGACCTGATGGCCGTCTGCGCAGCTAATTGAAGGCAAGGGACTAGACCATGCATTTCACCATTCAACGCGAAGCCCTGTTGAAACCCCTGCAACTGGTCGCCGGTGTCGTCGAGCGCCGTCAGACCTTGCCGGTCCTGTCCAACGTATTGCTGGTCGTGCAAGGCCAGCAACTGTCGTTGACTGGTACCGACCTGGAAGTCGAGCTGGTAGGCCGTGTGCAACTGGAAGAGCCGGCCGAGCCTGGCGAAATCACTGTCCCGGCGCGCAAGCTGATGGACATTTGCAAAAGCCTGCCGAACGATGCCCTGATCGATATCAAGGTTGACGAGCAGAAACTGTTGGTCAAGGCCGGTCGCAGCCGCTTTACCCTGTCGACCCTGCCAGCCAATGACTTCCCGACCGTGGAAGAAGGCCCGGGCTCGCTGACCTGCAACCTGGAACAGAGCAAGCTGCGCCGCCTGATCGAGCGCACCAGTTTCGCCATGGCCCAGCAGGATGTGCGCTACTACCTCAACGGTATGCTGCTGGAGGTTTCCCGCAACACCCTGCGTGCTGTGTCCACCGACGGCCACCGCCTGGCGCTGTGCTCCATGAGCGCGCCCATCGAGCAGGATGATCGCCATCAGGTCATCGTGCCACGCAAAGGTATCCTCGAACTGGCGCGCCTGCTGACCGACCCGGAAGGCATGGTGAGCATCGTCCTGGGCCAGCACCACATCCGCGCCACCACCGGTGAGTTCACCTTCACCTCCAAGCTGGTGGACGGCAAGTTCCCGGACTACGAGCGTGTACTGCCCAAGGGTGGTGACAAGCTGGTGGTCGGCGACCGCCAGGCGCTGCGTGAAGCCTTCAGCCGTACTGCGATTCTTTCCAACGAAAAGTACCGCGGTATCCGCCTGCAACTGGCTGCTGGCCAACTGAAGATCCAGGCCAACAACCCCGAGCAGGAAGAAGCTGAAGAAGAAATCAGCGTGGACTACGAAGGTAGCTCGCTGGAAATCGGCTTCAACGTCAGCTACCTGCTGGACGTGCTGGGCGTGATGACTACCGAGCAAGTTCGTCTGATCCTGTCCGACTCCAACAGCAGTGCCCTGCTGCAGGAAGCCGGCAATGACGATTCTTCCTACGTTGTCATGCCGATGCGCCTGTAACCGTAGCAGGCGAAATGTCCCTTCGACGTATCATTGTCACCGCGGTGCGCAACTTGCACCCGGTGACACTCTCACCCTCCCCCCGCATCAACATCCTTTACGGCGCCAACGGCAGCGGCAAGACCAGCGTGCTTGAAGCCGTGCACTTGCTCGGGCTGGCGCGCTCATTCCGCAGCACCCGCCTGAACCCGGTTATCCAGTACGAACAGCCTGCCTGTACCGTGTTCGGCGAAGTGCAATTAGCCGAGGGTGGCAGCAGCAACCTGGGTGTATCCCGGGAGCGGCAAGGGGAGTTCACTATTCGCATCGATGGGCAGAACGCGCGCAGCGCGGCGCAGCTGGCTGAGTTGCTACCGCTCCAGCTCATCAACCCAGACAGTTTCCGCCTGTTGGAAGGTGCTCCGAAAATACGCCGCCAGTTCCTGGATTGGGGAGTGTTCCACGTGGAACCTCGTTTCCTGCCTGCCTGGCAACGGCTGCAGAAGGCACTGCGGCAGCGGAACTCATGGTTGCGGCATGGTACACTTGACCCAGCTTCGCAAGCCGCCTGGGACCGGGAATTGTGCCTGGCCAGCGCGGAAATAGATGAATACCGTCGCAACTACATCAAGGCCTTGAAGCCCGTCTTCGAGCGAACCCTGAGCGAACTGGTCGAGCTGGACGGGTTGACCCTGAGCTACTACCGAGGCTGGGACAAGGACCGGGAACTGCAAGAAGTACTCGCCTCCTCTCTCCTTCGCGATCAGCAGATGGGCCATACCCAGGCCGGTCCGCAGCGTGCTGATCTGCGTCTTCGTCTGGCTGCCAACAACGCAGCCGACATCCTGTCGCGTGGTCAGCAAAAGCTGGTGGTGTGTGCATTGCGCATTGCCCAAGGCCACCTCGTTAGTCAGGCTCGCCGCGGTCACTGTATTTATCTCGTGGATGACTTGCCGTCCGAGCTGGACGACCAGCATCGCCGCGCGCTGTGTCGCTTGCTTGAAGAATTACGCTGCCAGGTGTTCATCACCTGTGTAGATCACGAATTACTGAGGGAAGGCTGGCAGACGGAAACGCCAGTTGCTTTGTTCCACGTGGAACAAGGCCGTATCACCCAGACCCACGACCATCGGGAGTGAATGCATGAGCGAAAATCAAACGTACGACTCCTCCAGCATCAAGGTGCTGAAAGGTTTGGATGCCGTGCGCAAGCGCCCCGGCATGTACATTGGCGACACCGATGATGGCAGCGGCCTGCACCACATGGTCTTCGAGGTGGTCGACAACTCGATCGACGAAGCCCTCGCCGGTCACTGCGATGACATCACCGTCATCATCCACCCGGACGAATCCATCAGTGTGCGCGACAACGGTCGCGGCATTCCGGTCGACGTGCATAAAGAAGAAGGCGTTTCCGCAGCCGAGGTCATCATGACCGTGCTGCACGCTGGCGGTAAGTTCGACGACAACTCCTACAAGGTATCCGGTGGTCTGCACGGCGTAGGTGTTTCTGTTGTGAACGCCCTGTCCGAGAAACTGGTACTGACCGTTCGCCGTAGCGGCAAGATCTGGGAACAGACCTATGTTCACGGTGTTCCACAGGCGCCGATGGCGGTTGTCGGTGACAGCGAAAGCACTGGTACCCACATCCACTTCAAGCCATCGGCTGAAACCTTCAAGAACATCCACTTCAGCTGGGACATCCTGGCCAAGCGTATACGCGAGCTGTCGTTCCTCAACTCGGGCGTTGGCATCCTGCTGAAGGATGAGCGCAGTGGTAAAGAAGAATTCTTCAAGTACGAAGGCGGCCTGCGTGCATTCGTCGAATACCTGAACACCAACAAGACCCCGGTCAACTCCCAGGTATTCCACTTCAACGTCCAGCGTGACGATGGCGTGGGTGTTGAAGTCGCCCTGCAGTGGAACGACAGCTTCAACGAAAACCTGCTGTGCTTTACCAACAACATTCCGCAGCGCGACGGCGGTACTCACCTGGTGGGCTTCCGTTCCTCGCTGACCCGTAGCCTGAACAGCTACATCGAACAGGAAGGCCTGGCCAAGAAAAACAAGGTCGCGACTACTGGCGACGACGCCCGTGAAGGCCTGACCGCGATCATCTCGGTGAAGGTACCGGACCCTAAGTTCAGCTCGCAGACCAAAGACAAGCTGGTCTCCTCGGAGGTGAAAACCGCCGTGGAACAGGAGATGAACAAGTACTTCGCCGACTTCCTGCTGGAAAACCCGAACGAGGCCAAGGCCGTCGTTGGCAAGATGATCGACGCGGCACGTGCCCGTGAAGCGGCACGTAAAGCTCGTGAGATGACTCGCCGCAAAGGTGCGCTGGATATCGCCGGCTTGCCAGGCAAACTGGCGGACTGCCAGGAAAAGGACCCTGCCCTTTCCGAACTGTACCTGGTGGAGGGTGACTCCGCGGGTGGCTCGGCGAAGCAAGGCCGCAACCGTCGTACTCAGGCGATCCTGCCGTTGAAGGGTAAAATCCTCAACGTCGAGAAAGCGCGCTTCGACAAGATGATCTCGTCCCAGGAAGTGGGCACGCTGATCACTGCGCTGGGCTGTGGTATCGGCCGCGAAGAGTACAACATCGACAAGCTGCGTTATCACAACATCATCATCATGACCGATGCTGACGTTGACGGTTCGCACATCCGTACACTGCTGCTGACCTTCTTCTTCCGTCAGCTGCCGGAGCTGGTCGAGCGTGGCTACATCTACATTGCCCAGCCACCGCTGTACAAGGTGAAGAAAGGCAAGCAGGAGCAGTACATCAAGGACGACGAGGCCATGGAAGAGTACATGACCCAGTCGGCCCTGGAAGATGCCAGCCTGCACCTGGACGAGTCGGCGCCAGCGGTTTCCGGTGTGCAGCTGGAAGCACTGGTGAATGAATTCCGTAGCGTCATGAAGACCCTCAAGCGCCTGTCGCGCTTGTACCCGGAAGAGCTGACCGAGCACTTCATCTACCTGCCGGAGGTGAGCCTGGAGCAGTTGGGTGACCACGCTGTGATGCAAGCCTGGTTGGCCCAGTTCCAGGAGCGTCTGAACAACAGCCAGAAGTCCGGCCTGGTTTACAAAGCCAGCCTGCGCGAAGACAAAGAGCGCAACGTATGGTTGCCAGAAGTGGAAATTACCTCCCACGGCCTGGCCAGCTATGTCACCTTCAACCGGGACTTCTTCGGCAGCAATGACTACCGTACCGTAGTCAACATTGGTGCCAAGCTTTCCAGCTTGTTGGGCGAAGGTGCTTACGTGCAGCGCGGTGAGCGCCGCAAGGCAATCGTCGAGTTCAAGGAAGGCCTGGATTGGCTGATGAACGAGACCACTAAGCGACACACGATTCAGCGATACAAAGGGCTGGGTGAGATGAACCCGGACCAGCTGTGGGAAACCACCATGGACCCGACCGTTCGCCGTATGCTCAAGGTCACCATCGAGGATGCGATCGCTGCCGACCAGATCTTCAACACCCTGATGGGTGATGCAGTCGAGCCGCGTCGTGACTTCATTGAAAGCAACGCGTTGTCGGTGTCGAACCTGGACTTCTGATTCGCGTAGATCTACAGGCACTAAAAAGCCCGCGAAAGCGGGCTTTTTAGTGCCTGTAGAAATCAGTAACCGCTTAGGACGTTGACGATCACACCACTGGCAATAGCCACCAGCACATAGTCCCCGTTCACATACAACCAGCGGTGATCACGGGGTGGAGCATACAGGTGGCGTGCTTTCCAGTCGGTCACCCAGTAACGGTCGCCACGGTAATGCGGGTCAACCACATGACCGCGATGCCACTGTTGATGCGGAACCGGCATGCCCGGTTGTGGGCGGAAGTTCGGGTCGCGGTAGGCGGGACCGCGGCCATTGTCATGGCGGCCTTGGTGCTGTGGCTGACCATGGGGCGGGTTGCCTTGGTGTGCAGGGCCGCCATCATGCCGATCAGGTGGGCCCGGCTGCGCGAAGCTGGCCAAGGGGGCGCTGAGCATGAGCGCGGCGCAGATCACGGTTAGGGTCTTTTTCATTTGATGCGGTCCTCTGCATGTTAACGCCTGGCGGGAGCTGACAGGTTGCCAGGTTCGGTTAACTGATCAGACCACAATCCTTCCCGCTTAATGTCAGTGCAGAGGTAAAGGTCCGGTAAAGGTCCGTGAAGCGCCATCCCTATGGGAGCGGGTGTGGTGCTGTATTCAGGTCCTGTGACGTACCTGTGGGAGCCGGCTTGCCGGCGAGAGGGCCGGCGCAGCCCACGCGTCAATTCAGGCCAAGTTCCTTCAACCGGCGATACAGCGTGCGCTCACTCAGGCCAAGGTGACGGGCCAGTTCACTGCGCGAGCCCTTGAACTGTTCCAGTGCCTGCGCCAGTTCACCCAGGTGATTGCGCCGGCCACCTGCCTTGATCGCCCCCGCCGGTCCGATATCCTCCGGCAAATGCTCCGGCCGGATCAGCCCGTCATCGGCAAACAGGCGTGCCCTTTCCAGAATGTTGCGCAGCTCGCGAATGTTGCCCGGGAATGGATGCAGGCCAAGCTGCTGCAAGGCATCGTCGCTCAGCCTGGGCGTCGGCTTGCCTGCCATGCGTTGCAACAGGCTCTGCGCTAGCAGGGGTAAATCTTCCACACGTTCGCGCAATGCCGGCAGGCGGATCGGGAAGCCGCTGATGCGGTAATACAGGTCTTCGCGGAAGGTACCATCCGCCACCATCTGCCGGAGGGGTTTGTGCGTCGCTGAAACAAGACGAAAATCCGAATGCACCGTGCGCAGGCTACCCACCGGGCGGAAGCTGCCGGACTCGATCAGGCGCAGCAGCTTCACCTGCATCGCCAGCGGTACTTCGCCAATTTCATCGAGGAACAGGGTGCCGCCATGCGCCGCTTCGGCGAGGCCGATCTTGCGCTGGTTGGCGCCAGTGAACGCGCCCTTCTCGTAGCCGAACAGCTCGCTCTCGAACAACGACTCGGTCAGGCCGGTACAGTCGACCACCACCAACGGGCCGTTGGCCCTTGGGCTGCCCATGTGCACCGCGCGGGCGAACAGTTCCTTGCCGGTACCCGACTCACCCTGCAGCAACACCGGGATCTGCGCCGGCGCCGCACGCTGCAGGCTGGCCAGGGCCGCCTTGAACGCTGGCGCCCGGCCGACCAGCCCTTGCTCCTGGGGCTGCGCCGATGCGAGGGTGATGCTGGTCAGGCGTTCGACAAAGGCCACCACCCTGCCCTGTTCATCCAGGATCGGCCGCAGCTCGACATCCACATGCTCGGGGCCGCGTGGCGTGTGATGAATGTGCAGCACCCGCTCCGGTACCTTGCTGTGCCATGCCTTGCGCATCGGGCAATGCTCGCCGGCCTGGTCGCAAGGTACGGCATAGTGGTGCGAGACCTTGTGGCATTTTTCGCCCAGCGGCGCCTGCTCATGGCGACCGAACTGGCGGCGATAGGCAGCGTTGGCGGCCAGGATGTTGTAGTCGGTATCCAGCACGATGGTTGGCAGGGCATCGTGCTCAAGGTAGGAAACCAGGGCTAGGATGAGGGGATGGGCTTCAGGCATGACGGCACCGATTGGATGACCGGCGCAGGGTAACAAGGACTGCCAAACACTGCCATTGGCTGACAGTCGACTGCCAGCCGCGCTGCCACTGTCATCGGCAACTGTCAGCAACGGGCCGGTTTCATTGGCCCGCTCGCGAGAAAATGCCTGGCATGCATCTTGATAAACCTCCTGGCACTGCCTGCGCCTGTACAAGGCCGGGTGGATAAATTGGAGAACGTGATGATCATCGGCAACAACCTGCACGTGGACGCCTTTTACGACCAGGCGACCTCGACCATCAGCTACCTGGTCATGGACCTTGAAACCCGCCAGTGCGCATTGATTGACAGTGTGCTGGATTACGACCCCAAGTCCGGGCGCACCTGCACTGCCTCGGCCGACCGCCTGATCCAGCGAGTGGCCGAGCTTGAAGCCAGCGTGCAGTGGGTGCTGGAAACCCATGTGCATGCCGACCACCTTTCGGCAGCGGCTTATTTGAAGGAAAAGCTCGGCGGCCATACCGCCATCGGCGCCCACATCACCCAGGTACAGAAAGTGTTCGGCGCCTTGTTCAATGCCGAGCCTGGCTTCGCCCGCGATGGCAGCCAGTTCGATGTGCTGTTCGAAGACGAGGAAGGTTTCCGCATTGGCAACCTGCATGCCCGCGCGCTGCACACCCCAGGGCACACGCCTGCGTGCATGAGCTTCATGATCGAGGACGCCGGCGAGACCGCGGTGTTCGTCGGCGACACCTTGTTCATGCCCGATTACGGTACTGCTCGCTGTGACTTCCCGGGGGCCGATGCTCGCACCCTGTACCGCTCGATCCGTCGCTTGCTGGCCTTCCCCGACCAGACCCGGCTGTTCATGTGCCACGACTACCTGCCAGGTGGCCGCGACATGCAGTACGTCACCACCGTGGCCGAGCAGCGCGCCAGCAATATTCATATCCATCAGGGTGTCGATGAGGACAGCTTCGTCGCCATGCGTGAAGCCCGCGACAAGACTCTCGACATGCCCGTGCTGATCCTGCCTTCGGTGCAGGTGAACATGCGCAGCGGCCAGTTCCCCGCGCCGGAAGAGAACGGTGTGAGCTACCTGAAGATTCCGCTGAACAAGCTGTGACCGCCCTGCCCCATAACCAGATTTCCAGGATTTACCGCCATGTCTGCCTTGTTGTCCCCTGCCAATACCGACCACCACAAAGTGGTCATCGTCGGTGCCGGTGCCGCCGGCATCGCCACTGCTTCCAGCCTGATCAGCCGTGACCCGTCGCTGGATGTGACCTTGATCGACCCCGCCGAGGTGCACTACTACCAGCCTGGTTGGACCATGGTCGGTGCCGGCGTGTTCAAGGCACCCAGCACTGCTCGTACCATGGCCTCGATCATCCCGCGGGGTGTGCGCTGGATAAAGGCACGGGTGCAGGGGTTCGACCCGCTGGGCCAACTGGTCCTCCTCGAAGGCGGCCGCGCCACCAGTTATGAACAGCTGGTGGTCTGCCCTGGCCTCAAGCTGGATTGGGCGGCCATTGATGGCCTCAGCGAGACCTTGGGCCGCAACGGCGTCACCTCCAACTACCGCTACGACCTGGCGCCCTATACCTGGGAGCTGGTGCAGAAGCTCAAGCAAGGTCGCGCCCTGTTCTGCCAGCCACCCATGCCGATCAAGTGCGCGGGCGCGCCGCAGAAGGCGCTGTACCTGTCTTGCGACCACTGGCTGCGGCACGGTCACCTGGGGGCCGTAAAAGCCAGCTTCTTCAATGCCGGCGCGGTGTTGTTCGGTGTGGCGGACTACGTGCCCGCCTTGATGAAGTACATCGAGAAGTACGCTGTGGACCTCAATTTTTCCCACCGCCTGGTAGCCGTGGATGGCCCGAACAAGCGCGCCACCTTCGCGCGTACCTTGGCCGATGGCAGCAGCGAAACCCGTATCGAGGCGTTCGACATGCTGCACGTGGTACCGCCGCAGGTGGCACCGGACTTCATTCGTGAAAGCCCATTGGCCGACAGCGCCGGCTGGGTCGATGTCGATCCGCACACCCTGCGCCATCGCCACTTCACCAATGTCCATGCCTTGGGGGACGTGGCTAACACCAGCAATGCCAAGACCGCCGCCGCTGCCCGCAAGCAGGCGCCGGTCGTGGCCAACAATGTGCTGGTGGCCCTGGGCAGGCTACCCACCCTGGCCCGATACGATGGCTATGGCTCGTGCCCGCTCACCGTCGAGCGCGGCAAGATCGTCCTGGCCGAATTCACCTATGGCGGCAAGCTGGCACCGAGCTTCCCCAACTGGTTGCTGGATGGCCGTAAACCGACGCGTCTGGCCTGGTTGCTCAAGGCACAGGCGCTGCCACCCTTGTACTGGAAAGGCATGCTCAAGGGCCGCGAGTGGCTGGCACGCCCGCAGTTGGTCGCCGAGGGTGGGCAGTGATCGAACATCAATTATTAGGCGCGGGCCTGGGCGCGATCATCGGTGCCGTGCTGGCGTTGACCGGTGCCGGCGGTGGCATTCTCGCTGTCCCTTTGCTGGTGTTCGGCCTGGGCCTGTCGATGGTCGAGGCGGCACCGGTCGGCCTGCTGGCCGTAGGCATGGCAGCGGCGGTGGGGGCTGTGCTGGGCTTGCGTCAGGGGCTGGTGCGCTACCGGGCGGCGCTGTTCATCGCATTGATCGGTGTGGCAGCGGCGCCCTTCGGGCTGATGCTGGCGCACCGCCTGCCGAACACGCCACTGCAATTGGTGTTCGCCGGGGTGCTGGTGTACGCCTGCGTGCGTATCTGGCGCAAGGCGGCCAAGGAACTGCGCGGCGCAGGCAATGACGCCCATCGCTACATCGAACCCTGTGTGTTGAACCCGCTGCAGGGCCGTTTGCGCTGGACCCTGCCCTGCGCGCGCGCCCTGGCCTTCACCGGCGCATTGTCCGGGCTGCTGTCCGGCTTGCTGGGCGTGGGTGGTGGTTTTGTCATCATCCCGGCCCTGAACCGCTACACCAACCTGCGCATGACCAGCATCGTCTCCACCTCGCTGGCGGTGATCGCCCTGGTGTCCACCGGCAGTGTGGTCAGCGCCAGCCTGGCAGGGGTGATGCACTGGCAGGTTGGCGCCCCGTTCGCCGGCGGCGCGGTGCTCGGCCTGCTGCTGGCGCGGCCATTGGCGGCCAGGCTGGCCGGGCCGCGCTTGCAGCAGATGTTTGCCGTGGCCGGTTGGGCTGCGGCCTTGCTGCTGGCCGGCAAGGCGCTACTGGGCTAACAGCTCGCCCTGTTCTGCCGCACACAGCGCCAGCAGGTAGTCCCACACTACCCGCAGGCGCACCGACTTGTGCAGTTCGCGGCGGGTGCAGATCCAGTAGCTACGCTGGATGGTTTCGCCAGGCAGCACGCGCACCAGCGTCGGGTCGTGGCGGGCCATGTAGTTGGGCAGTACGGCAATGCCCAGCCCGGCGCGGGCGGCGGTTTGCTGGGCGATTACGCTGGTACTGCGAAACACCACGTTGGGGGCCCGGCAGAAGCTGTTGAGAAACAGCAGTTCCTGGCTGAACAGCAAGTCGTCGACGTAGCCGATCCAGCTGTGCCGGGCCAGGTCCTCGCGGTTGCGCAGCGGTGGCGCGCGGTCCAGGTAGGCCTGGCTGGCGTACAGGGCCAGGCGATAGTCGGTGAGCTTGCGGGTGATCAGCAGGTCGGCGTTGGGCCGTTCCAGGTGGATGCTGATCTCTGCCTCGCGGTTGAGGATGCTGACGAAGCGCGGCACCGCCACCAGCTCCACTTCCAGGCCGGGGTAGCGGTCGAACAGCGCATTCATGCGCGGGGTGAAGAACATGATGCCGATGCCTTCGGTCACCCCCAGGCGAATCTTGCCCAGCGGCGTGATGGCCTGGGTGATTTCTTCCTGCGCCAGCAGGGCGACGTTTTCCATGGCCTCGGCGTGCTTGAGCAGAGCCTGGCCCGAGGGGGTCAGTTCATAGCCCTGGGCATGCTGCACGAACAGCGCAGTACCCAGGCTTTGCTCGATGCTCTCGATGTGCCGGGCCACGGTGCTGTGGGTGGTGTTGAGGCGCTTGGCGGCGGTAAGCAAGCGGCCGCTGCGCTGCAACTCGAGGAAAAACCGCAGATCGTTCCAGTCGAACATGCTGATCCTTTTTGGCAGTTCGTTCCGGCCTCTTCGCGGGCACGCCCGCTCCCACAAGGTAACGCGATCCCTGTGGGAGCGGGCGTGCCCGCGAAGAGGCCGGTACAGGCTTACCCCTGTGCTAAAACGCACAGCGGCTGCGCGAAATCTCGTGTTTCCTCCACGAAATTACTCACTAAGATGGATCGGGACAAGAATAATAATCAGGCCCGAGGTTGCACATGCCATCAGCCGATTCTGTCTTCGACTACGTGGTCGTAGGGGCCGGTCCCGCCGGTTGCCTGCTGGCCAATCGTTTGTCCGCCGACCCTTCCTGCCGCGTGCTGCTGCTGGAAGCGGGTGGCCGTGACAACTATCCCTGGATCCATATCCCCGTCGGTTATCTCTATTGCATCGGCAACCCGCGCACCGACTGGTGCTTCAAGACCGAGGCGCAGCCTGGCCTGGGCGGTCGTGCGCTGGGCTATCCACGGGGCAAGGTGCTGGGTGGCTGCTCCTCGATCAACGGCATGATCTACATGCGCGGCCAGGCCGCCGACTATGACCGCTGGGCCGAGCAAGGCAACGGCGGCTGGGCCTGGAAGGATGTCCTGCCACTGTTCAAGGCCAGCGAAAGCCACTTTGCCGGCGCCAGTGAGCACCACGGCGGTGACGGCGAATGGCGGGTCGAGCGCCAGCGTTACAGTTGGCCGATCCTCGACGCCTTCCGCGATGCCGCCGAACAAAGTGGTATCGGCAAGGTCGATGACTTCAATACCGGCGACAACCAGGGTTGTGGATATTTCCAGGTCAACCAGCGCGGTGGTGTGCGCTGGAACGCCTCCAAGGCCTTCCTGAGGCCGATCAAGGACCGCCCCAACCTCACTGTGCTGACCAGCGTCCAGGTTGACCAGGTGCTGCTCAACAACACCCGAGCACGGGCGGTGAAGGCGTTCTGGCAAGGTGCCTGGCACGAGTTTGCGGCGCGTCGCGAGATCATCCTCTGTGCGGGTGCGGTGGGCTCACCCGGTATTCTGCAGCGCTCCGGCATCGGCCCGCGCCAGTTGCTGGAAAGCCTGGGTATCGGCGTGCGTCACGACATGCCAGGCGTTGGCGGCAACCTGCAGGATCACCTGCAACTGCGCCTGATCTACCAGATCCGCAATACCCGCACCTTGAACCAGATGGCCAACAGCCTGTGGGGCAAGATGGGCATGGGCCTGCGCTACCTCTATGACCGCAGTGGCCCGCTGGCCATGGCGCCGAGCCAACTGGGCGCGTTCGTGCGTTCCAGCCCGGAGCAGGCCACCGCCAACCTGCAGTACCACGTGCAGCCGCTGTCACTTGAACGCTTCGGCGAGCCACTGCACAGGTTCCCGGCCTTTACTGCTTCGGTGTGCAACCTGCGCCCGGCCAGCCGCGGGCGTATCGATATCCGCAGCAGCGACATGAACAGCACGCCGCTGATCGACCCCAACTACCTCAGCGACCCCCAGGACCTGCGCGTCGCCGCCGATGCCATTCGCCTTACCCGGCGCATCGTCCAGGCCCCTGCCCTCGCTGCGTTCGACCCAAGGGAATACCTGCCGGGCCCAGCCCTGCAAACCGAGGAAGAGCTGTTCGAAGCCGCCGGCAAGATCGGCACCACCATCTTTCACCCGGTCGGCACCTGTCGCATGGGCAATGGCGAACTGGACGTTGTGGATAACCAGTTGCGCGTGCACGGCATCCCCGGCCTGCGCGTGGCTGACGCCTCGATCATGCCGCAGATCACCTCCGGCAATACCTGTTCACCCACCCTGATGATCGCCGAGAAGGCGGCGCAACTGATTCTCAAAGGAGCTGCTACCCAGACCTATCTGAACGAAGACGCGATACCGACGCCCTGACCCCGGGGTGCGTGCAGTACCGGCAGCTAGCGGTCAGAAGCTGCCGACAGTGGAACAACAAGAATAATCACTGTGGCCTGCGGGCCGAGGACAGCAACGATGTCGGATTACATCCAAGAGCAGGGTGCGGCGGCCAGCAGCGCCAGCGGCCGTGAAGAACGCAAGATCATTTTCGCGTCATCCCTCGGGACAGTTTTCGAGTGGTATGACTTTTTTCTCTATGGTGCGTTGGCAGCGGTCATCAGCAAGCAGTTCTTCGCTGGCGTGAACGATACCACCGCCTTCATCTTCGCCCTCATGGCCTTTGCCGCCGGCTTTCTGGTGCGGCCGTTCGGCGCGCTGGTGTTCGGCCGCCTGGGCGACATGATCGGGCGCAAGTACACCTTCCTGGTCACCATCGTGCTGATGGGCCTGTCCACCTTCGCGGTGGGGCTGTTGCCCACCTACGCCAGCATTGGCATCGCAGCACCGATCATCCTGGTGGTCCTGCGCATGCTGCAGGGGCTGGCGCTGGGCGGTGAGTACGGCGGTGCGGCCACCTATGTGGCAGAGCATGCGCCGCCCGGCAAGCGCGGCTTCCACACGGGCTTCATTCAGTCCACCGCCACCCTCGGCCTGCTGCTGTCGCTGGTGGTGGTGCTGGGCAGCCGCTATATCAGTGGTGACCAGTTCGAAACCTGGGGCTGGCGCCTGCCGTTCCTGCTGTCGATCGTGCTGCTGGCGATTTCCACCTGGATCCGCATGAGCATGCACGAGTCGCCGGCCTTCGTGAAAATGAAGGCCCAAGGCAAGGTCAGCAAGTCGCCGATCCGTGAGTCGTTCACCTCCTGGCCGAACCTGAAAGTGGTGCTTACCGCCTTGTTCAGCATTAACGCCGGGCAAGCCGTGACCTTCTACACGGCGCAGTTCTACGTGCTGTTCTTCATGACCCAGATGCTGAAGATGGACCCGGCACAGGCCAATACCTTGCTGATCATCAGCGTGGTCATTGGTGCGCCGTTCTTCGTGTTCTTCGGCTGGTTGTCCGACCGTATTGGCCGCAAGCCGATCCTGATGCTCGGCCTGCTGCTGGCCACGTTGCTGTACTTCCCGCTGTTCAAGGCGCTGAGCCACTACGCCAACCCACAGATCGACGCAGCCAGCCGCCAGGCGCCGATCGTGGTCACTGCCGACCCACAAGGCTGTACCTTCCAGTTCGACCCGGTGGGCAAGGCGCGTTTCGACAGCCCGTGCGACAAGGTCAAGACTTTCCTGGTCAAGCAGGGCCTGCCCTATAGCTCGGTGGATGTGGCCGGTAGCGATGTGGTGGTGAACATCGGTGACAAGACCATCAACGGCTTCGACGAAGCGGCCATGCGTGCGGCGGTGGAACAGGCCGGCTACCCGGCCAAGGCCGACCCTGCTCAGGTCAACCAGGTGATGGTGGTGGTGCTGATCGTGGCGATGATCCTGATCGCGACGATGACCTATGGGCCGCTGGCGGCGGTAATGGTCGAGCTGTTCCCGACCCGTATCCGCTACACCTCGATGTCGCTGCCCTACCACATTGGCAACGGCTGGTTCGGTGGATTCCTGCCAACGGTGTCATTCGCGCTGGTGGTGTATACGGGGGATATCTTCTACGGGCTGTGGTACCCGGTGCTGGTGACCGGGGTCAGCCTGGTGGTGGGAATCTTCTGCCTGAAAGAAACCAAGGATGTGGATATCGACAAGATCTGACGCAGCTCAAGGCCTGCACCAAATGCTCAGGCGCTGAAGCGCTTGTTGTGGGAGCGGCCTTGCGTCGCGAAAGGGCCGCAAAGCGGCCCCAGGATTTCAGCAGTGATGCATGAATTGCCGGGGCCGCTTTGCGGCCCTTTCGCGACGCAAGGCCGCTCCCACAGTCTTCTCCCACAGAGGGTGCAATCCTGCTACCGAGCCCATAAAAAAACCGGCTGTAAAAGCCGGTTTTCTTATGCCCCAAAAAAACTTATGCACGATTTTCAGAAAAATGTCATACACAGAAATAAACAGCTAATTCAAACACTTAGCTATCACTTCAGGCATTTAATCCAAAAACAGTTCACAAGTTATCCACAGATGGTCAGGCCATCTGCTCCTGGGGTTTTTCCTCTGCTGGCGGCAGCGAACCCATGGCCCGCTGGGTCGCTTCGTTCCACGCCGCGGCGCGGTCGTTGAGCTCGGCAATGGCCCGTGGCCCGGTGCCGTTGGCGTACATCGGCTTGCCAATCACCACCTCGATGGTGCCAGCGCGCTTGCCCCAACCGGTTTTCGGCCAGAACTTGCCGGCGTTGTGGGCAATCGGCAGCACTGGCAGCCCGGCATTCACCGCCAGCGCGGTACCGCCACGGGAGAACTTGCCCATGGTGCCGAACGGCACACGGGTCCCTTCCGGGAAGATCAGCACCCAGATCTTCTGCTTGAGCAACTCATCACCCTTGCTGGCTACCTGGCGCAGGGCTTCCTTGGGGTTGTCACGGTTGATCGCGATCGGCCGCAGCATGGCCATGGCCCAACCGAAGAACGGCACGTACAGCAACTCGCGCTTGAGCACCTGGCTCAGCGGCGAAAAGTACTGGGAAAGGAAGAAGGTTTCCCAGGTGCTCTGGTGGTTGGACAGGATCACGCAAGGCTCATCAGGCACGTTCTCGGCGCCAGTGACCTTGTAGTCGATACCCAGGATGGTGCGCACCAGGAACAACGCGCAACGGCACCAGTACACGTTGATGAACTTGTAGCGCTTGGGGAACGACAGGAACGGCGCGACGAAGAAGCTCAGCGAGCACCACAGCAGCGAACTGGTGCCCAGCAGCAGGTAAAAAAGAAAGATTCTGATCGCCTGCAGGATCGACATAGTGGCTTGTACCATTGCGGGGCATGCCCGCCTGAGAAAAATGCGCCCGAAGGCGCACTGTTTAAATTAGTTCTCTGGCGATAGCTGCCAGATCGTCGAAAATCAGTGTAGTTTCCGGGACGCCTTTTTCCAGGGTCCGCTCGCCCTTGCCGGTTTTCACCAGCACGGGTTGTGCACCGACGGCCAGGGCGGCCTCCAGGTCACCTTTGCTGTCGCCAACGAACCAGACGCCTTCCAGGCCGACCTGGTAATGCTCGGCGATCGCCCGCAGCATGCCAGGCTTGGGCTTGCGGCAATCGCAGCCTTCGTCCGGCCCGTGCGGGCAATACACGATGTGGCCCACCTCGCCACCCTGCTCGGCCACCAGCGCGCGCAGGCGCGCGTGCATGGCCTCGAGGGTTGCCAGCGCATAGTAGCCACGGGCAATGCCGGACTGGTTGGTGGCAACGGCCACCGTCCAGCCCGCCTTGCTCAACTGCGCGATCGCTTCGACCGAGCCAGGGATCGGCACCCACTCGTCCAGCGTCTTGATGTAGGCGTCGGAGTCGTGGTTGATGACTCCGTCACGGTCGAGAATCAGCAGTTTCAAGGCTTACCCCAGCAGCGAAATGTCGGCCACGCCCAGGAACAGGCCGCGCAGGCGGCTGAGCAGGGCATAACGGTTGGCGCGTACCTTGGCGTCCTCGGCGTTGACCATCACTGCCTCGAAGAAGGCGTCGACCGGGTCACGCAGGGCCGCCAGGCGGGCCAGCGATTCGCTGTACTGGCGTGCAGCTGCCATCGGTTGCACGGCCTGGTCGGCCTGCTGGATGGCCGAGTACAGGGAGAACTCGTTGGCATTGTCGAAGTACTTCGGCTCGACGTGATCGGCGATGGCGCCTTCGGCCTTGCTCAGCAGGTTCGACACGCGCTTGTTCACCGCCGCCAGGGCCTCGGCTTCCGGCAGCTTGCGGAAGGCTTGTACAGCCTGCACACGCTGGTCGAAGTCCAGGGCAGAACCTGGCTGCAGGGCACGTACCGACAGGTAGGTGGCCACGTCGATGCCTTCGTCTTCGTAGCGTGCACGCAGGCGGTCGAAAATGAACTCCAGTACCTGCTCGGCCAGGCCGGCGGCCTTGACCTTGGCGCCGAACTGCTTGACTGCGAACTCGACCGCGCCGGTCAGGTCCAGGTCCAGCTGCTTCTCGATCAGGATACGCAGCACGCCCAGGGCAGCACGGCGCAGGGCGTACGGG
This sequence comes from Pseudomonas sp. LS.1a, assembly GCF_022533585.1. Taxonomy (NCBI): domain Bacteria; kingdom Pseudomonadati; phylum Pseudomonadota; class Gammaproteobacteria; order Pseudomonadales; family Pseudomonadaceae; genus Pseudomonas; species Pseudomonas sp. LS.1a. The sequence goes on from NZ_CP092827.1 coordinate 18,282, forward strand.
TCCTTGCTGCCGGTCGGCAGCATGCCGATGCCGAAGATGCCGACCAGGGTGTCGAGCTTGTCGGCGATGGCCACGGCAGCACCGGTGAGGGTCTGCGGCAGCTCGGCGCCAGCACCGCGCGGCATGTACTGCTCGTTCAGGGCCAGGGCCACGTCTTCCGGCTCACCGTCGTTGAGCGCGTAGTAGTAACCGGCAACACCCTGCATCTCAGGGAATTCGCCGACCATCTCGGTGGCCAGGTCGCACTTCGACAGCAGGCCGGCACGGCCGGCGCGCTGGGCGTCGCCGCCAATCAGCGGGGCGATGAAGGCGGCCAGCCGGGAAACGCGCTCGGCCTTGTCGTACACGGTGCCCAGCTGAGCCTGGAACACCACGTTCTTCAGGCGCTCGTTGAAGGTTTCCAGCGGCTGCTTCTTGTCCTGCTTGAAGAAGAACTCGGCATCGGTCAGGCGTGGGCGCACGACCTTCTCGTTGCCTTGCACGATCTGCTTCGGGTCACGGCTTTCGACGTTGGCCACGGTGATGAAGCGCGGCAGCAGCTTGCCTTCGCTGTCCAGCAGGCAGAAGTACTTCTGGTTGTCCTGCATGGTGGTGATCAGGGCTTCCTGCGGCACTTCGAGGAAACGCTCCTCGAACGAGCACACCAGCGGCACTGGCCACTCCACCAGAGCGGTCACTTCGTCCAGCAGCGCCGGTGGCACGATGGCTGTGCCTTCCTGCTGCATGGCCAGCTCGGCGGTACGCTTGCTGATCAGCTCGCGGCGCTCGGCGAAGTCGGCCAGCACGTACGCTTTGCGCAGGTCTTCGACGTAGTTGGCCGGGGTGGTGATGACCACGTTTTCCGGGTGGTGGAAGCGATGGCCACGGGATTCACGGCCGGCCTTCTGCGACAGGATGGTGCAGTCGACCACCTGGTCGCCCAGCAGCATCACCAGCCATTGGGTCGGGCGCACGAACTCTTCACGGCTGGCCGCCCAGCGCATGCGCTTGGGGATCGGCAGGTCGTTGAGCGAATCTTCGACGATGGTCGGCAGCAGGCCAGCGGTGGCCTTGCCCGGGATGTGCTGGGAGAAGCGCAGCTTGGGGCCGCTCTGGTCGATTTCCGACAGCTCCACACCGCATTTCTTGGCAAAGCCCAAGGCAGCCTGGGTCGGCTCGCCGTCTTTGAAAGCAGCCTGCAGGGGCGGGCCGTCGATGTTGATGCTGCGGTCAGGCTGCTGCACGTCCAGCTGGCGGATCAGCACGGCCAGGCGACGCGGCGCGGCGTATACCTGCTTGCCGGTGTAGTTCAGGCCAGCGGCCTGCAGGCCTTTCTCGATACCGGCCAGGAAAGCTTCGCCGAGGCTGGCGAGGGCCTTCGGCGGCAGCTCTTCGGTGCCCAGTTCTACCAGGAAATCTTGAGCACTCATTGTGCAGCCTCCAGCTTAGCCAACACTTCGTCACGCAGTTCAGGGGTAGCCATCGGGAAGCCCAGGCGTGCACGGGCTTGCAGATAGCTTTGCGCCACGTCCCGGGCCAGGGTACGTACACGCAGGATGTAGCGCTGGCGCTCGGTTACCGAGATGGCGCGGCGGGCGTCCAGCAGGTTGAAGGTGTGCGAGGCCTTCAGGACCATTTCATAAGTCGGCAGCGGCAGCTCAAGCTTGATCAGGCGGTTGGCTTCGCTTTCGTAGAAGTCGAACAGTTCGAACAGCTTCTCGACGTTGGCGTGTTCGAAGTTGTAGGTCGACTGCTCCACTTCGTTCTGGTGGAACACGTCACCGTAGGTGACCTTGCCGAACGGGCCGTCGGCCCACACCAGGTCGTACACCGAGTCGACGCCCTGGATGTACATGGCCAGGCGCTCGAGGCCGTAGGTGATTTCACCGGTGACCGGGTAGCACTCGATGCCGCCTACCTGCTGGAAGTAGGTGAACTGGGTGACTTCCATGCCGTTGAGCCAGATTTCCCAACCCAGGCCCCAGGCGCCGAGGGTCGGCGATTCCCAGTTGTCTTCGACGAAGCGAATGTCGTGGACCAGCGGGTCCAGGCCGATGGCTTTCAGCGAGCCGAGGTACAGCTCCTGGAAGTTGGCCGGGTTGGGCTTGAGTACCACCTGGAACTGGTAGTAGTGCTGCAGGCGGTTGGGGTTTTCGCCATACCGCCCGTCGGCAGGGCGACGGCTAGGCTGCACATAGGCGGCGTTCCAGGTTTCTGGACCCACGGCGCGCAGGAATGTAGCGGTGTGGAAAGTGCCGGCGCCTACTTCCATATCGTAGGGCTGAAGCACCACACAACCTTGCTCGGCCCAGTAGTTCTGCAGGGCGAGGATCAGGTCTTGGAAGGTACGCACGGCTGGCGTAGGCTGGCTCACGAAATTCACCTGTATCTGGGGATGCGGATGTAAAGAGCGGGAGTATAACCTGATTCGCCTCGCCCTCTACTCATTGGAGCCTTATGCCACGCTGCTTTTGGTGTACCGACGATCCGTTGTACCAGGCCTACCATGACCAGGAATGGGGAACGCCACAGCGTGACCCGGCGTTGCTGTTCGAGATGCTTTTGCTCGAAGGGTTCCAGGCGGGGCTGTCGTGGATCACCGTATTGCGCAAACGCGAGCGTTATCGCGAGGTGATGCACGGCTTCGATCCGGTGAAACTCGCCGTCATGAGCGACGAACGCATCGAGGAGCTGATGCAGGATGCCGGTATCATCCGCAACCGCCTCAAGCTCAAGGCTGCCAGGCGTAACGCGCAGGCCTGGCTGGCTGTGGATAACCCCGCCGAATGGCTGTGGTCGTTTGTTGGTGGGGCGCCGAAGATCAACCACTTCACGGGGCGCAGCGAGGTGCCAGCAGTTACCGATGAAGCCAAGGCAATGAGCAAAGCCCTGCAGAAAGCCGGCTTCACCTTCGTTGGCCCGACCATCTGCTATGCCTTCATGCAGGCCACCGGCATGGTCATGGACCACACCACCGATTGCGATCGCTACGCCGCCTTGTTGCGTTGAGGGGTTACAATGCGCGCCTTGCTGAAATAAGGAATTCGCCTGTGGAAAAGTTCAAGGGCGCCCTGATGGTCGGGGTGCTGCGTCTGTTTGCCAAGCTGCCCTGGGGCGCTGTGCAGCGCGTCGGCGCCGGTATCGGCTGGCTGATGTGGAAGATCCCCAACGGCTCGCGCAATGTCGTGCGTATCAACCTGGCCAAATGCTTCCCGGAGATGGACCCGGTCGAACGCGAGCAACTGGTGGGTCGCGCGTTGAAGGATATCGGTAAATCCTTCGTCGAAAGTGCCTGTGCCTGGATCTGGCCGCCGCAGCGCTCGCTGGAGCTGGTCAAGGAAGTGCACGGCCTGGAAGTGCTGGAGCAGGCCCTGGCTTCGGGCAAGGGTGTGGTCGGTATCACCAGCCACCTGGGCAACTGGGAGGTGCTGAACCACTTCTACTGCAACCAGTGCAAACCGATCATTTTCTACCGCCCGCCGAAGCTGAAGGCGGTGGATGACCTGCTGCGCGAGCAGCGCGTGCAGATGGGCAACCGCGTGGCGCCTTCGACCAAGGAAGGCATCCTCAGCGTGATCAAGGAAGTGCGCCGTGGTGGCCAGGTGGGTATTCCTGCCGACCCGGAGCCGGCGGAGTCGGCGGGGGTGTTCGTACCGTTCCTGGGCACCCAGGCGCTGACCAGCAAGTTCGTGCCGAACATGCTGGCCGGGGGCAAGGCGGTGGGGGTGTTCCTGCATGCCCTGCGGCTGCCGGATGGTTCGGGCTTCAAGGTGTTTCTGGAGGCGGCGCCGGAAGAGATGTACAGCACCGACGTGACGGTGTCGGCGGCGGCAATGAGCAAGGTGGTCGAGCGCTATGTGCGCGAGTACCCCAGCCAGTACATGTGGAGCATGAAGCGCTTCAAGAAGCGCCCGGCTGGCGAGCCGCGCTGGTATTGATTGTTTCACTGTCCCCCTGTGGGAGCGGGTTTACCCGCGAATGCGTCGGTGAATCCAGCATCGCATTCGCGGGTGAACCCGCTCCCACAGGGATCGCGTCAACCTGATGTCTTGTTGAGTTTCTTCAGGAACACGGTCATCTCTTTCTCGGCCTGCTTGTCGCCATGGGCCTGCGCCGCGACGATCCCCTCCTCCCAGGCCTTGCGCGCCGCCGCCAGGTCACCCTGCAGCTGATGCGCCTTGCCCAGCAGCTTCCACGCCGCCGAGTACTTCGGGTCCTGTTCCACGCAGCGCGCCAGGTGTACCGCCGCTTCAGCGCCATTGCCTTCATCCAGCCAGGCCTTGCCCAGCCCGAACCTCAGCAACGGGTTATCCACACCCTTGGCCAGCATTTTCTCCAGCGATTCGCGCATGCCCTGTGCCCCTAGAAGAAACTCAAGCCGACGTGGAACAGCTTCTCCACATCCCGAATATGCTTTTTATCCACAACGAACAGGATCACATGGTCGCCCGATTCGATCATGGTGTCGTCGTGGGCAATCATCACCTCTTCGTCACGAATGATCGCACCGATGGTAGTACCCGGCGGCAAGGCGATGTCTTCGATCGCCTTGCCGACCACCTTGCTCGATTTCGAATCGCCGTGCGCCACCGCTTCGATAGCCTCGGCCGCGCCGCGGCGCAGCGAGTGCACGCTGACGATGTCGCCACGGCGTACGTGCGCCAGCAGGGTGCCGATGGTCGCCAGCTGCGGGCTGATGGCGATGTCGATGTCACCACCCTGCACCAGGTCGACATAGGCCGGGTTGTTGATGATGGTCATCACCTTGCGCGCACCCAGGCGCTTGGCCAGCAGCGACGACATGATGTTGGCTTCGTCGTCGTTGGTCAGGGCCAGGAAGATGTCGGCGTCGGCGATGTTCTCCTCGAGCATCAGGTCCTTGTCCGAGGCGCTGCCCTGCAGCACCACGGTGCTTTCCAGGGTGTCGGAGAGGTGTCGGCAACGGGCCGGGCTCATCTCGATGATCTTCACCTGGTAACGGCTTTCGATGGCCTCGGCCAGGCGTTCGCCGATCTGCCCGCCACCGGCGATGACCACGCGCTTGTTGGTTTCGTCGATACGGCGCAGCTCGCCCATCACCGCGCGGATGTCCTTCTTCGCGGCGATGAAGAACACTTCGTCGTCGGCTTCGATCACCGTGTCGCCCCGCGGGGTGATGGGACGGTCGCGGCGGAAGATGGCCGCCACGCGGGTGTCGACGTTGGGCATGTGCGCGCGGATCTGGCGAAGTTGCTGGCCCACCAGCGGGCCACCGTAGTACGCCTTCACTGCCACCAGCTGGGCCTTGCCTTCGGCGAAGTCGATCACCTGCAGCGAGCCCGGGTGCTCGATCAGGCGCTTGATGTAGTTGGTCACTACCTGCTCGGGGCTGATCAGCACATCGACCGGGATATGGTCGTTGTCGAACAGCTCTTCGCGGGTCAGGTAGGCCGACTCGCGCACCCGGGCGATCTTGGTCGGGGTGTGGAACAGCGAATAGGCCACCTGGCAGGCGACCATGTTGGTCTCGTCACTGTTGGTTACTGCCACCAGCATGTCGGCGTCGTCGGCACCGGCCTGGCGCAGCACCGTAGGCAGCGAGCCGCGGCCTTGCACGGTGCGAATGTCCAGGCGGTCGCCCAGGTCGCGCAGGCGGTCGCCATCAGTGTCGACCACGGTGATGTCGTTGGCTTCGCTGGCCAGGTGCTCAGCCAGCGTACCGCCTACCTGGCCTGCGCCGAGGATGATGATCTTCATCCGCTACTCCCTACCTTTTGTTCTTATCCGCGCGAGGCGGCGATCTTGATCAGCTTGGCATAGTAGAAACCGTCGTGGCCGCCCTCCTGGGCCAGCAACTGGCGGCCGTGGGGCTGGCGCAGGCCGGCTTCGGTGGCCAGGTCCAGCTCACGGGCGCCCGGGGTGCGGGCGAGGAAAGCGTCGATCACTTCGGTGTTCTCGGTCGGCAGGCTGGAGCAGGTGGCATACAGCAGCATGCCGCCCACTTCCAGGGTCGGCCACAGGGCATCGAGCAGCTCGCCTTGCAGCGTGGCCAGGGCCGGGATGTCGTCGGCCTGACGGGTCAGCTTGATGTCCGGGTGGCGGCGGATCACGCCGGTGGCCGAGCATGGTGCGTCGAGGAGGATGCGCTGGAACGGCTTGCCGTCCCACCAGCTGGCGGTATCGCGGGCATCGCAGGCAATCAGCTCGGCGTCCAGCCGCAGGCGGTCGAGGTTCTCGCGCACACGGGTCAGGCGCTTGGCTTCGAGGTCGATGGCCACCACGTGGGCCAGGCCGGCTTCGGCTTCCAGCAGGTGGCAGGTCTTGCCGCCCGGTGCACAGCAGGCGTCGAGCACGCGCTGGCCGGGGGCCAGTTCCAGCAGGTCGGCGGACAGCTGCGCGGCTTCGTCCTGCACGCTCACCCAGCCTTCGGCAAAGCCTGGCAGGCCGCGCACGTCGCAGGCTTCGGCCAGCACGATGCCGTCACGGCTGTACTGGCAGGCGCTGGCGCCAACGCCCGCTTCGGCCAGCAGTGCCAGGTAGGCGTCGCGACTGTGGTGGCGGCGGTTGACCCGCAGGATCATCGGCGGGTGGGCATTGTTGGCGGCGCAGATGGCCTCCCATTGCTCCGGCCAGAAGGCTTTGAGCGACTTCTGTAGCCAGCGCGGGTGGGCAGTGCGTACCACCGGGTCGCGCTCCATGCCGGCCAGCAACTCTTCGCCCTCGCGTTGGGCGCGACGCAGCACGGCATTGAGCAGGCCCTTGGCCCATGGTTTCTTCAGCTTGTCGGCGCAGCCAACGGTCTCGCCGATGGCGGCGTGGGCCGGGATACGGCTGTAGAACAGCTGGTACAGGCCGACCAGCAGCAGCGCCTGCACATCGGCATCGGCGGCCTTGAACGGCTTCTGCAGCAGTTGCGCGGCCAGCAGGTCGAGGCGTGGTTGCCAGCGCGCGGTGCCGAACGCCAGGTCCTGGGTCAGGCCGCGGTCGCGTTCATCGACCTTGTCCAGTTGCGCCGGCAGCGAGCTGTTCAGCGAGGCCTTGCCGCTGAGCACAGCGGCAAGGGCACGGGCGGCGGCGAGGCGAGGGTTCATTGGCCCAGCACCTTGCCGCTGGCGAATTTCTCGCGGCGGCTGTTGAACAGGTCACTGAAGTTCAGCGCCTTGCCGCCAGGCAGTTGCAGGCGGGTCAGGCTCAGCGCCTGGTCACCGCAGGCGACCACCAGGCCGTCCTTGCTGGCGGAGAGGATCTCGCCAGGGGCCCCTGCCGCTGTGGACAAGTTGGCGGCCAGCACTTTCACGCTTTCGCCATCGAGGGTGCTGTGGCACACCGGCCACGGGTTGAAGGCACGGATCAAGCGCTCCAGTTCGACGGCCGGGCGGCTCCAGTCGATACGCGCCTCGTCCTTGTTCAGCTTGTGCGCATAGGTGGCCAGGGTATCGTCCTGCACTTCACCGTGCAGCGAACCGTCGGCCAGGCCGGCGATGGCCTGGACTACAGCCGGCGGGCCCATTTGTGCGAGGCGGTCGTGCAGGCTGCCGCCGGTGTCTTCGGCGCTGATCGGGGTGGCTACCTTGAGCAGCATCGGGCCGGTGTCCAGGCCTGCTTCCATGCGCATCACGGTCACACCGCTCTCGGCGTCGCCGGCTTCCACGGCGCGCTGGATCGGTGCGGCACCGCGCCAGCGTGGCAGCAGCGAGGCGTGGCTGTTGATGCAGCCCAGGCGCGGGATATCCAGCACCACTTGCGGCAGGATCAGGCCATAGGCGACCACCACCATCAGGTCCGGCTGCAGCGCGGCCAGTTCGGCCTGGGCTTCGGCGTTGCGCAGGGTCGGCGGCTGGAACACCGGGATGTCATGGGCCACAGCCAGTTGCTTGACCGGGCTCGGCATCAGCTTTTGGCCGCGGCCGGCTGGGCGGTCGGGCTGGGTGTAGACGGCCACGATCTCGTAGGGGCTGTCGAGCAAGGCCTTGAGGTGTTCGGCGGCAAACTCTGGAGTGCCTGCAAAGACGATGCGCATGGAGTTCTCGCTTCAAAAAAGAAAAAGGCTTGCCGGAGCAAGCCTTCTGGAAGGTGGGGATCAGGCTTGCTGGCGGTGCTGCTTTTCCAGCTTCTTCTTGATCCGGTCGCGCTTGAGCTGCGACAGGTAGTCGACGAACAGCTTGCCGTTGAGGTGATCGAATTCGTGCTGCACGCACACCGCCAGCAGGCCTTCGCATTCCAGCTCGTACGGCTTGCCGTCGCGGTCCTGGGCCTTGACCCGCACACGCAGCGGGCGGTCGACGTTCTCGTAGAAGCCAGGTACCGACAGGCAGCCTTCCTGGTACTGGCCCATGTCGTGGGTCAGCTCTTCGACCGTGGGGTTGATGAAGACGCGCGGCTCGCTGCGGTCTTCACTGAGGTCCATGACCACGACCTGCTTGTGCACGTTGACCTGGGTGGCAGCCAGGCCGATGCCAGGGGCTTCGTACATGGTTTCAAACATGTCGTCGATCAGCTGACGCAGGGCGTCGTCGAACTCCGTCACCGGTTTGGCGATGGTGCGCAGGCGCGGGTCCGGGAATTCGAGAATGTTCAAGATGGCCATAAGGTCAGGCAGTCACTGTGCGTTCGGTTGAAAACTGAGCACACATAATAAAGGGAAACGGGGATTTCAGCACCTGGCAAAGCTCGGCTAGGGTTTCCAAGGGCTGCTTATAGCCCATTCGATGGACAGGTTGTCAAAGCGTTATCAACAAAGTTATCCACAGCTTGTGCCACGTCGATGGCCCTATTTCGATCAAGGATGATCCATATGCAGAGCTACCATTTGTCGCCTCTTCCGCCTGCCGAACTGGAGGCGCGATTACGCCTGCACCGGCTGCCGGAAACAGGATTGCGTCGCTTTAACACCTTGCTGGAAGCCTTTGGCAGTGCTTCGTCGGCACTGTGCGCACCGGCCGGCGCCTGGCGCGCATTGGGCATACCACAGGCCACCATCGATGCCCGCCGCAGTGCCGAAGTACGTGAAGGTGCACTGGCCGCAATGGCCTGGCTAGAGCGCCCGGGCCAGCATTTACTGATGTGGGACGACCCTGGCTACCCGCCACTATTGGCGGAAATCGACGATGCCCCACCGCTGCTTTTCATCGCTGGCGACCCGGCCTTGCTCGAGCGCCCACAGCTGGCAATTGTGGGCAGCAGACGTGCTTCACCCCCGGCGCTCGACACCGCTGCGGCATTTTCCCGTTACCTGGCGCAGGCCGGTTTCACCATTACCAGCGGCTTGGCCGTGGGCATCGACGGTGCCGCTCATCGGGCCGCACTGCAGGCGGGTGGCGGCACGATTGGCGTGCTCGGCACGGGGTTGCAAAAACTTTATCCACAGCGCCACAAGTCGCTTGCGCAAGCGATGATCGACAATGGCGGCGCGCTGGTTTCCGAGTACCCGCTGGATGCCGGGCCACTGCCCGGCAACTTCCCGCGGCGCAATCGCATCATCAGTGGCCTGTCGCTGGGCGTGCTGGTGGTCGAGGCCAGCCTGGCCAGTGGTTCGCTGATCACCGCACGCCTGGCCGCCGAGCAAGGCCGTGAGGTGTATGCCATACCGGGCTCCATTCACCACCCCGGGGCCAAGGGCTGCCACCAGTTGATTCGTGACGGTGCGCTGCTGGTGGAGAGCGTGGAACAGATCCTGGAAAGCCTGCAGGGCTGGCAGAACCTGCCGCCTGCGGTTGTGGACAAATTCGACCATCCCCTGCTTGCCCTGCTGCATGCCGCGCCGCAGACCAGCGAAAGCCTGGCCCACTGCAGCGAGCAGCCGTTGGCCGATGTGCTGGCACAGCTGACCGAGCTTGAACTGGAAGGCCGGGTCAGCAATGAAGCCGGGCGTTGGTTTGCCCGCGCGGGCTAAGTACACTGCTCACCAGCAAGGTATTTAGGCGGAGTAACAGAAATGGTGAGCAGTTTTCGTGTGCAACAAGCCGCACGTGAGATCCGGGCGGGTGCAGTGATTGCCTACCCGACGGAAGCGGTCTGGGGCCTGGGCTGCGACCCGTGGAACGAGGACGCGGTGTATCGCCTGCTGGCGCTGAAGTCCCGGCCTGTGGATAAAGGCCTGATCCTGGTCGCCGACAACATCCGCCAGTTCGACTTTTTGTTCGAGGATTTCCCCGAGGACTGGATTGATCGCATGGGCAGCACCTGGCCGGGGCCGAATACCTGGCTGGTGCCGCACCAGGACCTGTTGCCCGAGTGGGTGACCGGGGAGCATGACACCGTGGCGTTGCGGGTCAGCGACCATCCGGTGGTGCGTGAGCTGTGCGCGCTGGTGGGGCCGTTGATTTCCACTTCGTGCAACCCGGGCGGGCGCCCGGCGGCGAAGACCCGGTTGCGGGTGGAGCAGTACTTCCATGGGCAGCTGGATCTGGTGCTGGGCGGGGCGTTGGGTGGAAGGAAGAACCCGAGTGTGATTCGCAACCTGGCCACTGGCGAAGTCGTTCGGCCAGGCTGATACATATCCACTGGCCTGGTCGCGACCTCCTGTGGGAGCGGGCGAGCCCGCGAAGAATCCAACGCGGTGCCTGGCACGGGCTGCGCCCGTGTTCGCGGGCATGCCCGCTCCCACAGGTCAGGGCCAGGTCCCCGCAGATTTTTCTGATTTTGTCCCGAATGGCTGTCCGGTTTGAGGATTGAGAAATATCCTACGAGCCGCGTCCCCTGCCATCACCTTCTCAGTGGGAACCAGTGTCTCTAGGCTTCATCCATCGCTGAATACCTTGGCGATCGGGTGTGGTAACCCGGGATTAGGGTGATCTTGGCAGTCCATGGCGGCTGTGCGCGGGAGGCTTCGTGCCTGCTGGGTTTTGAGATCTCCCACCCGGTTTACCACCCCGCGTACAGCTGCCACCTATTCGCGTGGTAACGAATGGGCGCGGCCATGAAGCGAGATCTCAAGATGAAGAAGATAGTCCCCGATCCATCCCTACCCTGTACTTCTACCCGCCCGTTTGGTCGATGCGATGCCGGCCATGAACCGCTGTTCACCGTAAACCCGAACATTTCCGCCGAGGACGCTCTGGTCCACGTGGCCCTGTACCTGCGCAGCGCCTACGAGACCGGCTACAAAGCCCTGGATTACATGCGCGAAGAAGGCCGTGGCATGTTCTGGTCGAACCTGCATGCGATTGAAATGGCAGAGGGTGTGGTGGAGGCGATACTCGATGGCATCGAGTCGAATTCGCCGTCGCAGAAGAAGGTGTGAGGGCTGACAAGTGTCCGCCTTTAGGTTTTTTAGCGCCTGTGAGATCGAGCGCCGCCCGCGCGGCGCATCGCGAGCAAGCTCGCTCCTACATCTGTTTCAGGCCAGTAACGCCTGCGCCAGCGCGCGCGACCGCCTTGTTTGTTCCACACGATATTGAGGTGAACGCCAAGGGGCCGCGCGCGCCTACCTCAGGAATACCTGGCCCGAAACAAATGTAGGAGCGAGCTTGCTCGCGATGCGCCGCGCGGGCGGCGCTCGATATCCGCAACACCACAAAAACCAAGGCAAGCACCTGGTCGCCTCAATTCGGCCCTCTACCAATCAAGGCAACAAAACAGTCGACCCCACAGTCCTGCGTGCCGACAGCTCAGCCTGTGCCTTGGCCGCCTCACTCAGCGGATACCGCTGCTGGATATCCACTACCAGTTTCCCACTACCAATCATCGCAAACAGGTCATCGGCCATGGCCTGGGTATTCTCGGCATTGTTGGCATAGCTCGCCAGGGTCGGCCGGGTCACATACAGCGAACCCTTCTGCGCCAGAATTCCCAGGTTCACCCCGCTCACCGCGCCTGAGGCATTGCCAAAGCTCACCATCAACCCACGAGGCTGCAGGCAGTCCAGCGAGGTCAGCCAGGTATCGGCACCCACACCGTCATACACCACCGGGCATTTCTTGCCGTCGGTCAGCTCCAGCACCCGCTTGACCACGTCCTCATGGCTGTAGTCGATGGTCGCCCACGCCCCTAGCGCCATGGCCCGCTCGGCCTTCTCGGCAGAACTCACGGTCCCGATCAGCTTGGCGCCCAAGGCCTTGGCCCACTGGCACGCCAACGAACCCACGCCGCCAGCTGCTGCGTGGAACAGGATCACGTCACCCGCCTTCACCTCATAGGTCTGCTTCAGCAGGTACTGCACGGTCAAACCCTTGAGCATCACCGCCGCCGCCTGCTCGAAGCTGATGTTGTCGGGCAACTTGACCAGGTTGGCTTCCGGCAGCGTATGCACTTCGCTGTACGCGCCCAGCGGGCCGCCGGCATGGGCCACGCGGTCACCCACTTTCAACCGGGTCACGCCCTCGCCCACGGCCTCGACCACGCCAGCCGCTTCAGTGCCCAGCCCCGAAGGCAGGGACGGCGGCGCATATAGCCCGCTGCGGAAGTAGGTATCGATGAAGTTCAGGCCGATCGCATGGTTACGCACACGTACCTGCTGTGGCCCGGGTGGGGCTGGTTCGAATTCCACAAACTGCAGCACTTCCGGGCCGCCATGCTGGCTGAACTGGATACGCTTGGCCATCTCGCACTCCTGTCGTCGGGATCGGGAAAGGCCTTCTATCGGACGCCTTTGCATGATCGCCGTCAACTGCGGCGCGTGGGCTGGCGGTGGTATGCTACGCGGCGAATTCTTCCCTGCCCGTTCCTGGTGACCCGATGACTAGCCGCACCGAGGCCGTGAAAGCCTACCTGCTCGACCTGCAAGATCGCATCTGCTCTGCCCTCGAAACAGAAGACGGCGGCGCCCGCTTCGTCGAGGACGCCTGGGTGCGCGAAGCCGGTGGCGGGGGCCGCACGCGGGTGATCGGCGACGGCAAGGTGATCGAGAAAGGCGGGGTCAACTTCTCCCATGTGTTCGGCGCCGGCCTGCCGCCGTCGGCCAGTGCCCACCGCCCCGAGCTGGCGGGCCGTGGCTTCGAGGCCCTGGGCGTGTCGCTGGTGATCCATCCGCACAACCCGCATGTGCCCACCTCCCACGCCAACGTGCGTTTCTTCATCGCCGAAAAGGAAGGTGAAGAGGCTGTCTGGTGGTTCGGCGGCGGCTTCGACCTGACCCCGTACTACGGCAATGAAGAAGACTGCATCCACTGGCACCGCGTGGCCGAGCAGGCCTGCGCGCCGTTCGGCGCCGACGTGTACCCGCGCTACAAGGCCTGGTGCGACCGCTACTTCCACCTCAAGCACCGTGGCGAGCCACGCGGCATTGGTGGCCTGTTCTTCGATGACCTGAACGAGTGGGACTTCGACACCTGCTTCGCCTTCATCCGCGCCATCGGCGATGCCTACATCAACGCCTACCTGCCAATTGTCCAGCGCCGCAAGGACACGCCCTACACGCCGCAGCAGCGCGAGTTCCAGGAATACCGCCGTGGCCGCTATGTGGAGTTCAATCTGGTCTATGACCGTGGCACCCTGTTCGGCCTGCAGTCCGGTGGCCGCACCGAGTCCATCCTCATGTCGCTGCCGCCGCAGGTGCGCTGGGGCTACGACTGGAAGGCCGCGCCCGGCAGCGAAGAAGCGCGCCTGACCGAATACTTCCTGCAGGACCGCGACTGGCTCGGTCAGTAAGCCTGTGGATAACCTAGGAGCCGTCATGGACCAGTACGTCGTTTTTGGTAACCCCATCGGCCACAGCAAGTCGCCGCTGATCCATCGCCTGTTCGCCGAACAGACCGGGCAGGACCTGGAGTACGCCACGCTGCTGGCGCCACTGGACGAGTTCAGCGACTGCGCACGCGGCTTCTTCAAGCAAGGCCGCGGCGGCAACGTCACCGTGCCGTTCAAGGAAGAGGCCTATCGCCTGTGCGACAGCCTGACTCCGCGTGCCCGGCGCGCTGGCGCGGTGAACACACTCAGCAAGCTGGCCGACGGCACCCTGCAGGGCGACAATACCGATGGCGCTGGCCTGGTGCGCGACCTGACGGTGAATGCCGGGGTCGAGCTGGCGGGCAAACGCATTCTGATCCTGGGTGCTGGTGGTGCGGTGCGTGGCGTGCTGGAGCCGATCCTGTCGCACAAGCCGCAGTCGCTGGTGATTGCCAACCGTACCGTGGAAAAGGCCGAGCAGCTGGCGCGTGAGTTCGATGAACTGGGGCCGGTGGTGGCCAGCGGGTTTGCCTGGTTGCAAGAGCCGGTGGATGTGATCATCAATGCCACTTCGGCGAGCCTGGCCGGTGAGTTGCCGCCGATTGCCGACAGCCTGGTCGAGGCCGGGCGCACGGTTTGCTACGACATGATGTATGGCAAGGAGCCTACGCCGTTTTGCCAGTGGGCAGAGAAGCTGGGGGCGGCCAAGGTGCTGGATGGGCTGGGGATGCTGGCTGAGCAGGCGGCTGAGGCTTTCTTTATCTGGCGTGGGGTGCGGCCGGATACGGCGCCGGTTTTGGCAGAGTTGCGCCGGCAGCTGGCTCGGGGCTGAGATTTTGGGGCTGCTTTGCAGCCCATCGCGACACAAGGCCGCTCCCACATTGGATCTGTGGGAGCGGCCTTGTGTCGCGATGGGCTGCAAAGCAGCCCCAGGATCTCAGCTATCACTCCTCAAACCGGATCGGACACATCTCCACCCCTTCCAGCTTCTGCAATTCCTCGATCACCTGCGGCCTGGCCCGATGCAGGGTCAGACTCCCCCCGCCCGCCGCAACCGCCGCGCCTCGCGGTGCAACATATCCACACCCGAGTAATCGATGAAGTTCACCTGCCGCGCATCGATCACCACATGCGGCCCCTGGCAGCGCTGCAAGCGCACCTGCAGGTAATGCGCCGCACCAAAGAAGATCGAACCGCCCACCCGCAATACATCCGCATCACCTTCACGGCTCTGCTGTACCCGTGGCCGTGACGTTCGCTTCAGATAGAAGAACAGCGACGCCAGCACCCCGGCATAGATCGCCGTCTGCAATTCCAGCAACAAGGTCGCCGCCGCCGTCAGTGCCATTACCAGAAACTCCGAGCGGCTCACCCGGAACAGCGCGCGAATCCCCCGGTGGTCCACCAATCCCCAGCAGATCAACAGGATGCTGCCGGCCATGGCCGGAATTGGCAGGTGCGCGATCAGCCCGGCCCCGGCAACGGCGAACACCGCCACCCACAGCGCCGAGAATACCCCGGCCATGGGCGAGCGGGCGCCGGCGTCGTAGCTCAGCCCGGAGCGGGTGAAGGAGCCGGAAGACAGGTAACCGGAGAAAAACGCACCGACGATGTTCGACAGGCCCTGTGCGCGTATTTCCTGGTCTGCGTCGATCAACTGCTCCGAACGTGCCGACAACGAGCGGGCGATCGACAGGCTGGTGACCAGCCCGAGCATGCCCACCGCCACGGCGCTGGGCAGCAGGCGCAGGATCAGTTCCACATCCAGCAAGGGCAGCGGGTTGAAGGGTGGCAGCTGCCCGGTGAATGCCGGCACACGCGGCACATGGCCAAAGAACCCGGGCAGCAACCAGGCCAGCAGGCTTACCAAAATCAGACTTATCAACAGGCTGGGCCAGCGTGGGCGCCAGACTTTGAAGGCCACGCCGATCGCTACTGTGGCCAGGCCCAGAATCAAGGAAGGCAGGTCGACCTCGCCGGCATGGCTGGCCAGGTCCTGCACGGTCTTCAGCGCCGTGGCCTGGCTGGGCAGGTCCATGCCCAGCAGGTTGGGCAGCTGGCCCAGGGCAATGACGACAGCGGCGCCCAAGGTGAAGCCGAGCACCACGGAATGGGAGACGAAATTGACCAGTGCACCGAAGCGCAAAAGCCCCAGCAGCAACTGGAAGATGCCGCCGAGGAAGGTCAGCAGCAGCACCAGGGTGACGTAGTCGGCGCTACCGGCCACGGCCAGCGGGCTGATGCTGGCATAGAGGACGATGGAGATGGCAGCGGTCGGGCCGCAGATCAGGTGCCAGGACGAGCCCCACAGGCAGGCGATCAGCACTGGCACGATGGCGGCGTACAGGCCGTATTCGGCGGGCAGGCCGGCGATCAGGGCGTAGGCAATGGATTGCGGCAGGGCGAGGATTGCGCCGCTCAGGCCCACCAGCAGGTCCTGGCGCAGGCTACGGCCCGATTGGCGGGGCAGCCAGGTGAGGAAGGGCAGCAGGTGAGTGAGGCGATGCATGGGTTATCCACAATCCTGAAATTGCACTGTCCCCTGTGGGAGCGGGTTTACCCGCGAATGCTGCAGTGAATCTACCGACGCATTCGCGGGTGAACCCGCTCCCACAGGGATAGAGGTTTGCTTGTCAGGTTACAGTTTGGCTTTGACAGCCTCCAGGGCATTGCCATCTGCCTTGGTAGTCACCCCGGCCAGCCACCCTTCCAGCAACTCGGGATGTGCCTTCACCCAGGCCTTGGCCGCATCATCGAAGCTGATCTTCTTGTCCACAACCTCGGCCATGATGCTGTTTTCCATGTCCAGCGTGAACTTCAGGTTACCTAGCAGCCTGGCCGCATTCGGGCAGGCTTGTGGATAACCCTTGCGGGTCAGGGTATACACCTCGCCCTTGCTGCCAAACCACTGCTCCCCGCCGCTCAGGTAGTGCATCTTCAGCTTTACGTTCATCGGGTGCGGGGTCCAGCCGAGGAAGGTGATGAACTGCTGTTTCTTCACCGCACGGTCGACCTGCGCCAGCATCGCCTGCTCGCTGGACTCCACCAGCTTCCACTGGCCAAGGTTGAACTCATTCTTGTCGATGATTTCCTTCAACGACAGGTTGGCGGGTGCCCCGGAGCCAATCCCGTACAGCTTCTTGTCGAACTGATCGGCGTGTTTCTGCAGGTCGGCGAAGTCCTTCACCCCGGCATTCCACACATAGTCGGGCACTGCCAGGGTGAATTCGGTTCCTTCCAGGTTGCGCGCCAGTTGCTGCACATCGCCATTGGCGATGAACTTGTCATGAAAGCCCTGCTGCGCCGGCATCCAGTTGCCGAGGAAGGCATCGACCCGGCCATCCTTGAGGCCGCCGTAGATGATCGGCACGGCCAGGCTATCGATTTTTACCTGGTAACCCAGGCTTTCCAGAAGCAGGCGGGCCACGGCGTTGGTGGAAGCGATATCGCTCCAGCCGGGGTCGGCCATCTTCACGGTACTGCATTGCGCGTCGCTGTCGGCGGCGTGGGCCGTGGCGGTACCCAGGCTCAGGGCCAGGGCGAACACGGCGGCGGAGAACTTGTGCATGGCGGCCTCTCTTCTCAATCCAGGGGGGCGGGCTGTGGATAACGTGCCTTGCGCTCGAGGTCGTCGAGATCGATATGGTTGCGCATGTACTGTTGGCTGGCGTCCACCAGCGGTTGGTGGTCCCAGCTTTTCAGCTTGCCGATGGCCAGCGCCTCGGCCACCAGGCGGCGCCGCCGCTGGCTGGTCAGTACCTGCTGGCGCAAGCTGGGGATATCCCAGCGCTGCTGTGCTTCATCGACAAATGCCTGCAGCAGCGCCTGGTGCTCCGGGCTGTCGGTGAGGTTCTCCCGCTCGTGCGGGTCGCGGCTCAGGTCGTAGAGTAGGCACGGGTCGTCTTCGCTGTACACGAACTTGTAAGGCCCGCGGCGGATCATCATCAGCGGGCCGACGGTGCCTTCGGCCATGTACTCGCCGATCACTTCGTCATGGCCGCCCTGCCCTTGCAGGTGGCCGACCAGTGAGCGGCCATCCAGGTGCAGGTGGTTATCCACAGCGCCGCCAGCCAGCTCGACCAGGGTCGGCAGCAGGTCGCAGGTCGACACCGAGGCGCTGACCCGGGCTGGCACGAAGCGCTTCGGCGCGTGCACCAGCAGCGGCACCCGTGCCGACATCTCGAACCAGTGCATCTTGTACCAGAGGCCGCGCTCGCCAAGCATGTCACCGTGGTCACCGGAGAACACGATCAGGGTGTCTTCGGCCAGGTTGCATTCCTCCAGGGTCTGCAGCAGCAGGCCGATGTTGTCGTCGATGTAGCTGCAGGCGCCGAAGTAGGCACGGCGGGCGTCACGGACCTTGTCCACAGGCAGCGGCTTGTCCCACAGGTCGTAAACCTTCAGCAGACGCAGCGAGTGCGGGTCGAGTTCTGCCTGGCCGGGTTCGGCGCGGGGCATGGGGATATCCACACCCTCGTAGCGATCCCAATAGCGCCTGGGGATGGTGTACGGGTCGTGCGGGTGGGTCATCGACACGGTCAGGCAGAACGGCCGGCCATCGTTTTCGCGCACATGGTCGTACAGGTACTGGCGCGCCTTGAACACCACTTCCTCGTCGAAATCCAGCTGGTTGGTGCGTACGCACGGGCCGGCCTGCAGCACCGAGGACATGTTGTGGTACCAGCTAGGGCGCACGTCTGGCTCATCCCAGTTCACCGCCCAGCCGTAGTCGGCCGGGTAGATGTCGCTGGTCAGGCGTTCTTCGTAGCCATGCAGCTGGTCCGGGCCGCAGAAGTGCATCTTGCCCGACAGCGCGGTGCGGTAGCCCAGGCGGCGCAGGTAATGGGCGTAGGTCGGTACGTCGGCGGGGAAGTCGGCGGCGTTGTCGTAGGCGCCGATGCGGCTGGGCAGCTGGCCGCTGACCAGGGTGAAGCGCGACGGCGCGCACAACGGGCTGTTGCAGTAGGCCGAGTCGAACACCACCGCCTGTTCGGCAAGGCGGCTCAGGTACGGCATCTGGATCGGCGAAGGGGCGTAGATCGGCAGCAAGGGTGCTGCCATCTGGTCGGCCATGATGAACAGGATATTCGGGCGCGTCATGGTAGCTTCCATCGTTGAGGGTTATGCGAACCGCTTGCCTATCAAGATGCGACTGTGGATAACATGGGTAAAGCCCATGGCGGGCAATGACTGGGATTAGCCAAGCTTATGTTTGAGCACCTTGCCGAGCTGTCGCTGGATACCTTGCGCGTGTTCGAGGCCGCCGCACGCCTGCGTGGTTTTACCGCTGCGGCGTTGGAGCTGGGTACCACGCAGCCGGCGGTGAGCCAGCAGGTCAAACGGCTGGAGTCACAGCTGGGCACGCGCCTGTTCGACCGCATCTACCGGGGTATCGAACTGACCGAGGCTGGCCAGGTGCTGTTCGAACAGGTGCATCAGGGCTTGCAGGCCATGGAGGACGGCATTGCCCAGGTCAGTGGGCGTGGCCAGCGCGAAGTGCTGCAGGTGGCTACCGACTTCGCCTTTGCGGCGTTCTGGCTGATGCCACGGCTACAGCGTTTTCACGAGGCTTATCCACAAGTGGACGTGAGCCTGGTGACCGGTGAGCGCAGCCAGGGCATGTTGCGCCCGGACATCGACGTGGCGGTGCTGTTTGGCGACGGGCGCTTTCACCAGGGCGAGAGTCGCTGGCTGTTCGATGAGGAAGTTTTCCCGGTATGCAGCCCCCGGCTGATTCATGGCAAACCCTTGTCAGCCGTGGCTTTGCAACGATTGCCCTTGCTGCATTTGAAGGGCGAGCAGGCTAGCCGCTGGTTTGACTGGGCGGGGGTGTTCCGCGGGTTTGGCGTGGCCAGCCCGCCGCCGGCGGGGCAGTTGCGGTTCGATAATTATACGTTGCTGATCCAGGCGGCGATTGCCGGGCAAGGGGTGGCGATTGGCTGGGGGCACCTGGTGGATGGGTTGGTGGAGCAAGGGTTGTTGTGCCGGCCGTTGGAGGGAAGTTTGCGTTCGGCGCGCGGGTATTACGCGGTGTTGCCGCCACGCAAGCGGCGTGGGGCGTTGATCCAGCGGTTTGTGGATTGGCTGGAGCGCGAGCGCAGCCTGTGACATCCCCGGGGCCGCTTTGCGGCCCATCGCCGGCAATCTAGACCACGAAGTTCAGATGCTCGCCCCGGTGCAAATCCAGCTCCAGCATATCCACCATCCCCGCCACGACCCTGGCCAGGCGCCGCAACGGCTCAGCCAACCCCGGCTCCAGCGTACCTTCGGTGCTGCGAAAATGCTCCATCCCCAACCCAGGGACCTCGTGTGGTGCATTGATCAGGGTCCAGCGCAACGCACTGCGCTGTAACCCGTCGACCACCTGATCCACACATTCCCGCTCTACCTCGCTGTATTTGCCTGGCTCATCCAGCACATCGAAATCGCCCACCAGCAACAGCCGGCGTATAGTCGTACGCTTCAGCCCTGCCACCAGCGCTTCGCTCATGCGGGCTTGCCCGGGCAGATCGCCCGGCGCCAGCGTCGATAACAGGGCAATGACCGCCGAACCGCCTGCCGCGCCCTGCTCCGCCTGGTCGGCATCGCCCAGCCCGCCTATCTTGAAGTGCAGGCCGGGGCGCGGCGCATGGCGGTTCAGGTCGTCTACCACGGCGGTGACTTCGTGCTGGCGTGACAGCAGCTCTACCATCAGGGCATTACCCAGGCTGCTTTCAGGCCCGAACAGGACCAGTTTGAACACTGGGGTTTCGGCGTTTTTCACGGCATCATTCCCCTTGCTGGTGGTGATGATTGGACCACAATCAGGAGTTATCGTGCAGAGAATCAAGGGTTACCACGCCCACGTCTACTATGACGCAGCGACCATGGAGCAGGCCCGCGAACTGTGCGAGGAGGCCTCGCGGTTATTCCCCGTGACCATGGGGCGCATGCACCAGCAACCGGTCGGGCCGCACCCGGACTGGAGCTGCCAACTGGCGTTCGGGCCGGAGGTGGTGGGGGTGGTGTTGCCTTGGTTGGCGTTGTATCGGAAGGGGTTGGTGGTGTTCATGCACCCGCTGACCGGGGATGAACTGGCAGACCACCGGGACCATGCGATCTGGATGGGGGCTGTGCGGCCTTTGGACCTGTCGATTTTTGGGGGATAGGCCGCTATAGCCTGTGCCGGCCTCTTCGCGGGCACGCCCGCTCCCACAGGGACCACACAGATGCTGAAAACTGTGGAGGACCTGTGGGAGCGGGCGTGCCCGCGAAGATGGCGACGCGGTTCAACGGCGGGCGCCGCGCACCCCTTCAGCCAGTGCCGAGCACAGGCTCAATACATCGTTCACGGCCTGATCGGCATCTTTGGCCTGGGCAATCTTGTCCACCAGCGCCGAGCCCACCACCACGCCGTCCGACAGGCGGGCAATGGCCGCAGCCTGTTCCGGCGTACGGATGCCAAAGCCAACACTGATAGGCAGGTCGGTGTGCCGACGCAGGCGGGCAATGGCTTCGGTCACGTGCTCGGTGGTCGCCGAGCCAGCACCGGTCACACCGGCCACCGACACGTAGTAGACGAACCCGGAGCTGCGCTCCAGCACGCGCGGCAGGCGCGCGTCGTCGGTGGTCGGGGTGGTCAGGCGGATGAAGTCGATACCCGCGGCCTGGGCCGGGGTCGCCAGCTCGGCATCATGCTCGGGCGGCAGGTCGACGATGATCAGGCCATCGACGCCGGCTTGCTTGGCTTCGGCCACGAACTTTTCCACGCCAAAGCGGTGGATCGGGTTGTAGTAGCCCATCAGTACGATCGGTGTGGTCTGGTTATCCACACGGAATTCGCGAACCATCTGCAGGGTCTTGGCCAGCGTCTGGCCAGCCTCCAGGGCGCGCAGGGTGGCCAGCTGGATGGCCACGCCGTCGGCCATCGGGTCGGTGAACGGCATGCCCAGTTCGATCACGTCGGCACCGGCTGCCGGCAGGCCCTTGAGGATCTGCAGCGAGGCGTCATAGCCCGGGTCGCCCGCGGTGACGAAGGTGACCAGTGCCGAGCGGCCTTCGGCCTTCAGCTCGGCGAAGCGTTGTTCAAGACGGCTCATGCCTGTTTCTCCTGGGCGGCCATGTGGTTCATGACGGTTTGCATGTCTTTGTCGCCGCGGCCCGACAGGCACACGACCATCAGGTGGTCCTTGGGCAGCTTCGGTGCGCGCTTGATTGCCTCGGCCAGGGCGTGGGAGCTTTCCAGGGCCGGGATGATGCCTTCCAGGCGGCAGGTGGCGTGGAACGCATCCAGCGCTTCGTCGTCGGTGATGCTGACGTACTCGACACGCTTCACTTCGTGCAGGTAGGCGTGCTCCGGGCCGATGCCCGGGTAGTCCAGGCCGGCGGAAATCGAGTGGGCGTCGGTGATCTGGCCGTCTTCGTCCTGCAGCAGGTAGGTGCGGTTGCCGTGCAGCACGCCCGGCACGCCGCCGTTCAGGCTGGCGGCGTGCTTGTCGGTGTGCACGCCGTGGCCACCGGCTTCGACGCCGATGATCTGCACGCTTGGCTCTTCGAGGAACTCATGGAACAGGCCCATGGCGTTGGAGCCACCACCGACGCAGGCAACCAGGCTGTCTGGCAGGCGGCCTTCCTTCTCCTGCAGCTGGGCGCGGGTTTCCTTGCCGATGATCGACTGGAAGTCGCGGACCATGGCCGGGTACGGGTGCGGGCCGGCCACGGTGCCGATCAGGTAGAAGGTGTCTTCGACGTTGGTGACCCAGTCGCGCAGGGCTTCGTTCATGGCGTCCTTCAGGGTGCCGGTGCCGGCGGTGACCGGGACGATCTCGGCGCCCAGGAGCTTCATGCGGAACACGTTGGCCTGCTGGCGCTCGATGTCGGTGGCGCCCATGTAGATCACGCAAGGCAGGCCGAAGCGCGCGGCAACGGTGGCAGTGGCCACACCGTGCATGCCGGCGCCGGTTTCGGCGATCAGGCGCTTCTTGCCCATGCGCTTGGCCAGCAGCACCTGGCCGATGCAGTTGTTCACCTTGTGCGCGCCGGTGTGGTTGAGCTCTTCACGCTTGAAGAAGATCTTCGCGCCACCGCAGTGCTCGGTCAGGCGCTCGGCGAAGTACAGTGGGTTGGGGCGGCCGATGTAGTCGCGCTGGAAGTAGGCCAGCTCTTCGAGGAACTTGGGGTCCGCCTTGGCCGCTTCGTATTCGCGGGCCAGGTCCAGCACCAGTGGCATCAGGGTTTCGGCCACGTAGCGGCCGCCGAACGAGCCGAACAGGCCGTTGGCGTCGGGGCCGGGGCGGTATTGGGACTGGGTCATGGGGCGCTCCAGGGCGTAATGAATGAGTGATGGGCTTTACTCTAACCACGGCAAGCCCGGCTGAAAACCGATAAGATTGCGCAAACTTGTCAGAAAAACTCACAGGTAAAATGGCCCACGACCTCCCTCCCCTCAACGCCCTGCGGGCTTTTGAGGCCACCGCACGGCTCAATAGCGTCAGCCAGGCGGCCGAAGCGCTGCACGTCACCCATGGCGCCGTCAGCCGGCAGATCAAGGTGCTCGAGGAACACTTGGGCGTAGCGCTGTTCGTCAAGGACGGGCGCGGCATCAAACTCACAGATGCCGGTGTGCGTCTGCGCGATGCCAGTGGCGAAGCCTTCGACCGGCTGCGCAGCGTGTGTGCCGAGCTCAGCCACGATGTCAGCGAGGCGCCGTTCGTGCTGGGCTGCTCGGGCAGCCTGCTGGCGCGCTGGTTCATCCCGCGGTTGGGGCGGCTGCAGGCGGACTTGCCAGAGCTGCGCCTGCACCTGTCGGCGGGCGAAGGCGACCTCGACCCGCGGCGGCCGGGGCTGGATGCGCTGCTGGTATATGCCGAGCCACCGTGGCCGGCGGACATGCAGGTGCATGTGCTGGCCGAGGAACGCATCGGGCCGGTGCTCAGCCCGCATTTCGCCGGTTTCGAGCGCTTGCAGGGTGCGCCGGCCAAGGCCTTGCTGGGCGAGGCCTTGCTACACACCACCTCGCGCCCGCAGGCCTGGCCGACCTGGGCGCTGGAGCAGGGGCTGGAGCCGGCGGCCCTCCACTATGGTCAGGCTTTCGAGCACCTGTATTACCTGCTGGAAGCGGCCGTGGCCGGGCTGGGTGTGGCGATTGCACCGCAGCCGCTGGTCGCCGATGACCTGCGGGCGGGCCGTTTGAGTGCGCCGTGGGGCTTTTCACCAACCCCTGCAGCGCTGGCATTGTGGGTGCCCCGGCGCGCCGCGGACGGGCGCGCCGAGCAGCTGGCGCAGTGGTTACGGGCGGAGCTGGCGCGGCAGGGCGCCTAGTCTAGTTGCGCTTGCACAGCAGGTAGGCTGCCAGCAGGCCCAGTGCACCAATAGCAACGCCCGCCGTGGTGTAGGGGTGTTCCTGAGCGTAATCGCGTGTGGCGATGCCAGTCTGGCGGGTACGGTGTTTCACTTCTTCGTAGGCATCGCTCAGCAGGCTACGGGAATGGCGGAGGGCGCTTTCGGCGTTGCTGCGGATGGCCTTCACCGACTTCTGGGATTCCTCGGAAGCATCATGCTTGAGGTTCTCCAGGGTCTTCAGAAGGCTCTCGATTTCGGCTTCCATGCTTTCCAGGGACGTTTTACGCAGCGAATTGCGGTGCATGTTGACTCTCCTTCGCGTTGTGGGCTGTAGAAGTTGCGACTGCCTGGCGAAGCGAAAGTGCGATCGAACTTTCACCAGCGGTGACAGCTCGCAGGTAAACCCGGCCTGCGCTGCTAGGCTGAATCTCACCGTTATCCAAGGAGAGCGCTCATGACCGATCATCACACTTACAAGAAGATCGAACTGGTGGGGTCGTCGACCACCAGCATCGAAGAGGCGATCAACAATGCCCTGGCCGAAGCCGGCAAGAGCATCAAGCACCTGGAGTGGTTCGAGGTGATAGATACCCGCGGTCATATCCGTGACAACAAGGCGGCGCACTTCCAGGTCACGCTGAAGGTCGGCTTCCGTATTGCCAACAGCTGAAACACCGTCGGGCTGGATGAGCCCGGCATGATGGGGTATTCAGGAAGGGGGCGCCTTGGCGGGCGCCCTTTCTGATTTCATCTGCACAAGGAAAGCGAGTGATGAACAAACTGATTCTGGCGCTGGGCCTTATGACCCTGGCGGGTGGTGCACTGGCAGCGGGCAAGCCGTGCGAGGAGCTCAAGGCGGAGATTGCGGCGAAGCTGGATGCCAAGGGGGTCACCGGCTACAAGCTGGAGATCGTCGACAAGGGCGACCCGGCTGGCAAGGTGATTGGTAGTTGCGAGGCTGGTACCAAGGAAATTGTGTACCGTCGCGGTTAACGGGTTGGATTCTTCGCGGGTAAACCCGCTCCCACAGGTACGGTGCCGGTCTCAGGCCCTGTGATACCCCTGTGGGAGCGGGTTTACCCGCGAAGAAGGTCACTCAGTCTTGAGAGCCTGCGCCATCAGTTCATAGGACCGGATCCGGTCCGCATGCTCATACAGATCACAGGTAAAGATCAGCTCATCGGCGCCGGTCTGCTCCAGCAGCACTTCCACCTTGGCCCGCACCTTCTGCGGGCTGCCGATCATCGCCAGGCCGAGGAAGCTGCCCACCGCATCCCGCTCATGGGGTAGCCACAGCCCATCCATGCTTTCCACCGGCGGCTTCTGCATCAGGCTCTGCCCGCGAATCAGCGCGAGGATGCGCTGGTACACCGAAGTGGCCAGGTACTCGGCCTTTTCATCGGTTTGCGCCACCACCATGGGGATGCCCAGCATTACATACGGCTTGTCCAGCGTGGTCGAGGGCTTGAAGTGGTTGCGGTATACGCGGATCGCCTCGTGCATGTAGCGCGGCGCAAAGTGCGAGGCGAACGCGTAAGGCATGCCGCGCATGCCGGCCAGCTGGGCGCTGAACAGGCTGGAGCCGAGCAGCCACATCGGCACCTCGGTGTCGTGCCCTGGCACTGCGATCACTTTTTGGTCATCAGTACGCGGGCCGAGGTAGCGTGACAGTTCCTCGACATCGTCCGGGAAGTCATCCGGGCCGCCGGCGCGGTCGCGGCGCAGGGCGTAGGCGGTCATCTGGTCGGAACCCGGCGCGCGGCCCAGGCCCAGGTCGATGCGCCCCGGGTACAGGCTGGCCAGGGTGCCGAACTGCTCGGCGATCACCAGCGGCGCATGGTTGGGCAGCATGACCCCGCCAGAGCCCACGCGAATGCTCGAGGTACCACCGGCCAGGTAGCCGATCAGCACCGCAGTCGCCGAACTGGCGATGCCGTCCATGTTGTGGTGCTCGGCCACCCAGAAGCGGTTGTAGCCAAAGCGCTCGACGTGCTGCGCCAGGTCCAGCGAGTTGCGCAGCGACTGCGCCGGGCCGGCGTCGGCGCGTACCGGTACCAGGTCGAGGGTGGAAATCTTCAGGTCACGCAGCTGCGTCATGGAGCCTCCGCAAAGGTGTTTGGCCACAGGCCTTTTCAACTCTGTATGGGCACATTCGATGGATTCAATGCTTGCCTTGCGATTATGAGCTTGCCGTTGGCGGCTGGGCTCTTATTGGGGAAACGGTGCAATGAGAGCGGTTTGCTGTAGTCTAAACAGCGTCGGCAGCACGCTGCCCTTTCAGGAGCCGTTTCATGATTCGCGTAGCATTCGCCGTGTTGGCTTCCCTGGTCGCCACATCTGCGCTGGCGGCGGTCAAGCCGTGCGAGGAGCTCAAAGCCGAGATCGAGGCCAAGATCCAGGCCCAAGGGGTTTCGTCCTATACCCTGGAAATCGTGCCCAACAGCGAGGTCAAGGACCAGAACATGGTCGTCGGGACCTGCGATGGTGGAACCAAGAAGATCATTTATCAGAAGAATGATCAGTAAGTTCTAGAGCCCGGGGCTGCAAGGCAGCCCCAGGTCACGGAATGCAGAACACCTCGCTAGGCTCGTTCACCACTACCTTGCGGCTGCCGTCATACAGCAGCACCTGCGGCTCCATCACCGGCGCCCGAGCCTCCAGGCGGTAGCGTTCACCGGCCCGGAAGTTGTCAAAGCGTACGGTCAGGTAGCAGGTACGGTCCCTGGGTTGGGTCATGGGGCCGCCCCCGTAGATCTCATAATCGAAGCGCACTACCAGTTCGTGCTTGCCCGGTGTCACCTGGAAGTAACGGCCATCCTCCAGGCGCTGGCCATCGAGGCGGTCGGCCATGATCGTCCTGCCGGGAGTCATGGTGTACAGGTCGACCCAGGCCTGTTTGGGGTCGACGGGGGGCAAGGGGCTAGCGCAGGCCCCCAGTGCACTGAGGGCGATCAGCATCATGGGCTGGCGCATGGCAAGTCTCCACTTGCGGTTTACACGCTACAAGCATAGCGCCGTTTGTACGGTTCAGGTGCGCTGGCAGCCTGCAGGCAAGCCCTGGCCAACCAGTTTCTGCTGATGGTCGTAGAGTTTGATCCAGGGGCGGAAACCGATGCTGCCAGCCTGCATCTGGTAGCGCTGGCCGGCACTGAAATCCTTGAAGGTCAGCTTGACCTGGCAATCACGCCACAACGGCTCCTTGACCGGGCCGATATTGCTGGGGGTAACCGGAAACTGGTAGCGCACCGTCAGCTCGTGGCTGCCGGGCTGTACTTCGAAATAGCGGCTGTCGGCCCAGTCGCGTTCATCTACCTGCACGGCGTGCAGCGAGGTGTTGTCGTAGGGCGTGAGGTCGATCCAGGCCTGGTTCGGGTCTGGGTCTGGCAAGGTCGAACAGGCGGATATCAGCAGCAGTGAGCCGATGACCAATAGTGCACGCATGGCGAAACGCCCCCTTGGCGAGATAGTCTTGGAGTGAATCGGCCTTGAGCGAGTCAGACAGTCCCGGATGCTTCGACTTATTCTTATGCAGCGCTCAGGTCCTGGGCCACTCGACCTTCTTTTCACCCGTTTGGTTCCGCTGCTGGCGGTGCTCCTGCTGAACGGTTGCAGCAGCGCCGCCTACTATGGGCAGTTGGCCGAGGGCCAGTGGCAGTTGCTGCGCGCACGACAGCCGGTGGAGCAGGTAGTGGCCGACCCGGCCACCTCCGCGCAACTGCGCGCGCGCCTGGAACATGCCAGTCAGGCACGGGTATTTGCCAGCCAGCAGCTGAAGCTGCCGGACAACCGCAGCTACCGGGTATATGCCGACATTGGCCGGCCCTACGTGGTGTGGAATGTGTTCGCCACCCCCGAGCTGTCGTTGCAGCCGGTGACTCACTGTTTCCCGATCGCGGGGTGTGTGGCCTATCGCGGCTATTACCAGCAAGGCGCGGCGCGTGGGGCGGCGGCGTTGATGCGCCAGGAAGGCATGGATGCATACGTGGGCGGCGTGGAGGCCTATTCGACCCTGGGCTGGTTCGACGACCCGATCCTGTCGTCGATGGTGGGCTGGAGCGAAGAGCGCCTGGCCACGCTGATCTTCCATGAGCTCGCCCACCAGCGCTTCTATGTGCAGGACGATACCGAGTTCAACGAGTCGTTTGCCTCCTTCGTCGAGCAGGAAGGCACGCGGCAATGGCGCGTGGCGCGTGGGCTTGCTGCGGTTGGGGGGAAGCAGGGGCAGCAGCGTGAGCAGTTCATCCGCTTGGTGCTGGCCAGCCGCGAGCGGCTGCAGGCGATATATGCCGGGCCTCTGGATGATGTGCAGAAGCGGGCGGCCAAGCAGGCGGAGTTTGAGCGCTTGCGGCGTGAATACCGGCAGCTGCGGGATGGCCAGTGGGGTGGCGACAAGCGTTATGACGCCTGGATGTATGGGCCGATGAGCAATGCCAAGTTGTTGCCGTTCGGGCTGTATGACCAGTGGGTGCCGGCGTTTGCGGCGGTGTTCCGCGAAGTGGGTGGGGATTGGGCGCGGTTTTATCAGAGGGTGGAGCAGTTGGGGCGGTTGCCGATTGAAGAGCGGAAGGCGGCGTTGCGGCGGTTGATGGTTAGCCGGTGAGATTCTGGGGCCGCGTTGCGGCCCATCGCCGGCAAGGCAGCCCCAATGGCCATCAAGCCTTGAGAAATGCTTGATGCATCTCGGCCAAGGTAGCAAAGTGGAATGCCGGTTCTTCCGCCATCAACTCCTCCTGGCTACCAAACCCATACCCCACCGCCACTGCCTGCAACCCATTGCTGCGCGCACCGATCAGGTCATGCTTGCGGTCGCCGATCATCAGGGTCTGCGCCGGGTCCAGCCCTTCTTCATCAAGCAGATGGCGAATCAGCTCGACCTTGTTGGTGCGCGTGCCGTCCAGCTCACTGCCGTAGATCACCTTGAAGTGGTGGTCAAAGGCGAAGTGCCGGGCGATTTCACGGGCGAACTCCCACGGCTTGGAGGTGGCGATGTACAGCGTGCGGCCCTGGCCGTTTAGGGCCTCGAGCAGCTCCGGTACACCGTCGAACACCAGGTTTTCGTACAGGCCGGTGACGCTGAAGCGTTCCCTATAGAAGTTCACCGCATCCCAGGCCTTGGCTTCGTCGAAGCTGTAGAACTGCATGAAGGCCTGCAGCAGGGGTGGGCCGATGAAGTGCTCGAGGCGGGTGAGGTCCGGCTCGTCGATGCCCAGTTTGGCCAGTGCGTACTGGATCGAGCGGGTGATGCCCAGGCGAGGGTCGGTCAGGGTGCCGTCGAGGTCGAACAGGATGTTTTGCTGGTGCATTTACTGAGTTCCACTTGAGTGCTGCGTGGTCTTCTTCGCGGGTAAACCTGCTCCCACAGGGATATCACAGGGCCTGAGGCCGGCGCCGTACCTGTGGGAGCGGGTTTACCCGCGAATGCGGTCATTCAGGTTGGTCGTAGCCTTCGGCCAGGTGCTGGTCCTTGAGCTTCACGTAGTTGCTGGCGCTGTAGGCGAAGAATGCGTGTTCCTGGTCGTTCAGCAGCCGGGCCTGTTTCACCGGGCTGCCCATGTACAGGTAGCCACTGACCAGACGTTTGCCTGGCGGCACCAGGCTACCGGCGCCAATGATCACTTCGTCCTCGACGATGGCGCCGTCCATGATGGTGCTGCCCATGCCGACCAGGATGCGGTTGCCCAGGGTGCAGCCATGCAGCATGACCTTGTGGCCGATGGTCACTTCGTCGCCGATGATCAGCGGGAAACCGTCCGGGTTGAAGGGACCTGCGTGGGTGATGTGCAGCACGCTGCCGTCCTGCACGCTGGTGCGAGCGCCGATGCGGATGCGGTGCATGTCGCCGCGTACCACGGTCAACGGCCAGACCGAGCTGTCTTCACCGATTTCCACGTCGCCCAGCACTACCGCCGACCGGTCGACGAAGGCCCTGGGCCCAACTTTCGGAGTGTGTTGCTGGAAGCTTCGGATGGCCATGATAGCGTCTCTCATCTGTGCCGATAGGCAGGCTGCCTGCTGCGGTCGGCGTCGATTGTAATTAAGATGGGGCAGTGTTTCTTCTGCCAAGGTATCCAAACCGTGAGTGCGAACAACCCGCTTCTGCAGTCCTACGATCTGCCGCCCTTCTCGCAAATCCGTGCCGAACACGTGTTGCCGGCGATCGAAGCGATCCTGGCCGACAACCGTAAAGCCATTGCCGAGATCCTCGAAAAGCAGGGCAAGAACCCGACCTGGGCCGGTCTGGTGCTGGCCATGGACGAACTGAACGACCGCCTGGGCGCCGCCTGGAGCCCGGTCAGCCACCTCAATGCGGTGTGCAACAGCGCGGAACTGCGCGAAGCCTACGAGTCGTGCCTGCCGGCGCTGAGCGCCTACTCTACCGAACTGGGCCAGAACCGTGCGCTGTTCGAAGCCTACCAGGCGCTGATCGATAGCCCGGAGGCCGCCGGCTTCGACGTGGCGCAAAAGACTATCCTCGAGCATGCCCTGCGTGACTTCCGCCTGTCGGGTATCGACCTGCCTGCTGATAAACAGCAGCGCTACGCCGAAGTGCAGAGCAAGCTCAGCGAGCTGGGCAGCCGTTTCTCCAACCAGCTGCTCGACGCCACCCAGGCCTGGACCAAGCACGTTACCGACGAAGCCGCGCTGGCCGGCCTGACCGATTCGGCCAAGGCGCAGATGGCCGCCGCCGCCCAGGCCAAGGGCCTCGACGGCTGGCTGATCACCCTGGAATTCCCCAGCTACTACGCGGTAATGACCTACGCCAGCGACCGTGCCCTGCGCGAAGAGTTGTACGCCGCCTACTGCACCCGTGCTTCGGACCAGGGCCCGAATGCTGGCCAGTTCGACAACGGCCCGGTGATGCAGGAAATCCTCGGCCTGCGCCAGGAGCTGGCCGAACTGCTGGGCTACAAGAACTACGCCGAGCTGAGCCTGGCCACCAAGATGGCCGAGTCCAGCGACCAGGTGCTGAGCTTCCTGCGTGACCTGGCCAAGCGTTCCAAGCCGTTCGCCGCCCAGGATCTGGAGCAGCTCAAGGCCTACGCCGCTGAGCAGGGCTGCCCTGAGCTGGCCAGCTGGGACGCCGGCTACTTCGGCGAGAAGCTGCGCGAGCAGCGTTACAGTGTTTCGCAGGAAGCCCTGCGCGCCTACTTCCCGATCGACAAGGTATTGGGCGGCCTGTTCAGCATCGTGCAGCGCCTGTACGGCATCGAAATCGCCGAACTCAAGGGCTTCGACAGTTGGCACCCGGACGTTCGCCTGTTCGAGATCAAGGAAAACGGCCAGCACGTCGGCCGCTTCTTCTTCGATCTCTATGCCCGCGCCAACAAGCGTGGCGGCGCCTGGATGGATGGTGCGCGTGACCGTCGCCGCACCGCCGCTGGCCAGCTGCAGAGCCCGGTGGCCAACCTGGTGTGCAACTTCACCCCGGCCGCCCCCGGCAAGCCGGCGCTGTTGACCCACGATGAAGTCACCACCTTGTTCCATGAGTTCGGCCATGGCCTGCACCACATGCTGACCCGCATCGAGCATGCCGGCGTATCCGGCATCAACGGCGTGGCCTGGGACGCGGTCGAACTGCCGAGCCAGTTCATGGAAAACTGGTGCTGGGAGCCGGAAGGCCTGGCACTGATCTCCGCCCACTACGAAACCGGTGCACCCCTGCCCCAGGACCTGCTGGACAAGATGCTGGCGGCGAAGAACTTCCAGTCGGGCATGATGATGGTGCGTCAGCTGGAGTTCTCGCTGTTCGACTTCGAGCTGCATGCCACCCATGGTGACGGCCGCAGCGTGCTGCAGGTGCTCGAAGGCGTACGCGACGAGGTGTCGGTCATGCGCCCACCGGCGTACAACCGCTTCCCCAACAGCTTTGCGCACATCTTCGCGGGTGGTTACGCGGCGGGCTACTACAGCTACAAATGGGCCGAGGTGCTGTCGGCTGACGCCTTCTCGCGCTTCGAGGAAGAAGGCGTGCTGAACGCCGAGACCGGTCGCGCCTTCCGCGAGGCGATACTGGCACGCGGTGGCTCTCGCGAGCCGATGGAGCTGTTCGTCGACTTCCGTGGCCGTGAGCCTTCCATCGATGCCTTGCTGCGCCACAGTGGCCTGAGCGAGGACGCTGCAGCATGAGCGAGGTAGCCGTGAACAAGACCAAGAAACGCTTCATTGCCGGGGCGGTATGCCCGGCGTGCAGCGAGACCGACAAGTTGATGATGTGGAACGAAGACGGCGTACCACACCGCGAGTGCGTGGCCTGCGGCTTTACCGACACCCTCAACGAGCAGGGCTTGTCGGTGCCGAAGGAACTCGGCACCCGGGTCAACCATCTGCAACCGAAAGCCGCGCCGGCCAAGGTACAGACGGTGCAGTTCTTCCCCAACCCGAAGCTGAAGAAACCGGCTGAATAAAGCCTTCGTGCCGCCCGGGCGCCATGCCCGGGCCGGTATGCCCAGGTGGTAGATAGTCAGGCCACCTGCTGTACGCTGGCCATGCAAGCTCGCCTGCTCTTTTCTACGAGCAAGGTGTTGCGCCATGGACAACCCACTTCTGCAAAATAGCCATATCCCCGTCGATTATCCGGCGATCACCATCGAAAACATGCAAGTCGCCTTTGAACACGTGCTGTTGGCGCACGAGCAAGGCATCGAACGCATCCTCCTCGATCAGCAGGCCATGCCAACCTGGGATGACATGGTGCTGGCGGTTGACGGGCTGGATAGCCAGCTGCTGGCGGTGTTGTATGCTGCCTCGCCATTGGTTGACCGGGATGAAGCCTGGGCCGCGGCCATTATCGACTTCTTTGCCAAGACCACGGAGCGGTTCGACCAGAAATTCACCAACGCCGCACTGCAGGCTCTGTATGAGCGCTTGGCCAACAGCGACATCGGCAAGCAGCTGGATGCCCAGAAACGCGCCACGTTGCGCTGGCATCTGGACAAGTTCAGCGCCAGTGGTGCATCGCTCGCCCCTGCAGGCAAGGTACGCCTGGCCGAACTCCTGAAACAGATTAGCGCTGCGCGGGAGGCGTTTCGCAGCAACATCAACCGGCCAGGGCTGAGCGTCACGGATGAATCCGAACTGAGCGGTATACCTCAACGCATCCGTGATGAGCTGGCTACAAGGGCACAGGAGGCGGGAGAGCCAGGCT
Organism: Pseudomonas sp. LS.1a; assembly: GCF_022533585.1. Classification (NCBI taxonomy): domain Bacteria; kingdom Pseudomonadati; phylum Pseudomonadota; class Gammaproteobacteria; order Pseudomonadales; family Pseudomonadaceae; genus Pseudomonas; species Pseudomonas sp. LS.1a. The sequence continues at coordinate 51,310 of NZ_CP092827.1, forward strand.
GGTTGATTGCGTGCGAAAGCGTGACCACCGATGCCGTGCTCAAACATGCTGACAACCGGCAGCTGCGTGAGCGCGTGTACCGGGCTTACAACACCCGAGGCGTCGGCCTTGGCCTGCAGCAGGACAATCGCTCGCTCCTGGAGCAACTGGCGAGGCTGCTGGAAGAAAAGGCTCACCTGCTCGGCTTTGCCAGCCATCTGGAGCAGAGCCTGCATGTGAAGAGCGCGGGTTCGGTTACCCATGTGCGCGGCTTTCTTCATGACCTGGCCGAGCATGTGCGGCCGGCCATGCTGCAGTGGCGCGCAGACATGCAGCGCCAGGCCGCAGCCAAGGGGTTGGGGAATATTCAACCCTGGGACATTGCCTACCTGCAGGCTTCGTCGCGCACGGTGCTGTCCACCGAAGCCTTGCGCGAATACTTCCCGCTGAATGCTGTGGTCAGCGCATTGCAGCAACTGGCGGAAAAGCTGTTTGACGTGACGCTGCAGGCCAGGCCGCTGGCAACCTGGGATGACAGCGTGCAACCGTTCGAGGTGTGGCAGGACAACGCCTTGATCGGCTTCTTCTACCTGGACGCCGTACAGCATGCCGGCAAGCAGCCTGACTCGGTGTTCACCACCTACATTCGCAACCGCCGGGTCGATGCCGAGGGGATCTACCAGGCGGCCTCGGTGGTGGTCTACAGCGACGTGCCAGCAGCGCTGCCGGGTAGCCAGCCGTTGCTGGGCCATCTGTCACTGCGCAAGCTGTTCCACGAGTTTGGCCATGCCTTGCACCACTTGCTGGTGCGCACGACCAACCACGTGATGTCCAACGTCACCGAACTCGGGACCGATGGCGTGGAGCTGTTCGGCAAGCTGTTCGAGCGCTGGGTCTGGGACGCTGATTACCTGGTGGCGATCTCGTCGCACCAGCACGATGGCAGCCAGCTTGACCGGGCGCGGGTCGATGAGTGCCTGCGCCGCATGCGGCAGCAAGGCGTGGAGGAAACCGCGCGCGATCTGAGCCTGGCGCTGTTCGACCTGGACCTGCATGGTACGCCGAACGATGGCCGTTCCCTCGAACAGCGCCTGAGCGATGCCCGTGAGCATTCTGGCTACTGGCCCCTTGCCGATTTCGAGCACCCGGCGCACGCCTTCGACCATCTGGTGAACGGCTATGATGCCGGCTATTACGCCTATCTGTGGTCGGATGTGCACGCCTTTGACCTGTTCACCCGCTTCGAGGCCCAAGGCCTGCTGGATCGGGCCACAGGCCGGGCGCTGCAGGAGACATTGCTTGCCCCGGGGGCATCGCGCCCGTTGCGGGAAGGCATCGAGCTGTTCCTTGGCCGGCAGCCGAGCCAGCTGCCCTACCTGCGTTGGCATGGCCTGAAGTGAGGGGACGCTGACCGGAGGTGCTGGAAAGATTATGGCGCGCACGATACTGTATATGAATACAGTATACGGGGTGGGCCCATGATTCCTCCAGCACCGCAAAAGGGCCGTGGCACGGCACATAATCCGCACAATCGCTTTGCCCCCAGCCATTCGGTGGCGGAGGATGATGGCTGGTGCCAGGAGGTGCCGCAAACCCAGGGCACCGAGGTGCGAGTCGAGACGGCCAAGTCGGTGATCAGCCGCAACACTTCGCCCGACCTGCCCTTCGACCGCTCCATCAACCCTTACCGTGGCTGCGAGCATGGTTGCATTTACTGCTATGCCCGCCCTTCCCACGCCTACTGGGACCTTTCCCCCGGCCTGGATTTCGAGACCAAGCTGATAGCCAAGACCAATGCCGCCGAGGTGCTCGCGCAACAACTGAGCAAACCGGGTTACGTGTGCGCACCGATCAACCTGGGCTCCAATACCGACCCGTACCAGCCGATCGAGCGGGAGCAACTGCTGACCCGGCGCCTGCTCGAAGTGCTGCTGCGTTTTCGCCACCCGGTGACCATCGTCACCAAGGGTTCGCTGGTATTGCGCGACCTTGACCTGCTGGCCGAGATGGCCCGCCAGCGCCTGGCGCGGGTGATGATCAGCCTGACCACGCTGGACGATGACCTGAAACGGGTGCTGGAACCGCGTGCGGCGTCACCCAAGGCGCGCTTGCGAGCGATCCGCGTGTTGCGCGAGGCGGGGGTGCCAGTGGGCGTGTTGTGTTCGCCGATGATTCCAATGATCAACGACAGTGAACTGGAGCGCCTGCTGGAGGCGGCCAGGGAGGCTGGCGCGCAGAGCGCGGCCTACATGATGTTGCGCCTGCCGCTGGAGGTGGCGCCGTTGTTCGAGCAATGGCTGCAGGACCATTACCCGCAGCGGGCGGCGCATGTGTTGAGCCTGATCCGCCAGAGCCGCGGTGGCGAGCTGTATGACAGCCGGTTTGGTGTGCGCATGCGCGGTGAAGGCGTGTTTGCCGAGTTGCTGGCGCAGCGCTTTGCCAAAGCCATGAAGCGGTTGGATTTCGAAGGGCGAGAAGCGCAGGCGCTGGATTGTTCGGCGTTTTGCCCGCCGGGTGGGCAGATGGCGCTGTTCTGATGCTTGAGCAGAGCACGGCCAGGTTCCGGGTTCCTGCATGGGGCGCATTGCCAGCCATCAATACAACTAATCCAAGTTGATAATTGGACTAATGGCTCTTGGCAGTTGATGTTTTTTTGCTATTATCCAGTTCCCGCCTCTTTCATCTGGAACCCCCGTTCTAGAGCCTTCGAATTAAGCTTCAGTTAAGTTTTCCTCGCTAGCGTAGGAAATCAGTCCACACCGACTGTGATCTATGGCCCGTGCGTGTCATCTAAATCCCTGCATAGCCAGAATCTTTCACCGGTAAAATGGATTTACCTATACACCGTCAAGAGGATGAATCATGCCCATCAAGGACCCATCCAAGGTCGTACCGCAGGTCCCCGCGGAGAGCGCCGATGCCGCCCTTAAGCACATCGTCGACGGCTTCCTGCGTTTTCACCATGACGTTTTCCCCGAGCAGCAAGAGCTGTTCAAGAAGCTCGCCACCGCGCAAACACCGCGTGCCATGTTCATCACCTGCGCCGACTCGCGCATCGTTCCCGAGCTGATCACCCAGAGTTCGCCTGGCGACCTGTTCGTGACCCGTAACGTCGGTAACGTGGTACCGCCTTATGGCCAGATGAACGGCGGCGTTTCCAGCGCCATCGAGTACGCCGTACTGGCGTTGAAAGTGCATCACATCATCGTCTGCGGCCACTCCGACTGCGGCGCCATGCGCGCGGTACTCAACCCGCAATCGCTGACCAAGATGCCGACCGTATCCGCCTGGTTGCGCCACGCCGAAGTGGCCCGTACCGTGGTCGAGAACAACTGCTCGTGCGGCAGCGAACACGAAACGATGCAAGTGCTGACCAAGGAAAACGTCATCGCCCAGCTGCATCACCTGCGCACCCACCCTTCGGTGGCTTCGCGCCTGGCCGCCGGTGAGCTGTTCATCCATGGCTGGGTCTACGACATCGAGACCAGCAAGATCGAAGCCTACGACGCCGCCAGCGATAGCTTCCTGCCCCTGGCCGCCGGCGAGCCGGTCCCCTGCGCTACTCCGAGAGGCCGCTACTAAGCGACCCATCCGCCCGCTGAAACCTTGATAGCCGGCTGCACCCCGTAGGGTGTGGCGCGGCCTTCGGCTGCCTTGAATTCCCTGACTGCCTGCCGGCACGCCCGCTGGCGGCCCGCGCCTGCGCGCTCGTCAGGGGCAAACGTGCCCACGGCCAGGGGAATGGCTGTGTGACAGAGAAAGGAGAAACACGGTGAACATTACACAGTTGAAAACGGCCCTGCCGCGTGAGTTGCTGGCGTCGGTGGTGGTCTTCCTGGTTGCCCTGCCGTTGTGCATGGGCATTGCGATCGCCTCGGGCATGCCGCCAGCCAAAGGCCTGATTACCGGCATTATCGGCGGCATTGTCGTGGGTTTCCTCGCCGGTTCGCCGCTGCAGGTCAGTGGCCCTGCAGCGGGCCTGGCGGTACTGGTGTTCGAGCTGGTGCGCCAGCATGGCATGGCCATGCTCGGGCCGATCCTGCTGCTGGCCGGCTTGCTGCAATTGCTGGCTGGGCGCTTGCGCCTGGGCTGCTGGTTCCGGGTTACCGCGCCGGCGGTTGTGTACGGCATGCTGGCCGGGATTGGCGTGCTGATCGTGCTGTCGCAGGTGCATGTGATGTTCGACACCGCGCCGCAGCCTTCCGGCATGCAGAACCTGCTGGAGTTCCCGGCGACGGTGGCCGCAGCCCTGCCACATGAAAACGCCGGCTCCGGCTGGGTGGCCGGTGCGCTGGGCCTGGGCACCATCGCCATCATGTGGGGCTGGGAGCGCCTGCGGCCGCAGCGGCTGCGCTTCGTCCCGGGTGCCCTGCTGGGCGTGTCGGCCATGACGGCAATCAGTATGTGGCTGGCCTTGCCGGTGAACCGCGTACAGGTGCCGGCCGACCTGTCCGAGGCCATCGACTGGATCCGCCCTGGTGACCTGATGCAACTGGCCGACCCTACCCTGCTGGTTGCCGCGTTTGCCCTGGCCTTCATCGCCAGTGCCGAAACCTTGTTGTCGGCTGCAGCGGTTGACCGCATGCACAGCGGCCAGCGTTCGGACTTCGACCGTGAGCTGTCGGCCCAGGGCATCGGCAACATGCTGTGCGGGGTGTTGGGCGCGTTGCCGATGACCGGGGTGATCGTGCGTAGCTCGGCCAACGTGCAGGCGGGTGCACAGACCCGGGCTTCGGCAATCTTCCATGGCCTTTGGTTGCTGGCATTCGTGGTTGCGCTGAGCAGCGTTTTGCAGCAGATCCCGGTGGCGAGCCTGGCGGGTGTGCTGGTGTTTACCGGGGTCAAGCTGGTGGATTTCAAGGCGTTTCGCGGCCTTGGCCGCTATGGCCGTATGCCGATGTTCACCTACGCGGCGACGGCGTTGGCGATCATCTTTACCGACCTGCTGACCGGCGTGCTGCTGGGCTTTGCCCTGACCTTGCTGAAGCTGGCTCTGAAGGCGGCGCGGTTGAAGATCAACCTGGTCAGCCTGGAGAAGGCTGGGCACATGGAACTGCGGCTTAGTGGTGCCGCCACCTTCCTCAAGGTGCCGGCGCTGACTCAGGTGCTGGATAGCGTGCCGGCGGGGACCACGCTGCACGTGCCGCTGGGTAACCTGAGCTATATCGACCACTCGTGCCTTGAGCTGCTGGAGGACTGGGGTCGCAGCAATTCGGCCAATGGGTCGCGGTTGCTGATCGAGCAGCGGCGCCTGAAACGGCGGATCGAGGGGCGGATGCGGACTACGGCGGGGGTTGGGGCTTGAAGCTGAAAGCCTGTATCGCCTGAACTGGCCTCTTCGCGGGTAAACCCGCTCCCACAGGTACTGCACAGGCTTTGAAGCCTGTGCAGTACCTGTGGGAGCGGGTTTACCCGCGAAGAGGCCGGGACAGGAAATCAGGCCGGCTGGCCCAACTCCACACCCAGCTGACGAGACAGGCACGGCCAGCGCTTCCACGCCGCACCCGTTTCCGGGCTGCTCAATTTCTCGCGGTAGGCCTCCACCGACTCCACCGCGAAGCTTTCGTCGTTCAACATTTCGTCCACCGAATGGTGCACCACTTCATCCAGCTGGTTGGCAAAGGTCTCGCCAATCAACTGGTGGGCAATCAGGTTGGCGACGGTGGTGTCGACCGGGATCAGTGGCTGCTGGAAGTGACGGATGTACAGGTCGTTCACCTCTTCCACCAGGCGGTGCGCCAGGTAGGCCTCATCCAGCAGGCAGTCCAGGCCCACATGCCCTTGCATCACGCTGGGTGGCTGCAGGAAGTAGGCTTCGGCAATTTTCAGTACAGGTTTGATCTGCGATTCGATTCCGGCCTCGCGGGCAACCGCGTGGGCGGCCTCCAGCAGTTCCGGAACCTGGTCGATGTAGGCGCTGACGAAGCGCGCCAAAGTACCCTGGGCGTCCTGCTCAGGCAGTTGGATCGAGGGGTGCAGGTGGGGCAGTTGCAGCTCGAGACGCGTTTTCAGTTGGCCGGTCTGGCCTTCGTGTTGATGGGCTTGGCTTACCTGCTCGCGTACAGCAGCGATGTTCATGACAACTCCAGGGACATTACGTTTCAAACGGAAGACACTAAATTAGCTCGGTATACAGAATACCTAAGACGCATTTGTTATAAGTCGCGCAAACGTGTGCATGCTCAGGCATATCGAAACGCCATTATTGTGCCATGCCGTGTCAAGCGCGCGGTTTTCAGGCTATTCAGCCATTTCATCGAGTTCATTTCACGGGCTTCGTTGCGTGCCGTTGGTCGCTGTCTATACTCCCGGTGAACGTGATTCGTTGATGAGGCCCGACTGCTTTTAGCAGGGGCTCGGTCGTCGAAGCCAGGCAGTCTTGACCACCGTTCCCTCTTGCCGCAGGCCACGCCTCCGGGACTACAAGAACGAGAAGGGGAACCCGCAATGATGCGACATCCACATGTCTGGATGGGCCTCCTGTTGTGGTCGGTTTTTGGTCAGGCCAACGCCGCCTGGACCGTGAACATGCACCCGGGGGCGACGGAAGTCTCCAACGCCGTCTTCGACCTGCACATGACCATCTTCTGGATCTGCGTGATCATCGGTATCGTGGTGTTCGGTGCGATGTTCTGGTCGATGGTCATCCACCGCCGCTCCACCGGCCAGCAGGCTGCGCATTTTCACGAGCACACCTGGGTGGAAATCCTCTGGACCGTGGTCCCCTTCCTGATCCTGGTGGCCATGGCCATCCCGGCCACCAGGACCCTGATCGACATCTACGATGCCAGCGAGTCGGACATCGATATCCAGGTTACCGGCTACCAGTGGAAGTGGCACTACAAATACCTGGGCCAGGACGTGGAGTTCTTCAGCAACCTGGCCACCCCCACCGAACAGATCCATAACAAGGCACCCAAGGACGAGCACTACCTGCTCGAAGTCGACCAGCCGCTGGTGCTGCCGGTGGGCGCCAAGGTGCGCTTCCTGGTGACCGCTGCCGACGTCATCCACTCCTGGTGGGTGCCGGCCTTTGCGGTCAAGCGTGATGCCATCCCCGGCTTCGTCAACGAAGCCTGGACCCGTATCGAGAAGCCCGGCATCTACCGCGGCCAGTGCACCGAGCTGTGCGGCAAGGACCACGGCTTCATGCCGGTGGTGGTCGAGGTCAAGTCCAAGGCCGACTACGACACCTGGCTGGGCGAGCGCAAGGCTGAAGCTGCCAAGCTCAAGGAGCTGACCAGCAAGGAATGGACCCTGGAAGAACTGGTGGAACGTGGTGACAAGGTCTACCACTCCACCTGCGTGGCCTGTCACCAGGCCGAAGGCCAGGGCCTGCCGCCAATGTTCCCGGCGCTCAAGGGCTCGAAGATCGCCACCGGGCCGAAGGAAGCCCACCTGGGCATCGTCTTCCACGGCAAGCCCGGCACCGCCATGGCCGCGTTCGGCAAGCAGCTCTCGGAAGTCGATATCGCCGCCGTGGTCACCTACGAGCGCAACGCCTGGGGCAACAACAAGGGTGACATGGTCACGCCGAAGGACGTGCTGGCGCTGAAGCAGGCAGAAGCGCAATGAACCGGGTTACTCGCGGCAATCAATGGATTGCAGGAGACAGGACATGAGTGCAGTGATCGACGACCACGCCCACGGCCATGAGCATGCACACGGCCCGGCCAAGGGCCTGATGCGCTGGGTGCTGACCACCAACCACAAGGACATCGGCACGATGTACCTGTGGTTCAGCTTCCTGATGTTCCTGCTCGGTGGCTCGTTCGCCATGGTGATCCGCGCCGAGCTGTTCCAGCCCGGCCTGCAAATCGTCCAGCCGGAGTTCTTCAACCAGATGACCACCATGCACGGCCTGATCATGGTGTTCGGTGCGGTGATGCCGGCCTTCGTCGGCCTGGCCAACTGGATGATCCCGCTGATGATCGGTGCGCCCGACATGGCCCTGCCGCGGATGAACAACTTCAGCTTCTGGCTGCTGCCGGCGGCTTTCCTGCTGCTGGTCTCGACCCTGTTCAGCCCGGGCGGCGGGCCCAACTTCGGCTGGACCTTCTACGCCCCGCTGTCCACCACCTATGCGCCGGCCAGCGTCACCTTCTTCATCTTTGCCATCCACCTGATGGGCATCAGCTCGATCATGGGCGCGATCAACGTGATTGCCACCATCCTCAACCTGCGTGCCCCGGGCATGACCCTGATGAAGATGCCGCTGTTCGTCTGGACCTGGCTGATTACCGCGTTCCTGCTGATTGCGGTGATGCCGGTGCTGGCCGGCGTGGTGACCATGATGCTGATGGACATCCACTTCGGCACCAGCTTCTTCAGTGCCGCCGGCGGTGGTGACCCGGTGCTGTTCCAGCACGTGTTCTGGTTCTTCGGCCACCCCGAGGTGTACATCATGATCCTGCCGGCCTTCGGCGCGGTCAGTTCGATCATCCCGGCGTTCTCGCGCAAACCACTGTTCGGCTATACCTCGATGGTGTACGCCACCGGCGCCATCGCCTTCCTGTCGTTCATCGTCTGGGCCCACCACATGTTCGTGGTCGGTATCCCGGTGGTCGGCGAGCTGTTCTTCATGTACGCCACCATGCTGATCGCCGTGCCTACCGGGGTGAAGGTGTTCAACTGGGTCAGCACCATGTGGGAAGGCTCGCTGACCTTCGAGACGCCGATGCTGTTCGCCATCGCCTTCGTCATCCTGTTCACCATCGGCGGTTTCAGCGGGCTGATGCTGGCGATCGCCCCGGCGGACTTCCAGTACCACGACACCTACTTCGTGGTGGCGCACTTCCACTATGTGCTGGTGCCTGGGGCGATCTTCGGCATCTTCGCCTCGGCCTACTACTGGCTGCCGAAGTGGACCGGCCACATGTACGACGAAACCCTCGGCAAGCTGCACTTCTGGCTATCGTTCGTCGGCATGAACATGGCCTTCTTCCCCATGCACTTCGTGGGGTTGGCCGGCATGCCACGGCGGATTCCCGACTACAACCTGCAGTTCGCCGACTTCAACATGGTGTCGTCGATCGGCGCGTTCATGTTCGGCGCCACGCAGATCTTCTTCCTGTTCATCGTCATCAAGTGTATCCGTGGCGGCGCGCCGGCACCGGCCAAGCCCTGGGATGGCGCCGAGGGCCTGGAGTGGTCGATCCCTTCGCCTGCGCCGTATCACACCTTCCAGACGCCACCGGAAGTGAAATAGGAACCGTGCCATGAACGGCCTTTCGCTGAAGCGCCTGGTGTTGCGCCTGCTGATGCTGACGGTGGTGATGTTCGCCTTCGGCTTTGCCCTGGTGCCTATCTATGACGTGATGTGCAAGGCCTTCGGCATCAACGGCAAGACCGGTGGGCAGTATGAAGGCAGCCAGACCAGCGACCCCACGCGGTCGGTGCGGGTGCAGTTCATGTCGACCAATGCCAGCGACATGGTCTGGGACTTCTACTCCACCGCCGATCAGTTGGAGGTCAACCCGGGGGCGGTGAACCAGATGATCTTCATCGCTCACAACCCGACCGACCGGCCGATGAGTGCGCAAGCCATCCCCAGCATCACCCCGGCCGAGGCCGCGGCGTACTTCCACAAGACCGAGTGCTTCTGCTTTACCCAGCAGGTGCTGCAGCCCGGCGAACGCATCGAGATGCCGGTGCGCTTCATCGTCGACCGCGACCTGCCGGCCAGCGTGAAGCACCTGACACTGGCCTACACCTTGTTCGACATCACCGCTCGCCACCCGCCGGTCGCGCATGTCGCGGCCCAGGACGTCCAGGGCGCCCGTTAAGGGAAGGAGAACAGCAATGGCAAGTCATGAGCACTACTACGTCCCGGCGCAGAGCAAGTGGCCGATCATCGCCACCATCGGCATGTTCATCACGGTGTTCGGCCTGGGTACCTGGTTCAACGACATGAAGGCTGGCCACCCCGAGTCGCACGGGCCGCTGATCTTCTTCATCGGCGCGTTGTTCCTGGCCTACATGCTGTTCGGCTGGTTCGGTTCGGTGGTACGGGAGAGCCGCGCGGGGCTGTACAGCCCGCAGCTGGACCGCTCGTTCCGCTGGGGCATGAGCTGGTTCATCTTCTCCGAGGTGATGTTCTTCCTGGCCTTCTTCGGTGCGCTGTTCTACGTGCGCGTGCTGGCCGGGCCGTGGCTTGGCGGTGAAGGGGCCAAGGGTGTTGCGCACATGTTGTGGCCGACCTTCGAATTCACCTGGCCGCTGCTGCACACGCCCGACCCGAAACTGTTCCCGCCGCCCAAGGAAGTGATCGACCCGTGGCACCTGCCGCTGATCAACACCATCTTGCTGGTCAGTTCCAGCGTGACCATCACCATCGCCCACCATGCCCTGCGCCGTGACCACCGTGGCCCGCTGAAATTCTGGATGGCGCTGACCATCATCCTGGGCGCCAGCTTCATCGCGTTGCAGGCCTACGAGTACCACGAGGCCTATACCAAGCTGGGGTTGACCCTGGGGTCGGGGATCTATGGCGCGACGTTCTTCATGCTAACCGGCTTCCACGGCGCCCACGTTACCTTGGGCACGATCATCCTGATCGTGATGTTCGTGCGCATCTTGCGCGGGCATTTCAACCCGGAGAAACACTTTGGTTTCGAGGCGGCCAGTTGGTACTGGCATTTCGTCGATGTGGTGTGGGTGGGGTTGTTCATCTTTGTCTATGTGTTGTGAATAAAGAACCCGCTCCCACAGGGGTAGGTGAGAACTTCAGAAGGGGGCGTGCGAGACGAGCTGACCGCTGATGAAGCCCCAGGCCACCAGGCCGATGGTCAGGGCCGCCAGGGTCACCCGCACGGTCAGCGCTTTCAGCAAACGGGTCGAGTTTTCATCGTCCTTGACCAGAAACACCAGGCCACTGAACAGGCTGGCAATCGTGGCCAACAGCATCAGGACAATCGCGGCCTTGAGCATGGCGATACTCCGGGGGGATGCGGTGATGTGGATAAGTATAGCGATCGGCCCGGCGAGGCTCCGATGAGGCCGTTTCGTCCGGGCTGGGTACCAACCCTGATGGTGCTTGCGCTGCTGCCGGGGTTGATCGCGCTTGGCTGCTGGCAACTCGGCCGTGCCGAGGAAAAGCGCGTGCTGCTGGCCGCCTATGCCGAGCGGCGGATCGAAGCGCCCTTGGCCACGGCCCAGCTGACCGCGAACCAGGACAATGCCTTCCGCCGCGTGCATCTCCATGGCCGCTTCGACGCCGGGCACAGCCTGTTGCTGGACAACCGCATGCGCGATGGCCAGGCCGGTGTCGAGCTGCTGCAACCCTTCCACGACCAGGCTAGCGGCCAGTGGCTGTTGGTCAACCGCGGCTGGCTACCCTGGCCGGATCGCCGCGTGCCTGTGCATTTCGATACCCCTGCCCAGGCGTTGGCGCTGGATGCCTCGGTATATGTCGCGCCTGGCAGCACATTCCAGTTGCATCCCGACCCTGCAGGCGGCCAGTGGCCGCACCTGCTGACCGCCGTGGATGCCGCCCAGCTATGGCAACAGCTCGATCGCGAAGGCTTCGCCCATGAGCTGCGCCTGGAGCCCGGCCCGGCGACCTATCGCCTGGACTGGCCGGTCGTTGCCATGGGCCCGGAAAAACACCTGGGCTACGCCGTGCAATGGTTCGCCCTGGCAACCACTTTGGTACTGCTCTACCTCTACTTCGGCTGGCACCACAACAAGGAGAAACCCCATGGCCACCGCCACTCCACTGGAAGTGCCTGAACGTAGCAAACCCAGAGCCCGCGGGCGTTTGCAGCTTGTCCTGATCCTGCTGGTGGTGCTCGGGCCGATGGTCCTGGCCACCAGCATGTACAAGCTCAAGTTCTGGGTGCCGGAAGGCCGCAGCTACCACGGCGCCATGATCGGCAACGGTGAAAGCCGCGCCGATCTCGGCGTGGCAGGCCAGGACGAGCACTGGCAGCTGCTGGTGAGCGCGCCCGAGGTGTGTGCCGAGGACTGCCAGCGCCTGGTGTACCTGGCCCGGCAGATCCAGGTTGGTCTGGGCCGCGATGCCAGCCGTGCCAGCCATGCGCTGGCGACCGCCCAGCCGCTGAGCGCCGACTACCAGGCGCTGATTGGCCGTGAGTATCCGCAGCTGCAACGCTACCCGCTGGATGCGCAACGCTACCTGCAGCAGGTCGGTGAGGCCGGCCCGCAGCTGTGGATCGTCGACCCGCACGGCAACCTGGTGCTGCGCTACGACGCCAAGGTCAACGGCAAGCATGTGCTGGACGACCTGCGCCACCTGCTCAAGCTGTCCAACATTGGCTAGGAGCCTGCCATGGCCAGACCCGGATTCCGCCTTGCTGTGTTCGCCACCCTGCTGGCACTGCTGGTCGTCCTGCTCGGTGCCTATACCCGCCTGACCCACGCCGGCCTCGGCTGCCCTGACTGGCCGGGTTGCTACGGCTTCATCAGCGTGCCCAAGAGCGAAGCGCAGCTGGCCCATGCCGAGCTGCATTTCCCCGAGCACCCGGTGGAAGCTGCCAAGGGCTGGGCCGAGATGGTCCACCGCTACTTTGCCGGCACCCTGGCGATGGTCATAGCCCTGCTCGCCGTGCAGGCGCTGCGCCGGCATGCCCGCGATGGCCAGCCTTATCGCCTGCCCTTGCTGTTGCTGGGCGTGGTGCTGGCCCAGGCCGCCTTCGGCATGTGGACGGTCACCCTCAAGCTGTGGCCGCAGGTGGTCACCGCGCATCTACTCGGTGGCTTCACTACCCTGAGCCTGTTGTTCCTGTTGTCCCTGCGTCTGTCCCGGGCCTTTGCACCCTTGCCCAAGCTGCCATTGAGCCTGCGCCGGATCGCCGCGCTGGCCTTGCTGGTGGTGATCGGCCAGATCGCCCTGGGCGGCTGGGTCAGTGCCAACTACGCGGCCGTCGCCTGCATCGACCTGCCCACCTGCCACGGCCAGTGGTGGCCGGCGGCGGACTTCAGCAACGGTTTTCACCTGACCCAGCACGTCGGGCCCAACTACCTGGGCGGGCAGCTGGACAGTGATGCGCGCACGGCCATCCACATCAGCCACCGCCTGGGTGCATTGCTGGTGACCTGCGTGCTGCTGATGCTCAGCTGGAAGCTGCACCGCTGCGGCCTCCCTGGCCTGGCGCGGCTGGTGCTGCTGGCGCTGCTGGTGCAAGTCGGCCTGGGCATCAGCAATGTGCTGCTGCACCTGCCGCTGGCCGTGGCCGTGGCACACAACGCGGGTGGGGCGCTGTTGTTGCTGAGCATGGTGCTGGTGAACTACCGCATCCGCGTGGTCGACAAGGTTCGCGTGGGTGTCGGCCATGGCTGGCGCCTGCGGCCTGTGGCTGGCGTGGGTATCTCCCACCACATGAGGAATGATTCGTGGCGACGCTTCTGAGCGCACGGCGGGCCAGCTGGCGTGATTACCTGGAGCTGACCAAGCCCAAGGTGGTGGTGCTGATGCTGATCACCTCGCTGGCGGGCATGTTCCTGGCCACCCGTGCAGGTGTCAGCTGGAGCGTGCTGCTGTTCGGCAACCTGGGCATTGGCTTGTGTGCAGGCGGCGCGGCGGTGGTCAACCATGTGGTGGACCGACGCATCGACGCACTGATGGCGCGTACCCACAAGCGGCCCCTGGCCCAAGGCCGGGTCGAGCCGCTGCCGGCGCTGCTGTTCGCCTTGGCGCTGGCGCTGCTGGGCATGGCCCTGCTGCTGGTGTTCACCAACTCCCTCACCGCCTGGCTGACGCTGGCCTCATTGCTCGGCTATGCGGTGCTCTATACCGGCTTTCTCAAGCGTGCCACGCCGCAGAATATCGTCATCGGTGGTCTGGCCGGTGCCGCCCCGCCGTTGCTGGGCTGGGTGGCGGTCAGTGGCCATGTCAGCGCCGAGCCCCTGCTGCTGGTGCTGATCATCTTCGCCTGGACCCCGCCACACTTCTGGGCCTTGGCCATTCACCGCAAGGAGGAATACGCCAAGGCCGATATCCCTATGCTGCCGGTGACCCACGGCGAGCGCTACACCAAGCTGCATATCCTGCTGTACACCCTGGTATTGCTGGCGGTGAGCCTGCTGCCCTACGCCATCCACATGAGCGGCCCGCTGTACCTGGCCTGCGCCATGGTGCTGGGCCTGCGCTTCCTGCAATGGGCCTGGGTGTTGTACCGTGGCAGCCGGCCGCACGCGGCGATCGGCACCTTCAAGTACTCTATCGGGTACCTGTTCGCGCTGTTCATCGCGTTGCTCCTCGACCACTACCTGTTGCTGAACCTATGACCCGAACCCAGAAAACCGTCTTCATCCTCGTTGCCCTGGTCGCGTTGATCCTGGGCCTGACCGTCAACAAGGTGCTCAATGGCCGCGACCAGCCCAACCCCACCGAGCTGATCGATGCCGGCATCATCCTGCTGCCGCAGAGCCGTACCGTGGCTGACGTGACCATGACCAACCAGGACGGCCAGCCGGTGCAGCTGGATGACCTGAAGGGCAAATGGTCGCTGCTGTTCTTCGGTTATACCTACTGCCCGGACATCTGCCCGACCACCCTGGCCCAGCTGCGCCAGGTGAAGAGCGAGTTGCCCAAGGAGGCCATCGACCGGCTGCAGGTGGTGCTGGTGAGCGTAGACCCGAACCGCGACACGCCGAACCAGCTGAAGCAGTACCTGGGTTATTTCGACAAGGATTTCGTCGGGGTGGTGGGGTCGATCGAGGATACCCAGAAGCTGGCCAATGCCTTGAGCATTCCGTTCATTCCGGCCGATACCAGCAAGCCCGGGTATACCGTGGATCACAGCGGCAACCTGGCGGTTGTGGGGCCGGACGGGCGTCAGCGCGGGTTCATTCGGGCGCCGTTCAACAACCAGAAGCTGGTGGCGCAGTTGCCCGGGCTTGTGAAGCGGGATTGAGTTAACCCCAAAAGCTGCGCGGGTAAACCCGCTCCCACAGGTACAGCGTAGGCCGTGAGCCTTGCGCTATCCCTGTGGGAGCGGGTTTACCCGCGAAGAGTCCAGCGCGATGTGACGGCTTAGAACGCCGGCACCACAGCGCCTTTGTACTTCTCGACGATGAACTGCTTCACCTCAGGCGAGTGCAGTGCAGCGGCCAGCTTCTTCATCGCGTCCGAGTCCTTGTTGTCCGGGCGGGCAACCAGGATGTTCACGTAAGGCGAGTCGCTGCCTTCGATGACCAGGGCGTCTTTCTCCGGGTTCAGCTTGGCTTCCAGCGCGTAGTTGGTGTTGATCAGGGCTGCATCGACCTGGGTCAGCACGCGTGGAATGGTGGCTGCTTCCAGCTCACGGAACTTCAGGCTTTTCGGGTTCTCGGCAACATCCTTCACGGTGGCCAGGATGTTCTTGTTGTCCTTGAGCTTGATCACGCCGGCCTTGTCCAGCAGCAGCAGCGCGCGGCCGCCGTTGGTGGCGTCGTTGGGTATGACCACGGTGGCGCCGGAGGACAGCTCGTCCAGCTTCTTGATCTTGGTCGAGTACACGCCCAGCGGCTCGATGTGCACGCCAGCCACGCTCACCAGGTTGGTGCCCTTGGCCTTGTTGAACTCATCCAGGTACGGCTGGTGCTGGAAGAAGTTGGCGTCCAGGCGCTTTTCGGCAACCTGCACGTTCGGCTGGATGTAGTCGGTGAATTCCTTGACCTTCAGCTCCACGCCCTCTTTCGCCAGTGCAGGTTTGACGAAGTTGAGGATTTCGGCGTGCGGCACCGGGGTGGCGGCGACAGTCAGCGATTCGGCGTGGGCCGAGAAGGCCGCGACAGCGGCGACAACAGCAAGCAGCTTCTTCATTGATCACTCCTTGTGAGGGCCGCGACGGCCCCCGAACGGGGGTTACTTACGGGAAAAATGCACGACCAGTTTGTCGCCCACGCTCTGCAGGACTTGAACCAGTACCAGCAACAGCACCACGGTGACGACCATCACGTCGGTCTGGAAACGCTGGTAGCCGAAGCGGATGGCCAGGTCACCCAGGCCGCCGGCACCGACCACACCGGCCATGGCGGTGTACGACACCAGGGTGATGGCGGTTACGGTAATGGCCGCGAAGATGCCCGGGCGGGCCTCTGGCAGCAGCGCGTTGGTGATGATCTGGCGGGTGGTGGCGCCCATCGACTGGGTGGCTTCGATAATGCCGCGGTCCACTTCACGCAGGGCGGTTTCCACCAGGCGCGCGAAGAACGGTGTGGCACCTACCACCAACGGCGGAATGGCGCCGGCGACGCCCAGCGAAGTGCCGGTGATCAGCACGGTGATCGGGATCATCACGATCAGCAGGATGATGAACGGCAGCGAGCGCAGGACGTTGACGATCAGCGACAGCAGCGCGTAGACGCCCTTTTGCTCGAACATCTGCCGCGGCCCGCAGAGGAACAGCAGCACGCCCAGGGGCAGGCCCAGCAGCACGGTGAAGAACAGCGAGCCGAACAGCATGATCATGGTATCGACGCTGGCCAGCCAGATTTCGGCCCAGTCGACGTTGGCGAAGAAATTCAGGGCGTCCATCAACGCAGTACCTCCATATGTACGTCAGCTGCCTTGAAGCGGGCGAACGCCGCTTCCATGTCACCGCCGATCAGGGCGAGGGTGAGCTGGCCATAGGGGACATCCTTGATGCGGTCGATACGCCCGGCGAGGATGCTGTAGTCCACACCGGTTTCGCGGGCCACGGTGCCCAGCAGCGGCGCGTAGGTGGCGTCGCCCTGGAAGGTCAGGCGCACGATACGGCCTGGTACGTGGGCGAAGTCGTCACGCTGCTCGCCTTCGTCGACCTGCTCGTCTTCCTGGACGAAGCGCTTGGTGGTGGGGTGCTGCGGGTGCAGGAACACCTCGGCTACCGAGCCTTGTTCGACGATCTGGCCCGCGTCCATCACTGCCACGCGGTCGCAGACCCGGCGGATCACGTCCATTTCGTGGGTGATCAGCACGATGGTCAGTTTCAGCTCACGGTTGATTTCGGCCAGCAATTGCAGGACCGAGGCCGTGGTTTGCGGGTCGAGGGCGCTGGTGGCCTCGTCGCACAGCAGGATCTTCGGGTTGGTGGACAGGGCGCGGGCGATGCCGACGCGCTGCTTCTGGCCGCCAGACAGCTGCGCCGGGTACTTTCTGGCATGGTCGGAAAGGCCGACACGGGCCAGCAACTCGGTCACGCGCTTGTCGATTTCGCTGCGCGACAGCTCGCCGGCCAGGGTCAGTGGCAGGGCGACGTTGTCGGCGACGGTCTTGGAGGCCAGCAGGTTGAAGTGCTGGAAAATCATCCCGACCTGCTGGCGGAAGCCGCGCAGCTGGCTGGCGTTGAACGCGGTAACGTCTTCGCCATCGACGATGATCTTGCCGCCGGAGGGCTCTTCCAGGCGGTTGATCAGGCGCAGCATGGTGCTCTTGCCGGCGCCGGAATGGCCGATCAGGCCGAACACCTGGCCATCTTCGATGGTCAGGCTGGTCGGATTCAGTGCGGGGATTTCCCTACCGGCGACGCGGTAGGTCTTGTGTACCTGTTGGAACTCGATCACGTAGCGAACCTTGTGGGGCGCATGGAATTTGGGTCAGCGGTTAGCTGGGGTCGCGCATTTTAGCCTTTTCCCATAGCTGTTCTTAGCATTTATTTCGTAATGCACCAATCCTTCGGGCATATCGCGACAACCGGTAATTCTGATTGAACGCTCGGCAAAGCGCTCCGGTCACTACCTGAACAAGCCCGAACGGGCACGCCTGTAGACTGATGAGGAGAGCCGACCATGCCCAGCAAGAACACGGACGCGCCAAAGCACAGCGAGGCCGCCGGCACCCAGACCCCGGACCGGGCCAATACCAACGCCAAGTTGCAAAGCCTGGAGGCTGACCGCAGCGATGCCACAGGCCGTGCGTTGCGTACCAATCAGGGGGTGCGCATCGCCGACAACCAGAACACGCTGAAGGCCGGTGACCGAGGCCCCTCGCTGCTCGAAGATTTCATCATGCGCGAGAAGATCACGCACTTTGACCACGAGCGCATCCCGGAGCGCATCGTGCATGCGCGAGGGACGGGAGCGCATGGCTATTTCCAGAGCTATGGCAACCACGCCGAGCTGACCAAGGCTGGCTTCCTGCAGGACCCGGAGAAAATCACGCCCGTTTTCGTGCGATTTTCCACGGTGCAAGGCCCGCGTGGCTCAGCCGATACCGTGCGCGACGTGCGGGGTTTTGCGGTCAAGTTTTACACCGACGAAGGCAACTTCGATCTGGTGGGCAACAATATGCCGGTGTTCTTCATTCAGGATGCAATCAAATTCCCGGATTTTGTCCACGCAGTAAAGCCGGAGCCGCACAACGAGATCCCGACCGGTGCCTCGGCCCATGACACCTTTTGGGATTTCGTCTCGCTGGTCCCGGAGTCTGCCCATATGGTCATGTGGGCAATGTCGGACCGTGCGATCCCGCGCAGCTTGCGGATGATGGAAGGTTTCGGGGTGCATACCTTCCGCCTGATAAATGCCCAGGGTGTGGCCAGTTTCGTCAAGTTCCACTGGAAACCGCGCCAGGGCGTGCATTCCCTGCTATGGGACGAAGCACAGAAGCTGGCCGGCAAGGACGCTGATTTCCAGCGACGCGATTTGTGGGAGGCTATCGAGACCGGCGATTACCCGGAATGGGAACTGGGCGTACAGATCGTGCCGGAAGCGGACGAGCACAAGTTCGACTTCGACCTGCTGGACCCGACCAAGATAATCCCGGAAGAGTTGGTGCCGGTTGAACCATTGGGCAAGATGGTCCTGAACCGCAACCCGGACAACTTTTTCGCCGAAGTGGAACAGGTGGCGTTCTGCCCGGCCCATATCGTACCGGGCATCGACTTTACCAACGACCCGTTGCTGCAGGGGCGGCTGTTCTCCTACACCGACACCCAGCTTAGCCGCCTGGGTGGGCCCAACTTCCATCAGATCCCGGTCAACCGCCCCGTCGCTCCCAATCACAACAACCAGCGCGACGCCCTGCATCAGCATGTGGTGCACAAGGGGCGCGCTTCTTACGAACCAAACTCCATCGATGGCGGCTGGCCAAAGGAAACCCCACCTGCCGCACAGGATGGTGGTTTCGAGAGCTTTCAGGAACGCATCGATGCGCACAAGATCCGCCAGCGCAGCGAGTCGTTCGGTGACCACTTCTCGCAGGCGCGGCTGTTCTTCCAGAGCATGAGCCCGACCGAGCAGCAGCACATCATCAAGGCCTACAGCTTTGAGCTGGGCAAAGTGGAACGTGAGACGATTCGTGCTCGGGAAGTGAATGAAATTCTTGCCAATATCGACTTGAAGCTGGCGGCTGCGGTGGCTGCCAACCTCGGCTTGCCTGCGCCGAGTGCAGGCACGGTGCAAGTGAAGGGTAGCCAGCTTGCGCAGTCGCCTGCCCTGAGCCAGATGAACCACCCGGGCTCGGTTGGCATCAAGGGCCGCAAGATCGCCGTACTGGTGACAGATGGCGTAGACGTTGGCAGCGTGGACAAGCTGGTCAAAGCCCTGGAAGCACACAGTGCCCGACCATTGCTCCTTGGGCCGACCTCAGCACCGGTGAAGGCTGCGGACGGCAAGCAACTACCGGTGGATGCTTCCATGGAAGGGATGCCCTCGATCATGTTTGACGGGATTGTCGTGCCTGGGGGCAAGGCTTCGACCGATGCCCTGGCGGCCAGCGGTTTGGCCAAGCATTTTCTGCTGGAGGGCTACAAGCACCTGAAGGCGATGGTGTTGACCAAAGAGCTTTTGGGCAGCTTGGGGCTGAAAGAAGACAAGGGGTTGCTGCTGGGAGATGAGCAGAAGACCGTGGATGCCTTCGTCAAAGCGGTAGAAGGGCATCGAGTGTGGGAGCGGGAGGCGGCTGCGGAGGCTGTGCCGGCCTAAGGGGCTGCTTTGCAGCCCATCGCGACACAAGGCCGCTCCTGCAGGAGATCGCATTCCCTTGCAGGAGCGGCCTTGTGTCGCGAAAGGGGCGCGCAGCGCCCCCAGATTCTTAACGCTGATGCGGAACCAGAACCACCTGCGCCGGCAGCGACCGCTGGATCTCGTGCTTCTGCTTCAACTCGAACCTGCTGTCGATCTTGCGCACGCGCTTCTCCAGCAAGGTCTTCAGCCAAGGCGCATCCTCGGTGCGCGGCACCTGGAACACCACGTCGCACTGGTAGCTCACCACATCGGCGGCAATGTCATCCAGCTGGCGGCGCATGGCGCGGCTGTCGGTGGTCTTCAAGGCCACCACGGTGCTCGGTGCGGACGGGTCGATGATGCGCGCCTTGGGCTTGGCCTCGGCCGCTTTCAACGCCGCTTCCGCCTTCTCCAGCTCGGCCTTGCGCGCCTGGGTCACGGCATCGCCACCGGTCACCGCCGGGGCCTGCGGCATCAGCGCGCGGGCACGGGCCAGGGCGGTGGCGGCAGCATTCACATCACCCTTTTGCAGGAAGATCTGGCTGCGTTGCAGGTAGGCTTCGGCGAGCTGGCGCTGGTATTGCACCAGGCGCGCGTCATCGGGCGCCTGGGCTTGCAGGGCTGCCAGCTGGTCCTCGGCGGTGGCCAGCTCGTTGCTGGCAATGTTCTGTTGCAACTGCTGCCAGGCATCGGCTTGGGCAGGTGCGGTGGCCTGTTCGACCGGCGCGCTGGAACACGCGACCAGGAACAGGGAAAACGCGGCAACAAGCAGATAACGGAAGGCGAACGGCTTCATTCCTGCGACTCTCTATTTGCGCAAAAAGCGAGCAAGTCTACACCCAGGTGCGCACGCTCGAAAACAAGTCTTACAGACCCTTTACGTGCGAAAAGGTTGCAGGGCGCGCCTTCACGCGCCCTGTTTTTCAGCGTTTGGGCAGGGCCAGGCTCAGCAAGAATAGCACTGCCGCGCAGACCACGATCGACGGGCCGGCGGGGGTGTCCTTGAACCAGGACATGGCCAGGCCGCCGCATACCGCGGTCACGCCCAGCAGGCTGGCGCCCAGGGCCATCTGCTCGGGAGAGCGGGCGTGACGCTGCGCCGCAGCCGCGGGGATGATCAGCAATGAGGTGATCAGCAACACGCCGACGATCTTCATGGCCACGGCAATCACCACCGCGATCAGCAGCATCAGCGCCATGCGCAGGCCGGCCACCGGCAGGCCTTCGACCATGGCCAGCTCCTCGTGCACGGTGACTGCCAGCAAAGGCCGCCACAGCGCAGCGAGCAGCAGCAGGACCAGCGCGCTGCCGCCGAGGATCCAGCCCAGGTCGGTGGTGCTGATGGCCAGCAGGTCGCCGAACAGGTAGGCCATCAGGTCGATGCGCACATCGTGCATGAAGCTCAGCACCACCAGGCCCAGCGACAAGGTGCTGGGGGCGAGGATGCCGAGCAGGGTGTCGGAGGCCAGCGGTTGGCGTTGTTGCAAGGTCACCAGCAAGATCGCCAGCAACAGGCAGCCCACGGTTACCGCCAGCGCCGGGCTGACGTCCAGGGCAAAGCCCAGGGCCACGCCGAGCAGCGCGGCGTGGGACAGGGTGTCGCCAAAGTAGGCCATGCGCCGCCACACCACGAAGGAGCCCAGTGGGCCGGCCACCAGCGCCAGGGACAAACCGGCAAGCAGGGCGTAGAGAAGAAAATCAGCCATGCTTGCAGTGCGCTCCGTGAACATGGGTGCCAGGGGCGACCACCGAGCCGTGCAGGTCGTGGCTGTGGTCGTGATGGTGATGGTAGATGGCCAGGCTCGGTGCTGCGGTCTGGCCGAACAGCTCGACGAATGCCGGGTCGCCGCTGACCTGCTCGGGGTGGCCCGAGCAGCACACGTGGCGGTTCAGGCACACCACCTGGTCGGTGGCGCTCATCACCAGGTGCAGGTCGTGGGAAACCATCAGCACGCCGCAACCGTGGCGGTCGCGCAGGCGGGTAATGAGGTTGTACAGCTCAGTCTGGCCGACCACGTCAACGCCTTGCACCGGCTCGTCGAGCACCAGCAGCTGGGGTTCGCGCAGCAGCGCGCGGGCCAGCAGCACGCGCTGCATCTCACCGCCGGAAATGGTCTGGATCGGGCTGTCGATGACCTGTTCGGCGCCTACTTCCTGCAACGCCGCCAGGGCTGCCGCACGGTCTACACCGGGCACCAGGCGCAGGAAGCGCAGCACCGACAGCGGCAGCGTGGTATCGACCTGGATCTTTTGCGGCATGTAGCCAATGCGCAGTTTCGGCTTGCGCCATACCTTGCCGCGGTGCGGCTTGAGCAGACCGAGCACGGCGCGCACCAGGGTGGTCTTGCCCGCCCCGTTCGGGCCGATCAGGGTGACGATCTGGCCGGGTGCGACCGACAGGTCGATGCTGTCGAGCACCGCCTCGCCGCCGAAGGTGACGCCGACCTGCTCCAGGCGGATCAGTGCATCGCTCATGCCGCGCTCCGGCAATTGCTGCACAGGCCGACCACTTCCACCGTCTGGGTCTCGACCGTGAAGCCCACGCCCTTGGCGCTGCTGATGATGGCTTCGCTGATGCTCTCCTGTTCCAGCTCGATGGCCACATGGCAGGCCCGGCAGATCAGGAACTGGCCCTGGTGCAGGTGTTCCGGGTGGCTGCAGCCGATGAAGGCGTTGAGCGAGGCGATGCGGTGCACCAGGCCGTTTTCCAGCAGGAAGTCCAGGGCGCGGTATACCGTGGGTGGCGCGGCGCGGCGGCCGTCCTGCTCACTGAGCACGGCGAGGATGTCGTAGGCGCCCAGCGGCTTGTGGCTTTGCCACACCAGTTCCAGCACTCGACGACGCAGCGCGGTCAGGCGCAAGCCCTGGCGGGTGCACAAGGCGTCGGCTTCAGCCAGTGCGCTGTGTACGCAATGGGAGTGATCGTGAGGACGGTTGGCCAGCGGCGTGATGGACATGGGCAGCGACGGTTCTGGATGGAGACGTTATTATGTTACCTGTTTCTGACGACTCGAGTATTCACCGTGTCCCGATTCCTAGTCCTTTTTGTCGCTTTCATCGCATTTTCCGCCCAGGCCGACGTACGCGTGCTGACCAGCATCAAACCCCTGCAGCAGATTGCCGCCGCCGTGCAGGACGGTGTTGGCAGCCCGGAGGTATTGCTGCCGCCGGGCGCTTCGCCGCATCACTATGCACTGCGCCCGTCTGACGTTCGGCGAGTGGGTGATGCCGACCTGCTGTACTGGATCGGCCCGGACATGGAAGGCTTCCTGCCGCGGGTACTGGGCAATCGCAGCAAACCCACGGTGGCCGTGCAGTCGCTGCCGGGCATGAAGCTGCGCCACTTTGGCGAGGACAGCCATTCCCATGAGGAAGAAGACCACGACGACCATGACCACGACCACCGCCCGGGCAGCCTGGACGCGCATCTGTGGCTATCGTCGGTCAACGCGCGGGTAATCGCGGCGAAAATGGCGGCTGACCTGGCGCAGGTCGACCCGGCCAATGCGGCGCGCTACCAGAGCAACCTGAAGGCCTTCGACGAACGCCTGGACGCACTGGATGGGCGGATCAAGGCGCGGGTGGCCGGGATTTCCGGCAAGCCGTACTTCGTGTTCCACGAAGCGTTCGACTATTTCGAGGCGGAGTATGGCCTGAAGCACACCGGGGTGTTCAGCGTGGCGTCCGAGGTGCAACCGGGTGCGCAGCACGTGGCAGCCATGCGCAAGCGCCTGCAGGAAGTAGGCAAGACCTGTGTGTTCAGCGAACCGCCACTGCGGCCGCGACTGGCCGAGACCCTGACAGCAGGGCTGCCGGTGCGCCTGGCCGAGCTGGATGCCCTGGGCGGTACCGACCCGGTGGATGGCAAGGGCTATGAGCGCTTGCTGGAGAAGCTGGGTGGCGACCTGGCTGGGTGCCTGGAGCAGCTGTAAGCCTGTGCCGGCCTCTTCGCGGGTAAACCCGCTCCCACAGGGATAGCGCCAGCCTCACGCCTGTCACCGTACCTGTGGGAGCGGGTTTACCCGCGAAGAAGCAGACACGCTCTAGAGGGCGAAGGGCAGGTGCAAAGCCACCTGCTGGCGCTGCGCCAGGCGCACTTCGAACTCGCTCGGGTCATGGATCATCACATCCATCCCGGCAAACGATTCCGCCGCAATCAGGCGCGACAGCCAGAAGCGCACGCAACCCACGCGCAGCATCTCCGGCCACAGCTCGGCCTCGGCCGCGGTAAACGGCCGCAGCGCCGCATAGGCCGCCAGCAGTGCCTGGGCGCGCGGCACATCGATCGCGCCGTGTTCATCCAGGCACCAGTCGTTCACGGTGATGGCGATGTCATACAGCATCGGCCCGGAACAGGCGTTGTAGAAGTCGATCACACCGGTCAGATGGGTGCCTTCGAACATCACGTTGTCGCGGAACAGGTCGGCATGCAGGTTGGCCCGTGGCAGGGCAAGGATCTGTGCCTTGTGCGCGCTGATTTCATCCAGCGCCGGCTGCAGCAGCGTGGCTTGCTCGGCGGTAAGGCGCGGCAGCAGCTCGGCACCCGAGGCCAGCATCCAGTCCAGGCCGCGGTCGGTGCGGCGCTCGATGATGTGCTCGCGGGTGGCCAGGTGAATGTGCGCCAGCAGTTCGCCAACCTGTGCGCAGTGCTGGGCGTTCGGTGCCTTGATGTGCTTGCCCGACAGCCGTGGCTGCAGCAGCGCCGGCTTGCCGCACAGCTCGCGCAGGCCGTTGCCGTCGCGGTCACGTATCGCGTAGGGCACTGGCATGTCGGCAGCGTGCAGGGTGTCGAGCAGTTCGATGAAGAACGGCATGTCCTCGCTGGGCCCGCGCTCGATCAGCGTCAGGACGAACTCCCCCTGTTCGAGGCTGACGAAGAAATTGCTGTTCTCGGTGCCGGCGGCGATGCCCTGGAAATCGAGCAGACGACCCAGCGCGTACGGCGCCAGAAAGGTTTCCAGCTCAGGCCGGGTCACGGGGGTGAAAACTGACATGATGAAAATTTGCCCATACGGGCACTTCCGCCGGGAAGTGCCGGGTTGATGTGAACGGTGCGCGTCAGATTACCACTCGAAGATCTTCCAGGACGGAATCAGCATGTCCGGCTGGTCGGATCGAATGAAATTGCCATCAGAGCCATCGGCGCGTACCAGGAAATAAGGCTTGCCGTTTTTCGGCGTGATCTTGATCGCATACAGGAACCCGTTCTGCCGGTACTCCTGGATGGTTTTGTCGCCTTCCGTGCGAATGGTCACCTCGGGATCGGCCGAGGGGGCGTCGTCCGCCGCCAGGGTGACGACTGGCATGGTTGCCAACAGACCGAGCAGTAACAGGCGATTGAGTGTACGCATGATAACCTTGTCCCTTTGTCGTCAATGATTCTGGCTATTCTAGCGCCGGACCCGTCGAAAAGGTTGATTCTGCTCATGAGCCAAGCGCCCCTCGTCCTGGTGGACGGTTCCTCCTACCTGTACCGCGCCTTTCACGCGCTGCCGCCGCTGACCACCTCCAGGGGCATGCCGACCGGCGCGGTGAAGGGGGTGCTGAACATGCTCAAGAGCCTGCGCAAGCAATACCCCGACAGCCTGTTCGCGGTGGTGTTCGATGCCAAGGGCGGTACCTTCCGCGATGCCATGTTCGCCGAATACAAGGCTAACCGCCCGAGCATGCCGGACGACCTGCGGGTGCAGATCGAGCCGCTGCATGCCAGCGTCAAGGCGCTGGGCTACCCGCTGCTGTGCGTCGAAGGGGTCGAGGCCGACGACGTGATCGGCACCCTGGCGCGCAGCAGTGCGGCCCTGGGCCGGCCGGTCATCATCTCGACCGGTGACAAGGACATGGCGCAGCTGGTGGACGGGCACATTACCTTGGTCAACACCATGACCGGAAGCGTGCTGGACGTGGCCGGCGTGCACGAGAAATTTGGCGTCGGCCCGGAACACATCATCGACTTCCTGGCACTGATGGGCGACAAGGTCGACAACATCCCCGGCGTACCGGGTGTGGGCGAAAAAACCGCAGTCGGCCTGCTGACCGGCATCGGCGGCGGCCTCAGTGACCTGTACGCCAACCTGGACAAGGTCCCGACGCTGGCCATTCGTGGTGCCAAGACCCTGCCGGCCAAGCTGGAGGAGCACCGCGACGCGGCGTTCCTGTCCTATGAGCTGGCTACCATCAAGGTCGATGTGCCCCTGGACATCGAAGTAGATGCCCTGGTGTGCGGCGAGCCGGACCGTGAAGCGTTGCTGGCGCTGTACACCGAGATGGAGTTCAAGAGCTGGGTCGCCGAGGTACAGCGCGACGCGGCCAAGGCCGGTGACGACATCGCGCCGGTCGCGGAGCCGGCGGCCAAGGTCGAGCCCAGGTACGAAACCATCCTCGACCAGGCCCGTTTCGACTTCTGGCTGGAGAAGCTGCGCCAGGCGCCACTGTTCGCCTTCGACACCGAGACCACCGGCCTGGACGCCCAACAGGCGCAGCTGGTCGGCCTGTCGTTCTCTGTCGATCCCCATGAAGCGGCCTATGTGCCGCTGGCCCATGACTATGAAGGGGCGCCGGTTCAACTGGACCGCGCCGCCGTACTGCTGGCGCTGAAGCCACTGCTGGAAGACCCGGCCAAGGCCAAGGTCGGGCAGAACGCCAAGTACGACATCAACATCCTCGCCAACGGCTCCCCCGCCATCGAAATGCGCGGCGTGGCCTACGACACCATGCTCGAGTCGTACGTGCTGAACTCCACCGCCACCCGTCACGACATGGACAGCCTGGCGCAGAAGTACCTCGACCACACCACCATCGCCTTCGAGGACATCGCCGGCAAGGGCGCCAAGCAGCTGACGTTCAACCAGATCCACCTGGACAAGGCCGGCCCCTACGCCGCCGAAGACGCCGACATCACCCTGCGCCTGCACCACGCGCTACAGGCGCGCCTGGCGCAGACGCCGAGCGTGCAGCCGGTGCTGATGGACATCGAGATGCCGCTGGTGCCGGTGCTGGCCAAGATCGAGCGCCAAGGGGCGCTGGTCGATGCCGCGCTGCTGCAGGTGCAGAGCGGTGAGCTGGGGGTGAAGATGGCCGAGCTGGAGCAGCGTGCCTATGAGCTGGCCGGAGAGGAGTTCAACCTTGGCTCGCCCAAGCAGCTGGGCGCGATCCTCTACGACAAGCTGGGCATGCCGGTGCTGAGCAAGACCACCAAGGGCCAGCCATCCACGGCAGAAGCGGTGCTCGACGAACTGGCCGAGCAAGGCTACCCGTTGCCGGAGGTACTGATGCAGTACCGCAGCCTGAGCAAGCTCAAGAGCACCTACACCGACAAGCTGCCGGGGCAGATCAACCCGCGCACCGGGCGTATCCACACCTCCTACCAGCAGGCGGTGGCGGCCACCGGCCGGCTGTCGTCGAGCGATCCGAACCTGCAGAACATCCCGATCCGTACTGCCGAAGGCCGGCGCATCCGTCAGGCCTTCATTGCCAGCCCGGGCTACAAGCTGCTGGCGGCGGACTACTCGCAGATCGAGTTGCGCATCATGGCCCACCTGGCCAAGGACGAAGGGTTGCTGCATGCGTTCCGCAATGACCTGGACGTGCACCGTGCCACGGCGGCGGAAGTGTTCGGCGTGGCGTTGGCCGACGTCACCACTGACCAGCGCCGTAGCGCCAAGGCCATCAACTTCGGCCTGATCTACGGCATGAGCGCCTTTGGCCTGGCCAAGCAGATCGGCGTCGACCGCAAGCAGTCGCAGGACTACATTGACCGCTATTTTGCTCGCTACCCGGGCGTGCTGGCCTACATGGAGCGCACTCGCGCCCAGGCGGCGGAGCAAGGCTTTGTCGAAACCCTGTTTGGCCGCCGCCTGTACCTGCCGGATATCAATGCCAAGAACCCGGCCCTGCGCAAAGGCGCCGAGCGCACGGCGATCAACGCGCCGATGCAGGGCACGGCGGCTGACATCATCAAGCGGGCCATGGTCAATGTGGATAACTGGCTGACCGAGAGCGGGCTGGATGCCCGGGTGATCCTGCAGGTACACGATGAACTGGTGCTGGAAGTGCGCGAGGACCTGGTGGCGCAGGTGAAAGATGAAATTCGCCAGCACATGAGCCGGGCTGCGCAGCTGGATGTGCCGCTGCTGGTCGAGGCAGGAATTGGTGCGAACTGGGACGAAGCTCACTGATCGAGCGGGGAAAGCTGGGCAGGATCCGTGACATGGGACGCGGGTCCTGGCTCCGCTCAGTGCCAGTGGTGCTGAGGTTTCATGAAACTATCGCAAATAGTTTTCAGGGCTTTGGAACTTAACCGGTGAAGCGGAACTCAGAGTAACTGAATGGCTGGTGAAGCCTTTCGATGCTCCTATGTTGTGTTAAGTGTTGGCAGATATCTGGACCCCGCCCTAGCGGTCCGGACTTGGACCCCGAACTTCTCCCTCCCCATACGAAGTCCGGGGTTTTTTTTGCCCGGAATTTGCCTTGAGTATGGTGAAGGAACACTGTGGGAGCGGGCGCGCCCGCGAACCTGGGCGAAGCCCAGGCCATGCTCCGCGCTGGATTCTTCGCGGGCATGCCCGCTCCCACAGGTTCAGCAAACCTTCAAATGACTGGCTTGTCTTCCAGCTCCATCCAGTCCGCCAGCACCCGGTAGGCCTCTTCCACGCCCAGGCGCTTGGGCGCCGAGAACAGCTGGATGGTCACGCCATCGCCCCAGCCCTTGCGGATTTCCGATTGCACCTTGAGCAGGGTGTTCTTGCCTGCGCCGTGGGTCAGCTTGTCGGCCTTGGTCAGCAGGATGTGCATCGGCATGCTGCTGGCCTTGGCCCAATCGAGCATCATCTTGTCGAAGTCGGTCATCGGGTGGCGCACATCCATCATCAGGATCACGCCACGCAGGCACTCCCGGCTACCCAGGTAGGCTTCCAGGTGTTTCTGCCAGTGCTGCTTGAGCGGAATCGGGACTTTTGCATAACCGTAGCCAGGCAGGTCGACCAAACGCCGTTCATCGTCCAGACTGAAGAAATTCAACAGCTGGGTGCGCCCGGGGGTTTTCGAGGTGCGCGCCAGGCTGGCATGAGTCAGGGTATTGAGGGCGCTGGATTTGCCGGCGTTGGAGCGGCCGGCGAAAGCCACCTCGTAACCCTGGTCGTCCGGGCATTGTTCGACCTTGGCAGCGCTGAGGGCGAATTTGGCTTTCTGGCAGAGGCCGAGGATGGGGTTCTTGACTTGCATGGGATATCCGATGTGGGTGTTGCCTGACTCTTTGGGCCCGAGCCTGGCAAGCGGTGTCGTTTCCGTTTGGATGGCGGAAGTATATAATGCCCCAGTTTTTGTGTGCTCATTCTCCCGGCGAAGGAGAACGGGCATGGGGTGTCGAACAATAGCTCGCGCAACAGAACGCAGCGCGGCCCCCAACCCTGAAGGTCGTTCCGCATGGCGAAATGGCTGCTTGCTGTCGGTATGTTCCTGCCGGTTTTCAGCGCACAGGCTACACAGGATCCCGAGGTGTTGTACAACCGCACGTGTGCGGCCTGTCACACCGGGCAGTTGCCACAGGCACCCAGGCAGGGTGACCGGGCAGCATGGGAGCCACGGCTGGCGCAAGGCATGGATGTACTGGTGAAGCACGTGACCCAGGGTTTCAAGGCTATGCCGCCGCGTGGATTGTGCATGGACTGCAGTGCCGAGGACTACCGTTTGGTCATCCTTTGGATGAGTGGCAGTCCCGATACATAACATTTCACCCTTAGCCGTGTTGGATTAGCTGATGAACAAACTAGTCGTGAGTCTGCTGTTGACCCTGGGTGTCGCAGGTGCGGCCACTGCTGCGCAACCCGTCAAAGGCGATGCCGCCGCCGGCCAGGCCAAGACGGCCGTCTGTGGCGCCTGCCACAACCCCGACGGCAACAGCCTGGCACCGAACTTCCCGAAACTGGCCGGCCAAGGCCAGCGCTACCTCGAAAAACAACTGCACGATATCAAGTCGGGCAAGCGTACCGTGCTGGAGATGACCGGCATGCTGGCCGCATTCAGCGACCAGGACCTGGCCGATATCGCCGCCTACTTCTCCAGCCAGAAAGGCAGCGTGGGCGCGGCCGATCCCAAGCTGGTCGAACGTGGCCGGGCGCTATTCAACGGCGGCGACCTGGAAAAAGGCATGCCCGCCTGCACCGGCTGCCACTCGCCGAACGGCGCCGGCATCGCCCTGGCCGGCTTCCCGCACCTGGGCGGGCAGCACGCGCAGTATGTGACCAAGCAGCTCACCGACTTCCGCGAAGGCAACCGCACCAACGATGGCGATGCCATGACCATGCGCACCATCGCCGGCAAGCTGAGCAACCACGACATCGAGGCGTTGGCCAGTTACATCCAGGGCCTGCACTGAGGCCATTACAGGCGGCGCATTAACTTTCAGTTAATGTTGTAGGCCAATGATGAAAGGGCGGCCGGACCGCCCTTTTTTCCGTCCGCAGCCGTTACACTACAGAACTCGGCCCCTTCCCGGCCTGTCTCAGTACAGGTCGCGTCGTGGCGACAATGACTGCCCAGGAGTAAAGCATGCGTAAACTGATTCTCAGCGCCGCGCTGGTCGCTGCCAGCGTATTCGGTATGACTGCCGTCCAGGCCGCCGAGCCTGTTGCCGGCAAGGAATACCTCGAGCTGAGCAACCCTGTTCAAGTTTCCGTGCCTGGCAAGATCGAAGTGGTTGAGCTGTTCTGGTACGGCTGCCCACACTGCTACCACTTCGAGCCAACCATCAACCCATGGGTTGAAAAGCTGCCCAAGGACGTCAACTTCAAGCGCGTACCGGCCATGTTCGGTGGCGCGTGGGACGCCCACGGCCAGATGTTCCTGACCCTGGAAGCCATGGGCGTCGAGCACAAGGTGCACGCCGCGGTGTTCGATGCCATCCAGAACCAGCGCAAGCGCCTGACCGACCCGCAGGACATGGCCGACTTCCTCGCCACCCAGGGCGTGGACAAGGACAAGTTCCTCGCCACCTTCAACTCGTTCGCCATCAAAGGCCAGGTCAACCAGGCCAAGGAGCTGGCGAAGAAGTACGAGATCACCGGCGTACCGAGCATGGTGGTCAACGGCAAATACCGCTTCGACCTGGGTACCGCCGGCGGGCCGGAAGGCGTACTGAACGTTGCCGACCAGCTGATCGCCAAGGAGCGCGCCGCTAAGTAAGCGGCGTAACCCATGCGCCGCTTCAGAACCGCGCGTGGCATTGGCTTGCACCAGCCGCAGGTCAACGAACATCACCTGCAGGCCCCGGGCCTGCCGGAGGATGGTCGCCTGCGGCTGCTCAGTTTCAACATCCAGGTGGGCATCAGCACCGAGCGCTACCGGCATTACCTGACCCGCAGCTGGCAGCACCTGCTGCCGCACAACGGTCGTGCCGGCAACCTGCAGAAGATTGGCCAACTGCTGGGCGACTTCGACCTGGTGGCCTTGCAGGAGGCCGATGGCGGCAGCCTGCGCTCGGGCTACGTCAACCAGGTCGAGCACCTGGCCCACCTGGGCGCCTTCCCCTACTGGTACCAGCAACTCAACCGCAACCTTGGGCGTTTTGCCCAGCACAGCAATGGCGTGCTCAGCCGCCTGAAGCCGCAGCTGCTCGAAGACCACCCGCTGCCCGGCCCAGCTGGGCGTGGTGCGATCCTGGTGCGTTTTGGCGAGGGTGAAGATGCGCTGATCGTGGTGATGATGCACCTGGCCCTCGGCGCCAAGACCCGCGCCCTGCAGCTGGGCTACATCCGCGAGCTGATTGGTGGCTACCGCCACCAGGTGCTGATGGGCGACATGAATACCCATGCCACCGACCTGCTGGAGCACTCGCCGCTGCGCGACCTGGGCCTGATTGCCCCGCAAGTCGAAGCCACCTTCCCCAGCTGGCGCCCACAGCGTTGCCTGGACCACATCCTGCTCAGCCCAAGCCTCACGCTGGAGCGTGTCGAGGTGCTGGCGCAGCCAATTTCCGACCACCTTCCCGTTGCTGTCGAGATTCGATTGCCTGATGCATTGACTGTGGATACGCTGCCGGTCCTGAGCTAATTGCCATCACCGTTTGCGGACCCGGGCATGACTGAAGACGCTGAGCGCTGGAAAGAGAAATACCTTAAAAGCATCGAGCAGCAGGAAAAGCTCGAGCGCCGTTGGGACGCCCGTCTCGACCTGCTGCGCCGCGGCCTGGTACGCAGCACCTTGGCTGCCGAAGGCAGTGACAAGGTGGTGGACCAGTGCATGAAGGAAATGCGCGAGGTCATCCGCAGCGACAACATGGACGCCGGCCTTGCCGGGCTGATTCCGCGTCTTGAGAAGGCGGTGCTGGACTCCGAACAGCGCCGGGAAACCCGCATGAACCAGGTCAGCGATGCGCTGATCGCGCTGGTCGGTCAACTGCAAGGCCTGCCGCTGCCAAACGATGTCTCGCGGCCGTTGAAAAAACTGGCGAAGAAGCTCGACGGCGGCGTGGCCCAGTCACGCGACCTGCCACCGTTGCTGGGTGAATTGAGCGGCTTGCAGGGCCGCGCGCTGTCAGCCTTGGGCAAATCGGGGGAAGATGCCCGGCCGGGGTTCTTGCAGCGTTTGTTCGGCAGCCGCGAGGATGACGTGCAAGGCGAGCCAGCGCTTGCGCCGCTGGCGTCGCCTGTTGCCGAGGCGCAGCCCTTGGCAGCACCGGGCAGTGTCGATGCCGACGATGTGGATGCGCTACAGCGGCTACCAGCCTTTCCAGCCTCTGTTGTCGAGGCCCCGGTAACGCCCAAGCCCGAGCTGGAGGTTGCTGGCCCCGCGTTGATCGAAACGGCCGAACTGTCGCCAGCCCCGCTGCCGCAGCCGCTACCGGACGACGTGCCAGCCCCGGAAGTTGCCGCCAGTGAGGCACCGGCTAAAGCACAACCGGTACAAACACTGGAAGAAACCTTCGGTGAAGACGGCCCTTATGCCCTGCCTTACGCGGTAGAGCCGCCCTACAGCCAGGTTGCTGCGCACATCGAGCAAACCCTGATCGGCCTGCTCGATGACCTCAGCCTGCCGGAGCGGCACAAGGCCCAGGCACTGAACATGCGCGAGCGGGTCGCCCGCGGCCTGAACTGGTATGAGCTGATCCCGGTGCTGGATGACCTGGCTGTGCTCATGCTGGCGATCACCGACAGCGGCCAGCACGAATTTGAAACCTACCTGCAGCAGCTCAACGAACGCCTGGAAGGTTTTCAGAGCCACCTGCACGAGGCCAGCGCCGGCCATGCCGATAACAGCTCGGCCGCCCGCGAGCTGGATACCCAGCTGCGTGAGCACGTCGATGGGCTGCAGAGCAGTGTGCAAGGTGCCGCCGATGTGGACAGCCTCAAGCACATTCTGGAAAACCGTCTGGAAGGCCTGCTGGTGACCATGGACGAGCACAAGCACGAGCGCGATCGCCGCGAGCAGGAGCTGGCCGGACGGCTGCAAGGGCTGTCGGAGCGGGTGGCGAGCATGGAGCAGGAGGCGCTCGGCTACCGCGAGCACCTGGAAGAGCAGCGCCAGAAAGCCCTGCTCGACCCCCTTACCGGCCTGCCCAACCGTGCGGCCTGGAGCGAGCGGGTCGAGCGCGAAATACTCGAATGGCAGGCGCACGGCGGTCATCTGGCGATGGCGATCCTCGACCTGGACCATTTCAAGCGTATCAACGACAGCTATGGGCACCTGGCCGGGGACAAGGTTTTGAAGATCGTCGCCGACCAGTTGCGCAAGCGCCTGCGCGGCCGTGATTTCATCGCCCGCTTTGGCGGCGAGGAGTTTGTCCTGCTGCTACCGCAAACCTCGCCGGCCGACGCCGCCCAGATAGCCGAGGTGCTGCGGGCCACGGTCGAGGCATGCCCGTTCCACTTCAAGGGCGAACGGGTAGTGATCACCACGTCCATCGGCCTGGGTGCATTCCGTTCCGGTGAGCGCGGTGACCAGGTGCTCAAGCGCGCCGATGCGGCGCTGTACCGGGCCAAGGAGTTGGGGCGCAATCGCGTCGAGCAGGCATAGCCGGCAGCCGCTGACTCGCGGCAAGCACGGTCATCGGGGAGCACGTTATACTGTAGCGCTCATTCGCTGAGGCTATTGACGTGCTTTCCACGCTTAAAAAAACCCTGGTCTCCTTCCTGTTGTTGTCTGTCGCTGGTTGCTCGACGGGCCTGCGCATCGACCGTAGCCATCCCTCGGTCAACCAGGACAACCGCATCCAGTTCGTTGTCCTGCACTACACCAATGCTTCACTGGAGCGTTCCCTGGCGTTGCTGACCCATGGCGAAGTCAGCAGCCATTACCTGATTGGTGATGGCCCGGCGACGGTGTACCAGCTGGTGGATGAAAGCCGCCGTGCCTGGCATGCCGGTGATAGCCAGTGGCAGGGGCGAACCTGGCTGAACTCCTCGTCCATCGGTATAGAAATCGTCAACCCAGGCTTCACCGACACGCCGAATGGCCGGGTCTGGCACCCTTACAGCGAAGCGCAGGTCCAGTCGCTGATCGCGCTGCTGAAGGACATCGTCAAACGTAACAACATCGAGCCACGGCACATCATTGGCCATAGCGATATCGCGCCGCTGCGCAAGCTGGACCCGGGGCCGCTGTTCCCGTGGAAGCGCCTGGCCGACGCCGGGCTGGGTGTCTGGCCGGATGCCAATGCCGTGGCACGGCAGCAGGCCTATTTCAGCGTCAACCCGCCAAGCGTTGGCTGGTATCAGCAGGAACTGGCGCGGTTTGGCTATGCGATCGAGCAGACCGGGGTACTGGATGTTGCCACCCGCCATGTGATCGCCGCGTTCCAGATGCGTTTCCGCCCACAGCGCTTCGATGGCATGCCGGATGCGCAGACGGCGGCGATGCTGCAGGTGCTCAACCGGATGCGTTGAGCCGTCAGCGAGGCTACGCGGCCCCTGTGGGAGCGGGCACGCCCGCTCCCACAGGGGCCGCGTAGCGCTTGCAAATCGAGTTCTCTGCGACAGCGCAGTCTTGGCCGGTGGCCATCTCCCAACAAGCAAACGAAGCGCCAAACGGCGAAGGTGATTCCCGATTCAGTTGCTATACCTTAGTTATCAACTGGATGCCTTCGATGTCAGCCTTCATCGCCTTGCTGCGCCAAATTTTTTACCGTCCCTGGATGCTGGCCACATTGGCAGCACTGGCCAGCGCGGCACTGTTGCTCTCCGCCAGCATCGGCATTGCCCTGCAACAGATGAAGCAAAGCGAGAGTGCACAGATGAACGCCCAGGGCGAGCGCTTTCTTGAGCGCCTCGAGCAGGTGTTCGG
Source organism: Pseudomonas sp. LS.1a (assembly GCF_022533585.1). Lineage (NCBI taxonomy): Bacteria > Pseudomonadati > Pseudomonadota > Gammaproteobacteria > Pseudomonadales > Pseudomonadaceae > Pseudomonas > Pseudomonas sp. LS.1a. The sequence goes on from NZ_CP092827.1 coordinate 86,431, forward strand.
CCAGTTGCGCGAAGGCGTCGACCTGCTGCAGGCGCAGCCCTTGCGCGGCTGCAGCCCGGCGATGCTGACGGCATTGCAGCAGGTAGGCCTGAGTTCACGCTTCATTTATGAAGCCGCTTACGTGGATGGTGATGTCGTCTGCTCCAACCGCGGTGATGAGCGCGCGTTCGAACCCCTGCGGGCCCCCGACATCCAGGGGCCGACCTACAGCTACTGGCTGAACACCACGACCGAACCGAACGAGAACCTGGCCGCGCTGATGCTGGGGCGGGGCAAGTTCGTGGTCTCCACCTCCCGTGGGCACCTGACCGATGTGGTCGACCTGCCCCCGGGCGGCAGCCTGGTGGTGGTGCTGGACAACGGCACCAGGGCTATCCCCGTACTGGGCCCGCCGCAGGTATGGCCGCCGCCATCGGCCTGGTCGACCAGCCACAAGTCACTGCTCGAACTCAGCGACCGCCTGATCTACCGTATGCCGACCAAGTCACCGGACTACCAGCTGGTGCTGATTGCCCCCCGGGCGAGCCTGCCGTTGAGGATGAACGGCATGCTCTGGCTTCTGTTCCCCGGCAGTGTACTGGCGGCCTGCTGCATCGGCTGGCTGGTGCTGCAACTGATCCTGCAGCGGCGGTCGATGAGCTCCGAATTGCAGAATGCCTTGCGCCGTGGCGAGCTGCAGGTGCTCTACCAGCCGATATTCGAACTCGACAGCCGGCGCTGTGTGGGTGCCGAGGCCCTGGTGCGCTGGCGCCGCCCGGATGGCACCCTGACCAGCCCGGACCTGTTCATCCCGTTGGCGGAAAACACCGGGCAGATTCGCCAGATCACTGACTTTGTCCTGCAGCGTGTGCTGGAACAGCTAGGGCAACTGCTGCGCTCGCACCCCAACCTGTACATTTCGGTGAACCTGGCGGCCTGCGATGTGATGGTGCCGCGCATTGGCCGGGTGGCGGCGCGCTTGCTGGCTTTGCACCGGGTGGCGGCCAGCCAGATTGCCTTCGAAGTGACCGAACGCGGCCTGATCGACGTGGTGGTGGCCCGCGACAACCTGCAGGCGCTGCGCGCGGTGGGGCATCAGGTGCTGATCGACGATTTTGGTACGGGTTATTGCAGCCTGGCCTACTTGCAGACCCTGCCGGTGGACTGCCTGAAGATCGACAAGGCCTTTATTGATGCCTTGGGGCATGACGCCGCCAGCAGCGGAGTGGCCCCGCATATCATTCGCATGGCTCATGACCTGCACCTGCGGGTGATTGCCGAAGGCATCGAGTGTGAAGACCAGGCGGTGCTGCTGAACAGCGAAGGGGTCAATTATGGCCAGGGCTGGCTGTTTGCCCGGCCATTGAATGCTCGGCAGTTTGCCGAACTGGTGACCCGCGGACGGCTGCCGCGGCGGGTTGAGCATTGAGCGATCCTGCGTCGGCCTCATTCAGACCGGCAGCGCCATGTAGAACTGGGTCCCCTGCCCCGGCCGGGAAAATACGCCCATGCGCCCGCCGTGCAGCTGCACGATCTCTTTGCACAACGCCAGCCCCAGCCCGGCGCCGCCTTTCTTGCGCCCTACCTGTACGAAGGGCTCGAAGATGCGCCCCTGCTGCCCATAGGCAATGCCTTCGCCGTTGTCCTCGACACTGATGATCACTCGCTCCGCATGCCGTCGTGCGTGCAGGCGGATGCGCCCGCCGTTGGCGGTATGGCGGATGGCGTTATTCAACAGGTTGTCCAGCACCCGGTCGAGCTGGGCGATGTCGGCCTGGATACGCGGTAGCGGCGGCTCCAGTTCCGTGATCAACTCGATCTGCTTGTGCGCCGCCGGTTCGGCAAAGCGCCGTTCTACACGCTCCAGCAGCTCGTCGATGGCGCAGGGGGTCAGGTCGAGCTTCTGCATCCCGCTCTGGTAGCGGCTGAAGTTGAGCAGGTCGTTGATCAACTGGGTCAGGCGCTGCATTTCCTCGCCGATGGTTTCCAGCAGGTCATGCTCGCGCGCCTCGGGCGGGAACTTGAGCCGCTCGCGCAACAGGCCGAAGGCCATGTGCATGCCGGTCACCGGGGTGCGCAGCTCGTGGGACGCGCGCAACACGAACTCGCTGCGCACGCGTTCGAAGGCTCGCTGCTCGGTGACATCGTGCAGCACCATCACCGCGCCAAGGATCGGCCCTTGCGGGTGGCTGACCGGGGTCAGGCTGTAGGCGAGCAGGCGCGTTTCGTCATCGACCTCCATGCTCAGGTCGTCCGGCTGGCGGTCGAGATTGCCGCCGCGCAGTACCTGGCGTAGCTGCTGTTCCAGCTCCGGGCGCTGCAGGGCTTCGGCCAGGCTGCTGCCCACACGGCTGTCGGTCCAGCCCAGCTGGCGCTGGGCAACCGGGTTGAGGTGCTCCAGGCGGCCCTGGCGGTTTATGATCAGCAGGCCATCGTCAATGCTGTCCAGTACGGCCTGCAAGCGTTGCTGGCCGGCCAGCAGCTCGTCAACGTTGGTGGCCTGGTGCTTGCGCAAGGCTTCTGCCATCAAGCCGAAGCGGCGGGTCAGCTGATTCAGTTCGGTGGCCTGGGTGACCGGCAGGGTGACATCGAAATTGCCCTTGCCCAGTTGGTCGGCCGCCTTGGCCAAGGCTTCGATCGGCTGGCCGAAGCGCCGGGCGATGTTGTGCGCGGTAATGAAGCCCAATACCAGCACCACCAGGCCCATCAGGCCAAGTACGCCACTGACCAGCAGGGCGTGGTCGCGGGTGTGCTCCTCGCTGCGGGTGATGTGTTCCAGGGCCTGCTTGTGGGAATCGATCAGGTCGGTGCGCACCTGGTTGAACGCGGCGCCCAGTGGCTGCTCCACGCCCATGCTACGGGCCGGCGCCGGGCTGTCGCGGTAGGCCTGGAGGAAGGCCTGGTAATTGCTGCTGGCCTTGCTGAAGCCGGTGCGTTCGCCGCCTTGTTCCAGCCCTTGGTTGAGCAGGACCTGGAAGTTGTCCTGCAGCAACCGCAGGCTCTCCGGGGAGGTCTGGTCATCGAGGATCAGGGTCATCTGTTCGCCTAGGTTCTGGCGCAACTTCAGCCCCACTTCCAGGGCGTGGGTGGTATCGCGCACCAGTCGCTGTTGCACTGTGGCCATCTGCAGCACACTGACCAGGCCCAGCAGCAGCCCGAGCAAAGCCACGGTGATCAGCGCCGAAATGCTGAGGAAAAGCCGCGTGCGCAGCTTCATGGGCGGCCACCTCACAGGTTGTACTGCTTACGTTTGCGGTACAGGGTGGAGGCGTCGATCCCCAGGGTCTTGGCGGCCTGGTCCAGGGTGTCGCTGGCGGCCAGCACCGCGCCGATGTGGGCGCGTTCCAGCTCATCCAGGCTCAGCGCGGCGCCGACGCGCGGGGCGTTGCTTGCAGGCTGTTCGCCCATGCCCAGGTGGCTGATTTCCACACGTTCCTGCGGGCAGATGATGCTGGCCCGCTCCACCACGTTGCGCAATTCTCGAATGTTGCCGGGCCAGCGGTAGTTGAGCAGGGCCGTGCGGGCTTCGTCACTGAAGCCACGGGCAGGCCGGGCGTATTCCTTGACGAAGCGGGCGAGAAAGCGATCTGCCAGCGTCAGGATGTCTTCACTGCGCTCGCGCAGGGGCGGCAGGTGCAAGGTGATGACGTTCAGGCGATACAGCAGGTCTTCGCGGAAGCGGCTTTCGCGCACCATCTCTTCGAGGTTGAGGTTGGTGGCGGCGAGGATACGCACATCGGCGCGGCGGGTGACCGGGTCGCCGACGCGCTCGTATTCCTTGTCCTGGATGAAGCGCAACAGTTTGGGCTGCAAGGTCAGTGGGAAATCGCCGATTTCGTCGAGGAACAGCGTGCCCCCATCAGCCTGGCTGACTCGCCCCAGGGTGCTTTCGCTGGCACCGGTGAAGGCGCCGCGGGTGTGGCCGAACAACTCGCTTTCCATCAGCTCGGCGTTCAGCGACGGGCAGTTGATGGTCACGCAGGCTTTGCGCGCGCGCTTGCTCCAGCCATGGATGGCTCGGGCGAGCTCACCTTTACCTGTGCCCGACTCGCCCAGGATGAGGATGTTGGCGTCGGTGGTGGCGACCTGGCGGGCGGTTTCCAGCACCGCCATCATGGCCGGGCTGTGCGAGTCGAGGCCGTCTTTGGGTTTGCGAACCTCACCTTCCAGGGCCTCCAGGCGAGCGGAAAGCTGGCGCACTTCCAGCTGCTTGGCCGTAGCCAGGCGCAGCTGGTCGGGGCTGCACGGCTTGACCAGGTAATCGGCGGCACCGGCCTGGATCGCGTCCACCGCCGTGTCGATCGCCGAGTGCGCGGTGACAATCACTACTCGCATCCAGGGCGCCTGGATACGCATCTGCGCCAGCACATCGAGGCCGTTGTCTTCGCCCAGGCGCAGATCAAGGAAGCACAGGTCGAATACCTGGCGCTGCAGCAGGGTTTCGGCCTGGGCGGCGCTGTTGGCCGTGGACACGCTATAGCCTTCGTCTTCCAGGCAGTAGCGGAAGGTGCGCAGGATCGCGGACTCGTCATCCACCAGCAGAATGCGGCCTTGGTTATCCGGGGCTGACTCCATGTGCTGCGCTCCTTAAGGATAGATCTTCATTTAGTGTGGGAAAAATCGGGCAAGTTGCATGGTCAATTGTGAAGGAGCCCGTGCTTTGCATGCTAGCCAATGGCCAATCAACGCCTGGAGGCTGCGATATCCCGATGATTTCCTTAGAGGTCTACGGTGGCACATTGGTTGCGAGGAATTTTAGCTTTTGCTCTACAAAAGGAGGCACTGCCATGTCTTTTTCCATTCGCGCCGCCGTGTTGGCCGCCACCTTGCTGCCGGTTTTCACCCCGGCATTCGCCGGCCCGGTGCAGGACGCCCGCCTGGAGGGGGCACTGCAAACGGCCCTGTCGCTGAACCGCATGCTTGACCCATTTCGTATCGAGGTCGAGGTGAACGGCAAGCAGGCGCGGCTTTCCGGTGAGGTGGAGAACGAAGTCGAACGCCAGTTGGCCGAGCATGTGGCCTTGGCAACCCGTGGCATCGAGCAGGTGGACAACCAGCTGCGGGTCGATGCCCAGCTGGTGGAACGCCCGCTGGCGCTGCGTGCCTACGCCCAGCGCCTGGAGGATGCCACCCTGGCCGCGGTGATCCGTGCGCGGCTGCTATGGAGCCGCGCCACCGAGAAGGCGCCTATAGATGTACAGAGCAGCGAAGGTGTGGTGACCCTGCGCGGCAAGGTCGACAGCGCCGAGGCCAAGGAGCTGGCCGGGGTGGTGGCGCGTACTACCGAGGGTGTGCACCTGGTCAACAACCTGGTGAGCCTCGATACCGCCGCCATGGCCAAGGCCCGGGAAGTCCCGGTGGGCGCGCCGACCGGGCCGCAACCGAGTGACAGCTGGATTATCGACAAGATCCAGAACAGCTACCGCTTCAGCCGCAACCTCGATGGCCCGAACCTGAAAGTGGCCAGCGAAGAGGGTTTGGTGCGGCTTTCGGGCGAGGTGGTCAGCAGCGAGCAGAAAACCATAGCCGTGGAGATCGCTCGGCAGATCATCGGCGTGCGCGGGGTGGATGCCGACCTGCTCAAGGTGGCGACCAAGGTCGAGGGCTGATCGTGCAATTCGCACGACGACCCGGGCGGCATCGTGCAGGATACGTCCTTGCCGGGTTTGCCGTATTTCCATAACTATCTGATTTAAAAGAATTTTATTGGAAAAAAAAGGCTGGCATGCAGGCTGCAGTTACCTGTTCAGGTTTGAACAAGAACTACAGCAGGAGGAGCAGGCATGAACCGCCAATCCGTCAACCGCTTGCAGAACGCCGCACTGCCCCTGCGTCAGATGCTGTCACTCGGCCTGGCGCTGTTGCTGACCTTGGCCGCTGGCCTCTTCTATTACAGCTGGCAGACCGCGCGCCTGGCCGAGCAAGTGGCGGCGCAGACCGCCCTGTTGACGCAGATTCAGGCAACCCGTGCCAACACTCTGGTCAGGGCCGCCGACCCGCTGCCTTCCGGCCAGGCCACTGCCTCCCCGGGCACCCTGGAAAATGTCGTACCCCAGGACCGCTGGGTGTTCTGACTCGCCGGACCGATTTCGATAAAGAAAGGAGAACCACCATGCTGAGCTGGGCTATCACTTTCCTCATCATCGCCATTGTCGCTGCCGTACTGGGCTTCGGTGGTATCGCGGGCGCTGCCACGGGTATCGCGAAGATTCTGTTCATTGTCTTCCTGGTGCTGTTCGTGGCCTCTTTCTTCTTTGGACGTGGACGAGGTTGAAGATGGGCAGTAAGCGTTGGACAGCCCTGGCTGCCGCCCTGTTACTGGGTGGCAGCGCGGTGGCGATGGCGGCCAATGACGGCCAGGTCCGGGTCGACCAGCTGCTCGGTTCGGACCCGGAGTACCGGGAAACCTGGCAGGACACGATCAAAGGCGAGGAACGCCTGCCCGATTGGGTGGTCAATCTGACCGGCAGTGCCCAGCAGCAGATGTCCGCCGTTACCGAAGACGGCGACAAGTACCTCGTCGGCCCGTTGTGCGAAGGCCAGGACAACTGCACCTACAAGCGCCTGATCGTGGCGTTCAGCTGGGACAAGGACGATGCCTACGGGATGCTCGTGGAGGTACCCGAAGGTTTGCCGAACGACAAGTCGCCCACCCGCCATGCGCAGTACCGCTGGCTGGGTGAGCCGGACGACGGCATGAAGGCGATGTTGAAGGAGCAGCTAAAGCGTGACCCGAACTGGTACTGAGGGTTTGCACCCGGTACGGATGAAAAGTCATGCACTGTCACGTAATAGAAGCTGAACCTTTCTATATTTCAGGCTTCTATGATGCGCCGCCCCGAGGAGGGGCAGCGCATGACCAAGGGGCCGGGCTGTTCTGATTGTTGCAGGATCGGAGTGGCCTAGGGGTACAGGGAGTGCCTCCAGCAATGGGCCGGGTCAGGAAAGGCGGAATCGGAAGTTTCAGGTCGGCGGTGTCATAGGGGCACCTGACCAGACCTGACTTCCGAGGAGCCATGTAGGAAACGTCTCTTCCCCTGCGCGATTTCCTCTTCGAGACACATTTTGTCTCGACCGTACATCCATTTTTTTTCGACCAACCCGGTGCTTGTACAAGTGGCATTTCAGCCATTCGGATTGTCGAACAGGCCATCTTCCTTGCCCTTTCCACTCTGCCAAATCTGCCTAAATATGGCGGGTTGGTCTTGTTCGGGATTCCGAACGTTGTAAATCAAGCACTTGCGAACCTTCTGGTTTGGTCAGAAATGTTATGCATTAACGGCATGGGCTATGCGCTTCCGGCATTAGATTTCCCCCTTTGCCATCGCAATAGTTGCCGCCTTTTTCGCTGGCCCGAGCGCCCTGTCGCTCGCCTGCGGTGTCCTTACATGAAGTCGCCGGACGGAAGCATCTGCTGCTCGTGACCTAGCCAAAGGCTCTGTGACGCGCGTTTCCGTCGGGTGCCCATGACCACTAGAACAAAGGGTAAAGACATGAAGAAGGCAAAACTGAGCCTCGCCTGGCAGATCGTCATCGGTCTGGTCCTGGGTGTTGCAATCGGCGCTCTACTGAATCATTTCAGTGCAGAAAAGGCATGGTGGATCAGCAACGTCCTCCAGCCCGCTGGTGACATCTTCATTCGCCTGATCAAGATGATCGTCGTCCCGATCGTGATTTCGTCGCTGATCGTGGGTATCGCCGGGGTTGGCGACGCGAAGAAACTTGGCAGCATCGGCCTGAAGACCATCATCTACTTCGAAGTGGTTACCACCATCGCCATCGTCGTCGGCCTGGTGTTGGCCAACCTGTTCCACCCGGGCGCCGGCATCGACATGAGCACCCTGGGTACCGTGGACATCTCCAAGTACCAGGCCACCGCGGCCGAAGTGCAGCATGAGCACGCGTTCATCGAAACCCTGCTGAACCTGATCCCGTCGAACATCTTCGCAGCGCTGATGCGTGGCGAAATGCTGCCGATCATCTTCTTCTCGGTGATGTTCGGCCTGGGCCTGTCGAGCCTGCAGGCAGAGCTGCGCGACCCTCTGGTGCGTACCTTCCAGGCGGTTTCCGAGACCATGTTCAAGGTCACCCACATGATCATGAACTACGCTCCGATCGGCGTGTTCGCCCTGATCGCCGTGACCGTCGCCAACTTCGGTTTCAGCTCGCTGCTGCCGCTGGCCAAGCTGGTGCTGCTGGTGTACTTCGCCATCGCCTTCTTCGCCTTCATGGTGCTGGGCCTGGTTGCCCGCCTGTTCGGCTTCTCGGTGATCAAGATCATGCGCATCATGAAAGATGAGCTGATCCTTGCCTACTCCACCTCCAGCTCGGAGACCGTGCTGCCGCGCGTGATCGAGAAGATGGAGAAATACGGTGCACCGAAGTCGATCTGCTCGTTCGTGGTACCGACCGGCTACTCGTTCAACCTCGACGGCTCGACCCTGTACCAGAGCATTGCGGCCATCTTCATTGCCCAGCTGTACGGTATCGACCTGTCGTGGAGCCAGCAGTTGCTGCTGGTGCTGACCCTGATGGTCACTTCCAAAGGTATCGCTGGCGTACCGGGTGTTTCCTTCGTGGTCCTGCTGGCCACCCTGGGCAGCGTGGGCATCCCGCTGGAAGGCCTGGCCTTTATCGCCGGTGTCGACCGCATCATGGACATGGCCCGTACCGCCCTGAACGTTGTGGGCAATGCCCTGGCAGCCCTGGTCATCGCTCGCTGGGAGGGCATGTACGACGCCGCCAAGGGCGAGAAGTACTACGCCTCGCTGATGGCCGGCAAGCAGGAAGCGGCCATGGTTGGCGAAACCGCCAAGCGCTGAGCCTGACTGCTGCATGACCAAGAGCCCCGACTTGTCGGGGCTTTTTGTTGCCTGTGAGATCCTGGGGCCGCTTTGCGGCCCTTTCGCGACGCAAGGCCGCTCCCACAATGGCCGGCGTATAGCGAGCTCTGTGGGAGCGGCCTTGTGTCGCGATACGCTATCATTCGGGCATTTTTCAGGGGGAACACACGGATGCTCAACGGCCTTTGGCTTGGCTTTTTCCTGGTGGCAGCAGTGTCTGCCCTGGCCCAATGGCTGGTAGGCGGCAACGCCGGCATCTTCGCGGCGATGGTCGAGAGCATATTCGCCATGGCCAAGCTGTCGGTCGAGGTGATGGTGCTGCTGTTCGGCACGCTGACCCTGTGGCTGGGCTTTCTCAAGATCGCCGAGAAAGCTGGCATCGTCGAGTGGCTGGCCAAGGTGCTGGGCCCGCTGTTTGCCCGGCTGATGCCGGAAGTGCCACCCGGCCACCCGGCCCTGGGCCTGATCACCATGAACTTCGCCGCCAACGGCCTGGGCCTGGATAACGCCGCCACGCCGATCGGCCTGAAGGCCATGCGCGCGCTGCAGGAGCTGAACCCCAGCAGCACCACGGCGAGCAATGCGCAGATCCTGTTCCTGGTGCTCAACGCCTCGTCGCTGACCTTGCTGCCGGTGACCATCTTCATGTACCGGGCCCAGCAAGGTGCGGCGGACCCGACCATGGTGTTCCTGCCGATCCTGCTGGCCACCAGCGTCTCGACCCTGGTCGGCCTGCTGTCGGTGGCGGTGATGCAGCGCCTGCGCCTATGGGACCCGGTAGTGCTCGCCTACCTGATCCCGGGGGCCCTGTTGCTAGGTGGGTTCATGGCCTTCCTCGGCACCCTGTCGGCGGCCGCGCTGGCCAGCCTGTCGTCGATCCTGGGCAACCTCACGTTGTTTGGCGTGATCATCCTGTTCCTGGTGGTCGGTGCCTTGAAGCGGGTGAAGGTGTATGAAGCCTTTGTCGAGGGCGCGAAAGAAGGCTTCGACGTGGCCAAGGGCCTGTTGCCTTACCTGGTGGCGATGCTGGTGGCGGTGGGTGTGCTGCGGGCTTCAGGCGCCCTGGAACTGGCCCTGGACGGTATCCGCCATGCGGTGACCTGGCTCGGCCTGGACACCCGCTTCGTCGAGGGCCTGCCCACGGCGCTGGTCAAGCCGTTCTCCGGCAGCGCGGCGCGGGCGATGCTGATCGAGACCATGCAGACCCATGGCGTGGACAGCTTCCCGGCGCTGGTGGCAGCGACGATTCAGGGCAGTACCGAAACCACCTTCTACGTGCTGGCGGTGTACTTTGGTGCCGTGGGTATCCAGCGGGTGCGTCACGCGGTCGGGTGCGCATTGCTGGCGGAATTGTCCGGGGTGATCGCGGCGATCTTCGTCTGCTACTGGTTCTTCGCCTGACGCTCCCACAAAAAGCAGGCAGGGGTCAGTGAGCCGGAACGCTGGCTGCTTGCGCAATGGTCCAACTCACCACCTGCCCGGTCAGCTGGTCGCAGGCCTTGCCGAAGCCGGCAACCACCGCTGACACCTGCTTGTCGGCCAGCGGCTGGCGGATTTCGAAGCGTTTGCTGGCCAGAATACGCTGGTTGCGGCCCTGGACCAGGCGTACGTCATAGCGGATCACCACCTCCACTGCCCCGCCCGCGTGGTATTCGGTCTGGAACGCCTGCAGCTCGCCAGCCAGCTCGTAGTCGGCTTGCAGGTTGCTGTCGTCGGCGCTCAGGCGTTGTACCTGGCCGTCACGCTGGAAGCCGTCGAGCAGGCGGTTGCGCAGCAGCACCGGCACTGCATCGCTCCAGCGCGCGCCCTTGTAGCTGCTGACCACATCGCCCTGGGGAATCACGGCAATTCGTGGCCCGGCCAGCACGTCGCTGGCCAGCGGCTTGTTCAGGCGCAATGACCAGTCCAGCGCCGGCACCGTGCGGCTGGGCTGGCTCACCGGCAGGCGGTACAGGTCGACGGGTTCGCTCTGCGGCAGGATCGAGCAGGCACTGGCCAGGCTCAGCGCGGCCGCCAGGGCCAGCAGGTGCAGCGACGGTTTCATGGCTGGAACTCCTTGTTGTTGTCGCGGCCAAGCAGGTAACCGCCAGGGTCGGCCTCCAGTTGCCGGGAAATGCCTTTGAGTGCGTTGAGGGTTTCGCGCAATTCGCGAATCGCCGGGGTCAGCTGGTTCAGACCCTGGGCACCGTCGCCGATGGCTTCGTGGTTTTCCTGGAGCAGGCGGTTGATGGTGGCGGTGCTCTCGGCCAGCGACTGCATGGCCTGCTCGGCGCTGCCGATCGCCTGCTTGCCTTCGCTGCCCAGCAGGCCGTTGGCGTTGCGCATCAGTGCCTGGGTTTCGGCCAGGGTGGCGCTGGCCTGCTTGCCCACTTGCACCAGTTGTTCGATGGCCTGGGCGATGCTGCCGTGCTGGCCGGCGAAGGCACCGGTGGTCTTGTCGAGGTTGGCCAAGGTGTTGCTGAGGTGACCAATGTTGTCTTCGGAGAACATCTGATTGGCGTTGTGCAGCAGCAGGTTGATGTTGGTCACCAGGTCGCTGCTGTCATTGAGCAGGCGCGAAATCGGCGAGGGCGACGCGATGATCACCGGCAGTTTGCCGTCCTTGCCTTTCAGCTCTGGGCTTTGCGGGGTACCGCCGCTGAGCTGGATGAACGAGTTGCCGGTCACGCCGGCCAGGGTCAGCTTGGCCTGGGTGTCTTCCTTTACCGGAGTGTCGGCACTCAGGCGCACCCGTGCCAGTACCCGGCGCGGGTCCTTCGGGTCCAGGCGCAGGGTAGACACGTCGCCCACCTTGATGCCGTTGTACTGCACCGGGCTGCCGCGGGACAGGCCGGAGACCGCTTCGTTGAACACCACTTCGTAGTCCTTGAAGGCATCGTCGACACTGGACTTGGCCAGCCACAGGCCGAACAGCATGGCACCGGCCACCACCAGGACGGTGACCAGGCCGATAAGAACGTGATGGGCTCGGGTTTCCATTGCTCAGCGCTCCTGCCCGGCACGGGTAGCGGCCTGCTCGGCTGCGCGCCCGCGTGGGCCATGAAAGTATTCTTGAATCCAGGTGTCGTTGGTCTGCTCGACCTCGGCAAGCGGGCCGGCCACCAGGACCTTCTTCTGTGACAGCACGGCGATGCGGTCAGTGATGGTGTACAGGGTGTCGAGGTCGTGGGTGATGAGGAACACCGACAAGCCCAGGGCATCACGCAGGGTCAGGATCAACTGGTCGAAGGCGGCGGCGCCGATCGGGTCCAGGCCGGCGGTGGGTTCGTCGAGGAACAGAATGTCAGGGTCCAGTGCCAGGGCCCGAGCCAGCGCGGCACGCTTGATCATACCCCCCGACAGCGAGGCCGGGTATTTGTCGGCGGCCGAGATCGGCAGCCCCGCCAGGGCCAGCTTCACTCCGGCCAGGTGCTCGGCATCGGCACGGGACAGCCCGGCGTGCTCGATCAGCGGCAATGCCACGTTTTCGGTGACAGTCAGAGAAGAGAACAGTGCGCCCTTCTGGAACAGCACGCCGAAGCGCCGCTCGACCAGTGAGCGCTGCTCTTCGCGCAGGCCGGCCAAGTCCTGGCCGAACACCTTGATCTGCCCTTCGTCGGGCCGCCGCAGGCCGATGATACTGCGCAACAGCACCGATTTGCCGCTGCCCGACCCGCCGACCACGGCGAGGATCTCGCCGCGGTACAGGTCAAGGTCGAGATTTTCGTGGACGCTCTGGCGGCCGAAGCGATTGCAGATGCCGCGGGCCTCGATCACGCGTTCCTGACCACTCACCAGCCCATCTCCATGAAGAACAGGGCGGCCACCGCGTCCAGCACGATGACCACGAATATCGACTGCACCACCGCCGAGGTGGTGTGCGCCCCTACCGATTCGGCGCTGCCGCTGACCTTGAAGCCCTCCAGGCAGCCGATGGAAGCGATCAGAAAGGCGAAGAACGGTGCCTTGGCCAGGCCGACCAGGAAGTGCTGCACGCCGATGTCGCTTTGTAGCAGCGACAGGAACATGGCTGGCGAGATGTCCAGTGTCAGCGCGCACACCACCGCGCCGCCGACGATGCCGCAGATCATCGCGATGAAGGTCAGCAACGGTAGCGAAATCAACAGCGCCAGTACTCGCGGCACCACCAGCAGCTCCATGGGGTTCAGGCCCAAGGTGCGGATGGCGTCGATTTCCTCGTTGGCCTTCATCGAGCCGATCTGCGCGGTGAAAGCGCTGGCGGTGCGGCCGGCCATGAGGATGGCGGTCAGCAGCACGGCGAACTCGCGCAGAAACGAAAATGCCACCAGATCGACGGTAAAGATGGTCGCGCCGAAATCGGCCAGCACCGTGGCGCCGAGGAAAGCCACCACCGCGCCCACCAGGAAGGTCAGCAGGGCGACGATGGGCGCGGCGTCCAGGCCGGTCTGTTCGATGTGCGCCACCACCGGGGTGAAGCGCCAGCGCTGCGGTTGCAGGGCGCGGCGCAGCAGGGTTTCGAGGATCAGGCCAACGAAGCCGAGCACCTGCAGGGTGTCTTGCCACAAGGCGCCGACGGCGCAGCCGATGCGCTCCAGCAGTAACAGCAGCACGTTACGCTCGGGTTCCTTGACCGGTATGCAGTAGTCCTGCACCGAGCAGTAGACGTTCTTGAGCAGTGCGCGGCTGGCGTCGGGCAGCTCGTGGGTGCAGCGTGACAGGCGTTCGGAACCGAGCAGTTCGGCCAGCAGTGAGGCACCGGCGGTATCCAGGCGGCCCAGTTGGCTGAGGTCGGCGACGGCATCGGCAGCGGCAGCGTACTGCGCGCGCAGGCGCTCGCTCTCACGCTTGAGGCTGGCGTAGTGCGCCAGGGTCCAGTCACCGGTAATGCGCAGGCAGGCCGGTTGGCTACTGGTGTCCAGGGTGGCGCTGGGGGTGGTCATCGGCTCCATGCTACTGACTCGGCGCTAAGGCTTAGGGGCTGATCATAGCGCAGCGGACATGGGCTGTTTGGTGATTATGTGCTGTCTGTTGAGGACAGAGGGCCGCAAAGCGGCCCCTTTCAATCATTGCGCCTGCGCGTCATCTATCACCTTGAAGCGCAGCACGCCGATGACCTGCCCATCCTCGGTCAGTACCCTCACCTGCCACTTGCCCACCGGGTTCGGCGGGAAGTTCTGCTTGTGGGTCCAGGCCCGGTAGCCTTCCTTGCGCCCGCCGTGGATGTCCAGAGCAATGCGGTCGACTTCCTGGCCGTCCTTTTGCCACACGTGGTAGATCCGTTCGTTCAGGCCGCGTGGCGCGTTGATTGCGGTGTAGGCGTACAGGCCGCTGCTACGGATGCGGCTGGCGGCTATTTCGTGCAGCGAATCGCCCGGCTGGCGGTTCAGCACTTCGGTGCTGACCGCCACCTCGGTCATCCACAGGGTCGCCGGTGGTACCCAGGAGCGCAGCAGCCAGCCCCCGCCGCCGACCGCCAGGGTGACCAGCACCAGGGCCACGGCGCGGCGCCAGTTGTTGATCGGGAAGCTGCTGGCCAGGCTGGGGAACGACAGGGCCATGGCCGCGATCAGGGCCAGCTTGAAGCTTTGCGCGGTGGTCAGGTGCAGGATGATCGGCAGCGCAGTCAGCAGGGCGGCGAACAGGGTCAGGGTGTGCAGCGCCAGGAACAGCCAGCGCCGCGGTGCCAGCCATTTGTAGTACAGCGGGTCGATGATCGAAATCAGCCCGGCCGCACCGAGCAGGCCGGTGAATACCAGCTGGCCGCTGTTCCAGGTGGTGGTGATGAAGAAGAACGGCAGCACGAAGAACAGCGATTCCTGGTGGATCATCTGCGTCGCGTAGCGTAGCAGCGGCTGCGGGATTTCGCGGTTGAAAGTGCGCGCGAACAGGCCGGTGAGGGTGTTTTCCAGCATCAGCCAGAGCCAGCTGACCAACATGAGCACGGCTACCCAGCTGGCCAGGCCAGCCTGGCGGTCGACCAGGATGAAGCTACCGATGCCGGAGAGGAAACCGCAGAGCGCGATGATGCCGGGGTAGCGTTTGAGCAGTTCGATGATGCGCTGGACGATGTGGGGGATTTGGGGCATTGGGGGCTACAACAGAATGGGTGAGGTGGCTGTGCTGGCCTCTTCGCGCGGGCGCGCTCGCTCCCACAGGGTCCGGGTTGCCACTGAACTTTGTGGGAGCGGGCGTGCCCGCGAAGAGGCCGGTACTGGCAAAAGGATACCGTCGTTTCACTACTCGCGTGTAGCACCGCTCGGCTTTTCCGGACCATGCCGACGCCAGCGCAACAGCCCCGCAGCCAGGATCAGCCCCAACAGCAAGGCAACCAGCCCGTAGAGTTCATCGTAGCCAAGCAAGGGCTTCTCGATACGTACATAACCATCTTCCTTGAGCAGCTGCTTCAGCGCCGCGTTGGCCTGCGCCAGGCTGACCTGGCGCAGCTTGCGCACCGGGTTGGCAAAACGCCCGTCGCTATAGTCGTTCAGCGCACCCCAGTAGTAGTCGGCCAAGGCGCTGTTGCCCTGGGTGCTCCAGCTTTCCTTGGCGACGCTGGCGTACTTGATACGCTCGAAGGTGTCCGGGTCGAGGCCTTCCTTGCGCAGGTGGTCGAACAACTTCTGCATCACCTCGACCGCCTGGTCGATGTCCTCGCGCTCCAGGTCGGCGTTGAGGCTGAGCAGGCCTGTGTCGCCAAAGCTTTCGCGTTTTGCCGAGGGGCCGTAGGACAGCCCGTTGCGCAGGCGCAGCTGGTCGTACAGCGCCCAGTCCAGGTAGTGCGACAGCAGGTCGAGGGTGGCCTGGTGATCGTTGTCCAGCACCGGCTCGACGAACAGCCAGTGCAGCTTGACGCTGTCACCCAGCCAGCCGCGGGTCAGGTTGCGGCGCTGTTCAGCTTGCTGGCCGATGCTTTCCAGGGTGCGGCGTTCCTCCGGCTCGGTGGCGGGCAGTTCGCCAAAGGTGCGCTCCAGGTAGGCCGGCAGCAGGCGGTCGAGACCACCGACCACGATCAGGGTCATGTTGTTGGCCGCATACCAGCGGTCACGCAAGGTGGTCACCTGCTCCAGGGTCATGTCGTCGAGGTTGGAGCGCTCCGGGCATTTCAGGCCCAGTTCGGTGGCCAGCTGGTCACTGGCGGGGTGGCCGATGTCCTGGCGGTCGAGCCAGCGCTGCAGGTGGCCATAGTGGCCGCCATCCTCGCGCTCGATGATGCGCTTGGCGGTGGCCAGGGTCTTGGCATCGATGCGGGTGTCACGAATCACCGCCAACAGCAGGTCAAGGATTTTGCGCTGGTTGCGCGCCGGGGCTTCGATGACGAAGGTGGTGTCGGCGCTGCTGGTGTAGGCGTTCCATTCACCGCCCAGCGATTGCAGGCGCTCTTCCAGGCCGCCCTCGCCGGTTTCGTCGATGCCGCTGAACAGCAGGTGTTCGAGCAGGTGCGGCAGCTCTTTCTGCTCGCAATTGAAGTCATCCAGGCCGACGCCGACCACCAGGCGGATCGCCACATGGTCACGTTCATAGCCGTTTTTCAGGATGACCTGCAGGCCATTGGGCAACAGGTAACCTTCAACCCGCGAACGGTCGAGGGCGAATGAGGGCAGGCTGCAGATCAGCAGGCAAACGAACATCAGGCAACGCATGGGCGAGCTCGGGTCCTCAGGTAGGCGAAATCACGGCAGACGGGCTTCGTCCGGCACGCTGTCGAGCATCAGCCCGCCCGTGTCCGAGCCGCCCAGTACCACATAGGCACTGCTACAGAACAAAGAGTTCAACCGCTTCATGTCGGCGATCAGCTCCAAGTGTAGCGAACTGGTCTCGATACTTTGCACTACCTTGCGCTGCAGGCGGCTGACATGGGCGTGGGCAAGGCGCCGTTCCTGGGCGCGAAAACGGCGTTTTTCCCGCAGCAGCAAGCGGGCGCTTTCCGGGTCGGCACTGAGGAACACCGACAAGCCCAGGCGCAGGTTGGCCAGCAACTGTTCCTGCAGGCCGGTCAGCTCCTCCAGCCCCACCTGGGAGAATTCCCGGCGTTGGCTGGTTTTCTGCTGCTGGACCTTGCGTAGCATGCGCTCGATAAGGTCGCAGGCCAGCTTGAGGTTGATTGCCAGCTCGATGATTTCTGCCCAGCGGCGGTTGTCCTGTTCGCTGAGGTCTTCACGCGACATCTGCGCCAGGTACAGCTTGATCGCGCTGTACAAGGCTTCGGCGTCCTCGCCCAAAGCGCGGACCTGCTGCGGCAAGGCAGTCTGGGTACCACGCAGGGCTCCGAGCATGGCTTCAAGCAGGCTGTCGACGATATCGCCCAGGCGCAGGGTTTCGCGGGATGCGTTGGCCAAGGCCAGGCTGGGTGTTTCCAGCGCCGAGGTGTCGAGGTGGCGCGGGCGTATCTGGCCGTTGCCGTTTTCCCGTTCGGGCAGCAGGGCGTTGCACAGCCGGCCCATGGGTTTGACCGTGGGCAGCATGATCAGGCAACGCAGCGTGTTGTAGAGCAGGTGGAAGCCGATGACCAGCTCCTGCGGGCTGAAGCTCAGTGAGTCCATCCAGCCCACCAATGGGTGCAGTACGGGGATGATCAGCAGCAGGCCGATCAGCTTGTACAGCAGGCTGCCCAGGGCCACCCGGCGCCCGGCGGCGTTTTGCATGCTGGTGCTGATGAAGGCCAGCAGCCCGCTGCCGATGTTGGCGCCGACCACCAGGCCGATGGCCACCGGCAGGCTGATCACCTCGGCACCGGCCAGCGTCGCGGTGAGCAGCACAGCGGCCAGGCTGGAATAGGAAATCATGGCGAACAATGCGCCGACCAGTGCGTCGAGCATGATGTCGCCGGTCAGCGAGGCGAACAGCACTTTCACGCCCTGGGCGTGGGTAATCGGCGTAGCTGCCTGCACGATCAGCTCCAATGCCAGGATGATCAGGCCAAGCCCGATGCCTACCCTGCCCAGCTGGCCAGCCCGCGTCTGCTTGCGCGAGAGGAAGAAGATCACACCCAGGAAGATCAGCAGTGGCGACAGCCAGGAAAGGTCCAGGGTCAGCACCCGGGCCATCAGCGCGGTACCCACGTCGGCGCCGAGCATGATCGCCAGGGCCGGGGTCATGGCCATCAGGCCCTGGCCGACGAACGAGGTGACCAGCATGGCAGTGGCGTTGCTGCTTTGCACCATGGCCGTGACCAGAATGCCGGCGACGAACGCCAGCGGGCGCTTGTTCATGTTCTGGCCGATGATGCGCCGCAGGCTCGAGCCGAATACCCGCAGGATGCCGGTACGTACGATGTGGGTGCCCCAGACCAGAAGCGTAACGGCCGAGAGCAGGTTGAGCAGGGTCAGCATGGCGACGGCCCCCTGTTGCATTGGCCCAGCGGGCCAAGAGAAGAAGCGTGAGCGTTTGAAGAATTTTCAGTGCTCACTCAAAGCTTTAGTTGTTTTGCGTAGCTGTCGCCAGCTTCGCATGGCTGTCTGTGATTTGAAACACATGGGAAATGAATGATTGCCTGTGCCCGCGAAGAGGCCAGTACAGCAAACGGCAGAATTCAGTAATCCGGGCATGAAAAAGGGCCCCGAAGGGCCCTTTGTGTCCTGCACTTCCTGATCTTATTGACCCGGAATGTCCTTGCGCAGTTTCACTGGCTCATGCTCTTTGCCGTTCTTGCGGGCCAGGGCGGTGCGCATGCGGATGTTGATGGCTTCCACCGCCAGCGAGAACGCCATGGCGAAGTAGACGTAGCCCTTGGGCACATGCACGTCGAAAGCTTCGGCGATCAGCACGGTACCGACCACGATCAGGAACGACAGTGCGAGCATCTTCAGCGACGGGTGCTTGTCGATGAACTCGCTGATGGTGCCGGCGCACAGCATCATCACCAACACGGCGACGATGATCGCGGCGATCATTACCGGTACATGGGACACCATGCCGACCGCCGTGATCACCGAGTCCAGCGAGAACACGATGTCGATGATGGCGATCTGGATGATGGTATAGAAAAACTTGCCACCCGCGCCTTTCGGCTCTTCCGGATTCTCGTCCTCGCCTTCCAGGCCGTGGTAGATCTCTTGCGAGCTTTTCCACAGCAGGAACAGGCCACCAAAGAACAGGATCAGGTCACGCCCGGAAATGCCCTGGCCAAACACCACGAACAGGTCGGCGGTAAGGCGCATGACCCAGGTGATCGACAGCAACAGCATGATACGGGTGACCATGGCCAGGGCCAGGCCAAAGATCCGGGTGCGTGGCTGCATGTGCTTGGGCATGCGGCTGACCAGAATCGAGATCATGATGATGTTGTCGATACCGAGGACGATCTCAAGCGCAGTAAGGGTAAAAAAGGCAACCCAGATTTCCGGGCTGGTCAGCCATTCCATGTGTTTTCCTTCGAACGGTAAAGGCGACGCGTCCGGATCAGGGGCGCGTCGCGTTGGGGTAATACGCGTTTATTAAAGACTACTGAACAGCGGGAAAATGCCCATCAGCAGCGCGGCGAGCATTATGCACAGGCACACCAGCACTGCCCACTTCAAGGTGAAGCGCTGATGATCGCCAAACTCGATGCCGGCCAGGGCCACCAGCAGGTAGGTGGAGGGTACCAAGGGGCTGAGCAGGTGTACCGGCTGCCCGACGATCGACGCACGGGCCATTTCCACCGGGCTGATGCCGTAATGGCTGGCGGCTTCGGCCAGCACCGGCAGCACGCCATAATAGAACGCGTCGTTGGACATGAAGAACGTGAACGGCATGCTCACGATCGCTGTGATCACTGCCAGGTAAGGGCCCAGCGCCTCGGGGATGACCGCCAGCAGGCTCTTGGACATGGCGTCGACCATGCCGGTGCCCGACAGGATCCCGGTGAAGATGCCGGCGGCGAAGATCAGCCCGGTGACCGCCAGCACGCTGCCAGCATGGGCGGCGATGCGGTCTTTCTGCTGCTGCAGGCACGGGTAGTTGACGATCATGGCGATGCTGAAGGCGATCATGAACAGCACCGGCAGCGGCAGCACACCGGCAATCAGCGCGACCATCAGGGCAGCGGTCAGGGCGCCGTTGAAGTACAGCAGTTTAGGCCGGCGCGCGTCCGGGTACTGCGAAACGGTGATTTCGCTGTGATCGATGTCGTCGGTGGGCAGGTGCAACTCGCCCAGGCGGGCACGTTCGCGCCTGCCGTACAGGTAGGCGATGGCAAGGATTGCCAGCACGCCGAACAGCATGGCCGGGATCATCGGCACGAAGATGTCTGACGGGTCCACGTGCAGGGCGCTGGCGGCACGGGCGGTCGGGCCGCCCCAGGGGGTCATGTTCATCACCCCGCCAGCGAGGATGATCAGGCCGGCCATGATCCGTGGGCTCATGCCCAGGCGGCTGTACATCGGCAACATGGCGGCGCAGCAGATCATGTAGGTGGTGGCGCCGTCACCGTCGAGCGAGACCACCAGGGCCAGTACTGCGGTGCCGACGGAGACTTTCAGCGGATCGCCCTTGACCAGCTTGAGAATCTTGCGCACGGCCGGGTCGAACAGGCCGGAGTCGATCATCAGGGCGAAGTAGAGAATGGCGAACATGAGCATCACGCCGGTAGGCGCGAGCTTGCTGATGCCCTCGAGCATCATCGGGCCGATCTTGGCGGAAAAACCGCCGAACAGGGCAAACAGGATCGGTACCAGGATCAGCGCGATCAAGGCCGACAGGCGCTTGGTCATGATCAGGTACATGAAGGTGATGACCATGGCAAAGCCGAGGAAGGTCAGCATGGCAGTACTCCAGGCGTGGCGCGGCGAAAGGAAAGTCGATTCGGGCGAATCAGCGCGTATGGCGCTGTGCGGGGAGCATGCGGAGGGTGGCTACGGAAAGTCGGGCACAGGAAAACATCAGAATCACCATTGTTGTTGTTGATTGGGCCGGGCGCGGTGGTTACCGGGTGCCCTGGCTGACCGGTCTTGTGCCGGTAGTGGGGGCTATCCTATGAGGGCAAGCTTTCAGCCAGCTTTCGCCGAAGCAAAGGCGACGAGAGGTAGGTGATGCAGGAGGTGACCGAGGGTGGCTGCCATTGTGGCGCCTTGCGTTATCGGTTGGAGGGCGACCTGACGGACATTGCCCACTGCCATTGTTCGATCTGCCGGCGGGTCAGCGGCGGGCTGGTGGTGACCTGGCTCACCCTGCCCCGCTCGGGGTTCCGGTGGTTGGCGGGCGAGCCGAACTGCTATGTCGCGCCGGCCAGTTGCAGCCGGTACTTCTGTGGGCATTGCGGGGCGCATGTGGCGCTGGTGACCACGCATAGCCCGGACACGGTGGATGTGACGGTGGCGACCCTGGACCACCCGGAGCGGGTCAGGGCCAACCGGCATATCTGGGTGGGTAGCCGGTTGCCTTGGTTGCATCTGGATGAGGATTTGCCTTCGGAGGCGCAGGAGAACCTGTAGGCCTTGTGCTGTCTGTGCCGGCCCTTTCGCGGGTAAACCCGCTCCCACAGGTGCGGCGCAGATCTCAGGTGCTGTACAGATCCTGTGGGAGCGGGCATGCCCGCGAAGAGGCCGGCACAATGGTCGTTACAATTGCAGGCCACCGGCGGCCTTGTGCAGTGCCCGCAGATGTTCGCCCACCTGCTTCACATTGGCTTCCACCGCCGCAATTTCCCTGGCCCGCGACGGCTCCAGCAGCGCCCTCACCTCTTTGTCCAGGCTCGTGCTCAAGCGCAGCAACTGCGCCTGCCGCTCGCTGCTGACCTGTTCCAGGTGCTTGCGCTCCTGCGGCTGTGGCAGCCCGTAGCCTTTGCTATCGAGCAACTCTGCCGGGCGGCTGAGGAAGCCACTGTTGGCCAGCATCTGCCGGAGGGTCGCATCGGCCTTGCTGACGCTGCCATCGTTCCGCGCGGCGGCATTCAGGTAGCGCTGCTTGACCTCTTCCTGGGCCAGCAGCAGTTGCCGGCGCAAGCTGGCCTGTTCAAGCAGCAGCAAGGCGGCGCTGGTGCGCAGGTCGGCCTGGGCGAACCAGCCCCGACGTTGCTCGGCGTCCAGAGCCAGCCAGTCTTCGACCTTGGCCTGCTTGATTGGCAACTGTTTCTTCAACACCTCGAACATGGCCTGGTAACGGTCGCGGTAGGAGTCGAAGCGATAACCCAGGCGCAGCGCCTCGCGGGGGTCGTCGAGTACGCTGGTGTCGGCCAGCCCCCTGCCCTTGAGCACGG
The DNA here is from genome assembly GCF_022533585.1 of Pseudomonas sp. LS.1a. Classification (NCBI taxonomy): domain Bacteria; kingdom Pseudomonadati; phylum Pseudomonadota; class Gammaproteobacteria; order Pseudomonadales; family Pseudomonadaceae; genus Pseudomonas; species Pseudomonas sp. LS.1a. The sequence goes on from NZ_CP092827.1 coordinate 108,388, forward strand.
CCAGCAAGCCATTGGGCATGATGCTGTCGAGGTCGTTCAGGCGTGGGTTGGCGGTGCCGCTGCGCAGCAGCTTCAACGACTCCACTGCGCAGTTGTTGGACAGGAACCAGTAGTTGCCGTCGTAGCTCCAGTGCATTTCGGCGGCCTGGCGCACCAGGTTTTCGATCTCGTCGCGGCTGAGCCGCAAGGGTACCGAGGCCAGGCTGCGCAGCTCGGTCTTGGTGTATTCGTCGATCACCTGGCCCAGCGGCAGCACGAACAGTCGCGAGGGGTAGGCGCCGACCAGCCCGTCCCAGCTGGAAAGCTGCACATCGTTGACAAAGGCGCGGTACGACAGCACCAGGCTCTGGTCGAGGTCCAGGCGGCAGTCCGGCCCGCGTGGGCGGCCTGGCTTGCAGATCACCAGGCGCAGCATGCTGTGGCCCCAGCGGCTGACCAGGTTCTGGTTGGCTTCGGCCAGCAGGTAATCCACCTCATAGACCCGCTCGGGGTCGATTTCGCCCAGCGGCTGGCGGGCGAAGTCGCTGCCGGCATTGATGAACGGCAGGCCCTTGGCGCAGCTGTCCTGTTGCGGTGCCCAGCCGAAGTGCTCACGCAGGTACTGGTTCAGCGCCGGGCGGCGGCAACCGTAGCTCGGGTCGAGGAGGAAATACTCCATGTTGACCGCGATGTACTCCTTGGGGCTGCTCAGTTCATAGCTGTCGGGGCTGCGCACGAACTGACCGTTGTGCTGCTCGCGCTCGCCGCGTCGGCCCACGTACTGCTGCCACCCGGCCAGGTCGAGCAGGCGCGGGTCGTCGCTGAGGGTGAAGCGGCGTTCTGCCTGGCCACGGCATGCCTCGGGCAGGCCGACCTTGCCCAACGTTCCTTGCTGGCGCTTGCAGCGGGTGATCAGCGCGCTGTCGGCGTTGGGCCACAGCCGGGCGCGGTCGTAGATATGAGTGAGCTCGTGTAGCACGGTGGCCAGCAGTTCTTCACGCACCGTGCCATGCGGGCGGTTGGTGCGCTCGGTGGCGGCACTGCCATCGGTGAGGCTGGGCAGCAGGCGGCGATTGAGTTCGAGGGTGGACACCAACGATGCCTGGCCATAGGCGTCGGCCGGCATGTTGTCGCTCCAGCTGACCTGCACGCGGCGGTTCAGCTGTTGCTTGAAGCGAGGGGGCAGCTTGCCCAGGGCCTCGTCGAGCAGGGCCTGGGTGGCTTGGGCCTGCTGCGAATCAAGGCCGGACGCCTGCAGCGCGAGCTGCAGGTCGGCCAGGGCGGGCGTGCCGAGCAGCGTCAGGGCGCAGCCGAGCAGCCAGGCGCGCACGCGGTTCACAGCGCGAGGATGGCTTCGGCCAGTACCTGGTCGCTGGCGTCGCGCGCTTGCGGCACGCGCTCGCGCAGGGTGTTGAAGGCGGCCTCGAGCTGGGCGCCGCGAATTTCACCGTTGCTGGCGACAAAGCTGGCGGCGTCGTCATGGGCTTCGCGCACCACTTTGGAGTCGCGGATCGAAGTGGTGGTGTCAGAGGTGAAATCGATCGAACGGCCAAAGGCCCGCACGATGATATTGCTGGTGGCCACCAGGGTCTGTGCCTGGGCCAGGTCGGCCAGCAGCAGCATGCCGAGGGTAGCGGCAATCAGCGGTTTACGCATGGAGCATCTCCGAAAAATACAGGGAGTCAGATGTAGTTATTGGACGAGAATTGCCTGCGCCAGTTCCAGATCGCCGACGCGTTGCCGTGCGCAATTGTGGCGTAATGATTCCAGCGCTGCTTCAAGCCGCGCACCGCGGATCTGGCCGTCGCTGGCGACGAAGGCAGCGGCATCGTCGTGGGCCTGGCGGACCAGTTTGCGGTCGAACGGTGCGGTGGTGACCTGGCTGGTGACATAGCCGGTGATGACCAGCCCTTGCGTGGTGGTATCCATGGCATGGGCGCTGGCCACGCCAACAACGGAGAACAGCAACGGCAACAGATAACGCATGGGCTCTACGACAGCTGGAAACGTGGGCGGCAAAGGTGAGTACGGCTGTGCTGGTAGTGACCAGCACAGCTGAACGGTTCAGCCGGGGTCAGAGCGCCAGGATGGCCTGGGCCAGTTGTGCATCGCTGGCCTGCAGGGCAGGCATCTGCGAGCGGATGTGCAGGAAAGCGCTTTCCAGCTTGGCGCCGCGGATGTCGCCCTGGCTGCCAACGAAGCTGGCGGCGTCGTCACGGGCGGCCTGGACGATCTTGTCGTCACGGAACGAGGAGGAAATATCGGAAGTGGCATCGGTGGACGCGGCCACTGCGCCAACGACGGCGTCAGTGGTGACAACGAAGCTGGTGGCGTTTGCGGTGCCGGCCAGGCTCAGCATCAGAGCGGCGCCAATCAGGTATTTGCGGGACATGATCGTGGACTCCTGGACTAGGGTCGGGTGGTTCTGTTTATCGGACGCTCACACAGCTCGTCGCGGTACTTTCAACAGTGCGTTCTACCAGACTGTTACACCAAGCGTATCACGCGCCGGTGTTTCTGGATGTTAATGAACAGCGCGCTCATGAACTGTACCTGTGTATTTTTGTTTTTCACAAACTGTATTGGTAAGTTTGCGGAAAGGCTCTGTCATGCGGCCTGCAAACAAAAAACCCGTCGCAGTCACCTGCAACGGGTTTCGGGAATTCGCGGTGCCGGCCGAAGCCGGCAAGCCGGAGCTTAGCGCCAGAAAGGCTTGCTCAGCTCTTCGTAACGCTGCGACTCGCTGATACCGGCGTCGGCCAGCAGGCGGGCGTCCAGGCGAGCCAGTTGACGGCGGCTGGCCATGCGGCGCTGCCACAGCAGCAGGGTGGACAGAGCGCGCAGCGGCAGCGAAGCGTTGGATTGTTGGGCGTTGCTTTCAAAAACCAGACCGGAACTGAGGGTACGTTCCATGATGTTTCATCCTTCCGCTTATGGCGGGATTAGGTAGTGATTTAACTGATGCCAATGATCCTCCTCTGTCGTCCATAACAGTAGATACAGTTCGGTTGAAAGACGATGGTCCAGTTAACTGTGTAACCCTACTGTTGCACCCGAAACTGGCGTAACTGTACTGGTCCGCACTTATTTGGTGCGTTTTGGTTCGAGGAAGGGAATTTCTCAGCCAGTAAGGTGTGAAAACACCAGTACAGTAGTACAGATTATGTTGCAAATTGCGGCGGGGGGTGTTGATGAAAGGGTTTGACTGTTATGGCCCATTCGCGGGCAAGCCCGCGAAGAGCCCGGAACAGCGGAAGCAGGGCCGCCGTTCCGTACCACATCTGGATCAGCTAGCCAGCATGCGCCCGGTTTCTTCCAGGTTCTCGTGCCAGCTCAAGGCTTCGCGCAGGATGTGCGGGGTGTGGCCGCCACGCTGGCAGGCACGATCGAAGTAGTCGTTCAGTGCCGCGCGGTAGTCTGGGTGCACACAGTTGTCGATGATCGCCCGGGCCCGCTCGCGTGGCGCCAGGCCTCGCAGGTCGGCAAGGCCTTGCTCGGTGACCAGGATGTCCACATCGTGCTCGGTGTGGTCGACATGGCTGACCATCGGCACCACGCTGGAAATCGCGCCACCCTTGGCAATCGACTTGGTGACGAACACGGCCAGGTGGGCGTTACGGGCGAAGTCACCCGAGCCACCGATGCCGTTCATCATCTTGGTGCCGCAGACGTGGGTGGAGTTGACGTTGCCGTAGATATCGAACTCCAGCGCAGTGTTGATACCGATGATGCCCAGGCGACGGACGACTTCCGGGTGGTTGGAGATTTCTTGCGGGCGCAGCACCAGCTTGTCTTTGTAACGCTCCAGATTGCCGAACACGTCGGCGTTGCGGCGGGTCGACAAGGTGATCGAGCTGCCCGAAGCGAAGCTCAGTTTGCCGGCGTCGATCAGGTCGAAGGTGGAGTCCTGCAGTACTTCGGAGTACATGGTCAGGTCTTCGAACGGCGACTCGATCAGGCCGCACATCACTGCGTTGGCGATACTGCCGATACCGGCCTGCAGCGGGCCAAGCTTGTTGGTCATGCGGCCAGCTTCGACTTCTTTCTTGAAGAAGTTGATCAGGTGGTCGGCGATGCCCTGGGTTTCGTCATCCGGCGGCAGTACGGTGGACGGCGAGTCCGGCTGGTCGCTGATGACGATGCCGACGATCTTGGCCGGGTCGATCGGGATGGCGGTGCTGCCGATACGGTCGTCGACCTTGACCAGCGGGATTGGCGTGCGGGTCGGGCGGTAGGTCGGGATATAGATGTCGTGCAGGCCTTCGAGGTTGGTGTTGTGCGAGAGGTTGATCTCGACGATCACCTGCTTGGCGAAGATCGCGAAGCTGGCCGAGTTGCCCACCGAGGTGGTTGGTACGATATGGCCTTGTTCGGTGATGGCCACGGCTTCGATGACCGCGATGTCCGGCAGCTTCAGCTGCTGGTTGCGCAGTTGCTCGACGGTTTCCGACAGGTGCTGGTCGATGAACATCACCTGGCCGTCGTTGATGGCCTTGCGCAGGGTGCTGTCGACCTGGAACGGCATGCGGCGAGCCAGCACGCCGGCCTCGGTCAGTTGCTTGTCCAGGTCGTTGCCCAGGCTGGCGCCGGTCATCAGGCTGATTTTCAGTGGCGACTGCTTGGCACGTTCGGCCAGTGCATGTGGTACGGCCTTGGCTTCGCCGGCGCGGGTGAAGCCGCTCATGCCGACGGTCATGCCGTCCTCGATCAGACCAGCGGCATCAGCCGCACTCATTACCTTGCTGTGCAGGGAGGACAAGCGGATACGATCACGGTACATGGATTGTTATCTCGGGCTACTGAAACTACTGCAGCGCAGTCTAGAGACTTCGCCCCTTGCCGTCCCGCGACCATGGTCGTATGAGAAGGCTTGGAATAGAGCCGTTGATCCGGATCAATAAAAGAAAAGCCCCGGCAGATTCTGACCGGGGCTTCCTTTATATCAGCTGGTTTGCAGCGACAGGTGTCACTCCACCGCCTTGACCATGTCTTCGATGACCTTCTTGGCGTCGCCGAACACCATCATGGTCTTGTCGAGGTAGAACAGTTCGTTGTCCAGGCCGGCGTAGCCGCTGGCCATGGAGCGCTTGTTGACGATGATGGTCTTGGCCTTGAACGCTTCGAGGATCGGCATGCCGGCGATTGGCGATTTGGGATCGTTCTTCGCCGCCGGGTTGACCACGTCGTTGGCGCCCAGCACCAGCACCACATCGGCCTGGCCGAACTCGGCGTTGATGTCTTCCATCTCGAACACCTGGTCGTACGGCACTTCGGCCTCGGCCAGCAGCACGTTCATGTGCCCGGGCATACGGCCCGCCACCGGGTGAATCGCGTACTTCACGGTTACGCCGTTGTGGGTCAGCTTCTCGGTCAGTTCCTTCAGTGCGTGCTGGGCGCGCGCCACCGCCAGGCCGTAGCCCGGGACGATGATCACGCTGTCGGCGTTGCTGAGCAGGAAGGTAGCATCGTCGGCCGAACCGGACTTCACCGGGCGCTGCTCTTTCGAGCCTTGTGCCGCGCCGGCATCGGTATCACCACCGAAGCCACCGAGGATGACGTTGAAGAACGAACGGTTCATCGCCTTGCACATGATGTACGAGAGGATCGCACCGGACGAGCCGACCAGGGAGCCTGCGATGATCAGCATCGAGTTGTTCAGCGAGAAGCCGATACCGGCCGCGGCCCAGCCCGAATAGCTGTTGAGCATCGACACCACCACCGGCATGTCGGCGCCCCCGATCGGAATAATGATCAGCACGCCCATGATGAAGGCCAGGACCAGCATCAGGGTGAAGGCACTGTAGTGGCCAGTGAAGGTGAACAGCAGGCCCAGGGCGATGGTGGTCAGGCCGAGGATCAGGTTCAGCTTGTGCTGGCCGGCGAACTGTACCGGTGCGCCCTGGAACAGGCGGAACTTGTACTTGCCCGACAGTTTGCCGAAGGCGATCACCGAACCGGAGAAGGTAATGGCACCGATGGCCGCGCCGAGGAACAGCTCCAGGCGGTTGCCGGTGGGGATCGGGTCGCTCATGGCGGCAACGATGCCCATCGATTGCGGTTCCAGCACCGCGGCGATGGCGATGAACACCGCAGCCAGGCCGATCATGCTGTGCATGAAGGCGACCAGTTCCGGCATCTTGGTCATCTCTACGCGCTTGGCCATGATCGAACCGGCGGTACCGCCGACCAGCAGGCCAACGATGACGTAGCCGATACCGGCAGTCGCAAGCTCAGCCCCGAGCTTATAAATGAGGCCGACCGTGGTGACGATGGCGATGCCCATGCCGATCATGCCGAACAGGTTGCCGCGCCGCGAGGTAGTCGGGTGCGACAGGCCCTTGAGCGCCTGGATGAAGCACACCGAGGCGACGAGGTAGAGGAGCGTTACCAGATTCATGCTCATGCTTACTTCTGCGCCTCGTTCTTGGTTTTCTTCTTGAACATCTCAAGCATGCGACGGGTGACCAGGAAGCCACCGAACACGTTGACCGCGGCCAGGGCCACTGCCAGGGTGCCCATCAGCTTGCCGGCCGGGGTCACGGTCAGGGCTGCGGCCAGCATGGCGCCGACGATGACGATCGCCGAAATGGCGTTGGTCACGGCCATCAGCGGCGTGTGCAGCGCCGGGGTGACGTTCCACACCACGTGGTAGCCCACATAGATGGCCAGCACGAAGATGATCAGGTTGTAGATGCCGTGGGAAATCAGCATGTCTTCCATTGTCGTGCTCCTTAGCCGTTCTTGCGGACGACCTGGCCATCACGGCACATCAGGCAGGCCGCGACGATGTCGTCTTCGAGGTTGATGACCAGCGCGCCGTCCTTGTCGAACAGCAGCTTCATGAAGTCCAGCAGGTTGCGGGCATACAGCGCCGAGGCATCGGCGCCCACCTGGGCCGGCAGGTTGGTCGGGCCGACGATGATCACGCCGTTCTCCTGTACCACCTGGTCGGCGACGGTCAGCGGGCAGTTGCCACCCTGGGCCGCTGCGAGGTCGATGACCACCGAGCCGGGCTTCATCTGCGCGACGGTTTCGGCGCTGAGCAGGGTCGGTGCCTTGCGCCCCGGGATCAGCGCAGTGGTGATGACGATATCCGCCTGCTTGGCGCGCTCGTGCACGGCCTGGGCCTGGCGTTGCATCCAGCTGGCCGGCATTGGCCGAGCGTAACCGCCAACACCTTCGGCGCACTCGCGCTCCTCATCGGTTTCGTAGGGCACGTCGATGAACTTGGCACCCAGCGACTCGATCTGCTCCTTCACGGCCGGGCGTACGTCGGACGCCTCGATCACCGCACCCAGGCGCTTGGCCGTGGCAATGGCCTGCAGGCCGGCAACGCCCGCGCCCAGGATCAGCACGCGCGCGGCCTTTACGGTCCCGGCGGCGGTCATCAGCATGGGCATGAAGCGTGGGTAGTGATGGGCAGCCAGCAACACCGCCTTGTAACCGGCGATGTTGGCTTGCGATGACAGCACGTCCAGGCTCTGCGCCCGCGAGGTGCGTGGCGCGGCTTCCAGGGCGAACGCGGTAATGCCGCGCTCGGCCATCTTGCCAATCAGCTCGCTGTTGAAGGGGTTGAGCATGCCCACCAGGAGGCTGCCACTGTTGATCAGGGCCAGTTCCTGGTCGTTGGGGGCGACCACTTTGAGCACCAATTGGGCGCCGTAGGCATCGGCTGCACTCCCCAGGGAAGCGCCCACGGCCTCATAGGCACTGTCCGGAATGCTGGCGTTGAGCCCTGCCCCCCGTTGGACGGTGACCTGATGGCCCTGGCCAATCAGTTTCTTGATGGTTTCCGGGGTCGCAGCGACCCTTGTCTCACCGGTCTGCGTCTCGAGAGGAACACCAATGTGCACGACTATTTCTCCTGCGGTGACCTTTTGTCTTTGTAAAAGCCAGCGCACTTCGGATGGTGCGCTGGGGCGGCTGTGGAGCGCCGACCCGCCGAATTCCGGGCGGGCGAAGCATTTTGCAGACGAAGCCGGGGGCCTTCAACCGATTCTGGAGCGAAACGAAGTCAAAACTACAAGTCACCCTGTGACCGTATGTCGCAACGGTCAGGCTGCAGCGCGTCAAACATAGGCTATTGGCAGAGTAGGAGAAAAAATCAAAAATTTTGCGGTCAATTCGCTTACGGCTTGGTGAATGTCGCAAAATAACCCGCAAAGCCGCGCCGTAAGCAGGATTAAAGAGGATTTTTGCACCCGCATAACAGTTTATGTAGATGCGACAAATACATATATCTGTAGGTGTTTAAAATAATTGACTACGGGGTCAATTTGTCGCGCTTCCCTAAGTCTTCGCCGTGTACGCCTGAGCCTGGCTCAGTAGCCAGTCGCGGAAGGCGCGCAGCGAAGCCGACTCCACCTTGCGCTCCGGAATCATCAGATAGTAGGCCTTGTCACTACTGAGGGCATGCCTGTTAGCGACCACCAGCCTACCCTCCTCCAACTCGCGCTGGATCAGGAACGGCGGAATCAGCGCGATGCCCATCTCATGCATGGCCGCCTGGGCGAGCATCGAGAATAGTTCATAGCGCGGGCCTGTCATGTCGCGCTCCACATTCATGCCGACGCTGCCGAACCACTGCCGCCAGGCATAGGGGCGCGTGCTCTGCTGCAGCAGTGGCAATTGTGCAATGCGCTGCGCGTCGAGCGCACCCTGCCCGCCCAGCAGCGCCGGGCTGCACACCGGTACCGGGTTTTCCCCCATCAGCCGGTGCGACTGGGTGCCGGACCAGTCGGCATCGCCGAAGTAGATGGCAGCATCGAAGGTGGTGTCGGCAAACAGGAAGGGCCGGGTGCGGTTGGTGAGATTGACCGTGACCTCCGGGTGGCGCTGCTGGAAGTCCTTGAGCCGCGGTAGCAGCCACTGGGTGCCGAAGGTGGGTACCACGGCCAATTCGATCACGTTGGCGCCCTGCTGGCGCATTACCGACAACGTGTCGCGCTCTACTGCGTCCAGTTGGGCGGCCACCTGACGGCTGTAGGAAAGGCCGGCTTCGGTCAGCTTCACGCCGCGGCGCGAGCGGCGGAACAGTTCCACATTGAGGAAGGCTTCCAGGCTACCTATCTGCCGACAGACGGCACCTTGGGTCAGTGCGAGTTCCTGGGCGGCCTTGGTAAAGCTCTCGTTGCGCGCCGCCGCCTCGAAGCAAACCAGAGCGGCGGTACTGGGGATCTTGCGGCGCATGTACGTCAACCTCACTCGTAAGGCTGTCAATATGGCGTTTTGCCGATTTACGAAGTGACAAATTATCACTAATTGGTGCGCAATCCTCGTTTGTCCCGGCGGCCGATCAGGCCTAGGCTCAAAGGCACAAGAACACTGCCCCCTATTTCGAGGATTTCGCTCATGGCCGGTAAAGCAAGCTTCAACTGGATCGACCCGCTGCTGCTCGATCAGCAGCTCACTGAAGAAGAGCGCATGGTGCGTGACAGCGCTTATCAGTTCGCCCAGGACAAGCTGGCCCCGCGTGTGCTCGAGGCCTTCCGTCATGAGCAGACCGACCCGGCGATCTTCCGTGAAATGGGTGAGGTCGGGTTGCTGGGCGCTACCATTCCCGAGCAATACGGTGGCAGTGGCCTGAATTACGTGTGCTATGGCCTGATTGCTCGCGAGGTAGAGCGCATCGACTCGGGTTACCGCTCGATGATGAGCGTGCAGTCGTCGCTGGTGATGGTGCCAATCAACGAGTTCGGTACCGAGGCACAAAAGCAGAAGTACCTGCCCAAGCTGGCCAGCGGCGAGTGGATCGGTTGCTTTGGCCTGACCGAGCCCAACCACGGCTCCGACCCGGGTTCGATGATCACCCGTGCCCGGAAGGTCGATGGCGGCTACCGCCTGACCGGTAGCAAGATGTGGATCACCAACAGCCCGATCGCCGATGTATTCGTGGTCTGGGCCAAGGATGATGCGGGTGATATCCGCGGCTTTGTCCTGGAAAAGGGTTGGGAAGGCCTCAGTGCTCCGGCGATCCACGGCAAGGTCGGCCTGCGCGCCTCGATCACTGGCGAAATCGTCATGGACAACGTGTTCGTGCCAGAAGAAAACATCTTCCCGGATGTGCGCGGCCTCAAAGGCCCGTTTACCTGCCTGAACTCTGCCCGCTATGGCATCTCCTGGGGTGCACTGGGTGCCGCCGAAGCCTGCTGGCACACCGCGCGTCAGTACACCCTGGACCGTCAGCAGTTCGGCCGTCCGTTGGCTGCAAACCAGTTGATCCAGAAGAAGCTGGCCGACATGCAGACCGAAATCACCCTGGCGCTGCAGGGCTGCCTGCGTCTGGGGCGGATGAAGGACGAAGGCACGGCTGCAGTGGAGATCACTTCGATCATGAAGCGCAACTCCTGCGGCAAGGCGCTGGATATTGCCCGCATGGCGCGTGACATGCTGGGTGGCAATGGCATTTCCGATGAGTTCGGTGTGGCCCGTCACCTGGTCAACCTGGAGGTGGTCAACACCTATGAAGGTACCCACGATGTGCATGCACTGATCCTGGGGCGTGCGCAGACCGGTATCCAGGCCTTCTATTGATAAGGAGCCAGCCCATGGGCGCGCTATCACATCTGCGGGTGCTGGACCTTTCTCGCGTGCTGGCCGGCCCCTGGTCTGGCCAGATTCTCGCTGACCTTGGTGCCGATGTGATCAAGGTCGAGCGCCCTGGCAGTGGTGACGATACCCGCTCGTGGGGGCCGCCCTTCCTCAAGGATGCCGAGGGTGAGAACACCGGTGAGGCGGCCTATTATCTGTCGGCCAACCGCAACAAGCGCTCGGTGACCATCGACTTCACCCAGGCCGAGGGGCAGCGCCTGGTGCGTGAACTGGCGGTGAAGTCCGATATCGTCATCGAGAACTTCAAGGTGGGTGGGTTGGCTGCCTATGGCCTGGACTACCAGAGCCTGAAGGCGATCAACCCGCGGCTTATCTATTGTTCCATCACTGGGTTTGGCCAGACCGGGCCTTATGCCAAGCGCGCGGGTTATGACTTCATGATCCAGGGGCTGGGCGGGCTGATGAGCCTGACTGGCCGTCCGGAGGGTGAAGAAGGTGCGGGGCCGGTCAAGGTGGGGGTGGCGCTGACCGATATCCTGACCGGGCTGTATTCCACGGTGGCGATCCTCGCTGCCCTCGCCCATCGGGAGCAGACCGGGGTGGGCCAGCATGTCGACATGGCGTTGCTCGATGTGCAGGTGGCCTGCCTGGCGAACCAGGCCATGAACTACCTGACCACGGGCAACCCGCCTCGTCGCCTGGGGAATGCGCATCCCAATATCGTGCCTTATCAGGATTTTCCGACGGCGGATGGCGACTTCATCCTTACCGTGGGTAACGACAGCCAGTTCCGCAAGTTCGCCGAGGTGGCCGGGCAGCCGCAATGGGCGGACGATCCACGCTTCGTTACCAACAAGCTGCGGGTGGCCAACCGGGCCGAGCTGATTCCGCTGATCCGCCAGGCCACGGTGTTCAAGACCACGGCGCAGTGGGTGAGCCAGCTGGAGGCTGCAGGGGTGCCGTGCGGGCCAATCAACGACCTGGCGCAGATGTTCCAGGACCCGCAGGTGCTGGCGCGCGGGTTGGCGGTGAGCATTCCGCATCCGTTGGCGGGAAGTGTGCCGCAGGTGGCGAGCCCGATAC
>NZ_CP092827.1:425000-655000 GCF_022533585.1 Pseudomonas sp. LS.1a
GTTGAGGTCGACCCAGATGCCCAGGTCCAGCGAGGTCTGGTCGAGGGTCGGGCTGAGGTCATAGCCGGTGAGGCGGCAGAAGCCCTCGTTCACTTCGAGCAGCAAGCCGTCGCTCTGGCGCGACAGCAACAGGCCGTCGGGCGAGGCGTGGAAGGCCTTGGCGAATTTCTCTTCCGAGGTTTGCAGCTGCTCCTGGGTTTCCTTGAGCTGGCTGATGTCGCGTACCGCCACCACCAATGCGAGGTTGCCGTCGAGCTCGAAGGTTTCGGCCGAGGTCAGGCCGGTGAACAGCTGGCCGTTGCTGCGGCGGAAGCTCATTTCCAGGTTGCGGATACCGCCCTGATGCAGGCGTTCGAGCAGCCGCGGGCCGGTGCCTTCGACGCCCCACAGGTTGAGATCGGTGGCAGTGCGGCCGATGACCTGGCCCGGGGAGAGGCCGATCTGCTCTTCGAAGGCTTCGTTCACCTCCAGCAGGCAGCCGTCGCTGTGGCGGGCGATCAGCAGGATGTCGGGGCACTGCTGGAACACCGAGGCGAACTTCTGCTCGGACAGGCGCAGGGCGTCCTCGGTGCGCTTGGTCTCGCTGATGTCGATCATCAGCCCGCGCATCACTGGCTGGTGGCCATGCTCGATCATGCTGACGATGTTGCGCACCCACAATGGCTGGCCATCGGCCCGGATCACCCGGTAGTCGAGGCTGTGGTCGCGCCCGGCGGCAGTTTCGCTGTCGCAGTAGGCCTGGGCCCAGAGGGCATCCTCCGGGTGCAGGATGCTGCGCCAGAAGCCGGGCTTGAGCCAGTCGGCCAATGGGTAGCCGAGCAGGCCTTCGGCGTGGGGCGAGACGTAGCTGTAGGTGAAGTCGTTGGCGTCGGCCTCCCAGGCGATGGCGGACAGGCTCTCGACCAGGCTGCGATAGTGGTACTCGCTGCTGCGCAGCTCCTGTTCCAGGGCGATGCGCCGAGAAATTTCCGAACTGAGTCGGCGGTTGATGCGGATGACCACTGCCAGCACGGCCATCAATACCAGCACCGCGGGCAGGCCATACACCAGCAGGTCGGACCAGAACATCCGTTGGTCGACCACATAGCCCACCCAGCGTTGCTGGATCTGGCTGACTTCGCCACTGCTCATGTCGGCCATCACTTTGTCGAGAATGCCGACCAGTACCTTGTTGTCGCGCGGGGCGGCCATGGCCAGTTGGTAGCGGTAGGGCGTTTCGCCGCTGACGTAGAGGCCGTCGAGCTTGAGCTGGCGCAGGCTCCAGATGCTTGAAGCGAGGTCACCGACCACCGCGTCCACTTCGTCGGTGGCCAGGGCCTGCAGGGTGGAGCTGACGTTGGGCAGGGCCACCAGGTTGAGGTCCGGGTGGTGGGTGCGCAGCAGTTCGTGCGGAGCGTAGTTTTCGACCACGGCAATCTTCAGGCCGTACAGGTCTTTCAGGTTGCGCGGCTGTGCGCCGCCTTTGTGGGCGAGGATGACGATGGGGAAGTCGAGGTACGGCCGGGTGAAGGCCAGGTAGCCTTGGCGTTCGGGGGTGGACATGATGCCGGGCAGCAGGTCGATGCGGCTTTCGCGGGCTTGCGCCAGTACCTCGGTCCAGCTGCTGGGTTCGACCGGTTTGAGCGTCACCCCCAGGCGTTGCTGGATCGTGGCGATGTAATCGGCGGCCAATCCCTGGTACCGGCCCTCCTGGTCGCGAAACTCGAACGGTGGCCAAGAGGCGTCTACACCCAGGCTCAGCTGCGGGTGGGCAGCCAACCAGGCTTTCTCCTCGTCTGTCAGGGTCAGGGCGCCGGCCGTTGTGTTCCACAAAATCAGGAGCAGCAACAGAATGGCCGGCATCGGGTGCATAGCGGCCTCGCATTCAGGGGGTCTGAAGTCGAGTGTAGACGGGCATTGCTGCCGATGTGCGATGGATGGCGGGCTTTGTGTGGTTGCGGCCGGCAGGGGGAGGCGATGAGGCCAGAACAGGCAGTGGAAGGGGCGGAAAAGAAAAACCCCGGCCTGGGCCGGGGTTTTGTCATCACTCGTCGAGGAAGGAGCGCAGATGCTCGCTGCGAGTCGGGTGGCGCAGTTTGCGCAACGCCTTCGCTTCGATCTGACGGATCCGCTCACGGGTCACGTCGAACTGCTTGCCTACCTCTTCGAGGGTGTGGTCGGTGTTCATGTCGATACCGAAACGCATGCGCAGCACCTTGGCTTCGCGTGCGGTCAGGCCCGAGAGCACGTCACGGGTGGCTTCCTTGAGGCTTTCGACCGTGGCCACGTCGATCGGGGACTGCATGGTCGAGTCCTCGATGAAGTCGCCCAGGTGCGAATCTTCGTCGTCACCGATCGGGGTTTCCATGGAGATCGGCTCTTTGGCGATCTTCAGTACCTTGCGGATCTTGTCCTCAGGCATTTCCATGCGCTCGCCCAGCTCTTCCGGGGTCGGTTCGCGACCCATTTCCTGCAGCATCTGGCGGGAAATACGGTTGAGCTTGTTGATCGTCTCGATCATGTGCACCGGAATACGGATGGTGCGCGCCTGGTCGGCGATCGAACGGGTGATCGCCTGGCGAATCCACCAGGTAGCGTAGGTCGAGAACTTGTAGCCGCGACGGTATTCGAACTTGTCCACCGCTTTCATCAAGCCGATGTTGCCTTCCTGAATCAGGTCGAGGAACTGCAGGCCACGGTTGGTGTACTTCTTGGCGATGGAGATCACCAGACGCAGGTTCGCCTCGACCATTTCTTTCTTGGCGCGGCGGGCCTTGGCTTCACCGATCGACATGCGACGGTTGATTTCCTTGATCTCGGCAACGGTCAGGCCGGTTTCGGTCTCAAGGTCGATCAGCTTCTGCTGGCAAGCGACGATGGCAGCGTCCTTTTCACCCAGGGCGGCAGCCCACTTGGTGTTGCGCTTGGCCAGGTCACCGCTCCAGGTCTGGTCGGTTTCGTTGCTCGGGAACATGCGCAGGAAGTCGGCACGCGGCATGCGGGCGTCACGCACGCACAGCTGCATGATGGCGCGTTCCTGCTGGCGCAGACGGTTCAGGGAGTCACGAACACGCTCTACCAGTACCTCGAACTGCTTGGGTACCAGCTTGATCGGCATGAACAGGTCGGCCAGGGCCTGCAGGGCCTCGACGCTGTCCTTGTGGGTGCGACCGTTCTTCTTCAGGACCTTGTTGGTGGCCTGCAGCTGGTCGTTGACCGCACCGAAGCGCTGGCGGGCGACTTCCGGGTCCGGGCCGCTCTCGGCCTCTTCCTCGTCGTCACCGCTTTCGGACTCTTCCTCGTCGTCGTCGGACTCTTCCTTCGCGGCGGCGGCCTTGGTGCCCGGGATCGGCACTTCTTCGGTCGGCGCGGCGATATTGTCGTCAGGGTCGATGTAACCGCTGAGAACGTCCGACAGACGGCCACCTTCGGTGGTGACACGGTCATATTCGCCGAGAATGTAGTCGACAGTGCCCGGGAAGTGGGCGATGGCGCCCATGACTTCACGGATGCCTTCCTCGATACGCTTGGCGATTTCGATTTCGCCTTCGCGGGTCAGCAGCTCGACGGTACCCATTTCGCGCATGTACATGCGCACCGGGTCGGTCGTGCGGCCGATATCGGTTTCAACTGCCGCCAACGCAGCAGCGGCTTCTTCGGCCGCGGCTTCGTCGGTGTCGGCTTCCGCCAACAGAAGGGCATCCGCATCCGGAGCACTCTCGAATACGTTGATCCCCATGTCGTTGATCATGCGGATGATGTCTTCCACCTGTTCCGGATCTGAAATATCCTCAGGCAGGTGGTCGTTGACCTCCGCGTAAGTCAGGTAACCCTGCTCACGACCGCGGGTGATCAACTCTTTGATACGAGACTGCTGTTGCGCTTTTCCGGACATAACACCCTATCCACTGAAGGTCTTGGCGGGCAAAAAACAAGCCGAGGATTATACCCGAGCATGGGCCTCACGCGCCAGATGAGGTCGGCGTTTGTGCGGGAACATTCCGGCTCAGCAGGGCGAGGAGCTGGGTTTTTTCCTCGCTGGTCAATTCGCTTTGACGTGATTTCCTGAGCAGTTGTTCCAGGCTGCGCTCGCGTTGGCGGGCGGACAAGCTAGTTATAGTGTCGAAAAACTGTTGTTCAAGGTTGTCGGCCACGATCAGCCATTCCTTTTCCGCCAGGGCTCGCAGCAGGCGCCCCTGTTCGGTGCCGTGCCAACGCGCGATCAACTGCATTGAGCTTAGCCCAGGATTTTTCTGCGCGGCTTCGATCAGTGCTACCAGCAGCTGGCTGTACAGGTGCTCTTCGTCGGCGAAGTGGCTGGCATCTTCCACCTTGCCGGCCAGCAGCGGGTGGTGCAGCAGAGTGCGCAGGGCGGCCAGGGTGGGCGGCTCGACCGGGGCCGGCACGCGGGGTGGCGCTTCGTCACGTTGCTGCCAGGGCTTGCCACCCTTGCGGTTCTTGTCCCAGGGCTTGTCGCTCCACTGCTTCTTGCCAGCGCCCTTGTTCGGCTTCCACTCCTGTTCCTGATGAACGGGGGCGTAGTCGTGCTGCGGCATGTCGCCGTAGTCGGGGGTGTAGCTGGCCATGGCGTCGTAGTCGTAGCCAGGGTCGTAGTCCGGCACGCTGCTGGAGGCCGGGGCGTGTTGCGTCAGTTGCTCGACCTGCTGCGGGTCGAGGCCGGTGATTTCCTTCAGGCGGTTGCGCATCAGTTGGCGCAGGTTGGCGCCGGGGATCTTTTCGATCAGCGGTGCGGCCAGGGTCGCCATGTGCGCCTTGCCTTCCAGCGAGCGCGGGTCGGCTTCGACGCTCAGTTGCTCGAAGAAGTAATCGGCCAGCGGCTGGGCGTGCTGGTTGATGCGGGCCATGAAGGCATCGGTGCCTTCGGCGCGCACCAGGCTGTCCGGGTCTTCGCCTTCGGGCAGGAACAGGAAGCGCGCGCGGCGACCGTCCTGCAGGTTCGACAGGGTCGATTCCAGGGCGCGCCAGGCCGCCTTGCGCCCGGCCTGGTCGCCGTCGAAGCAGAACAGCACGCTGGGCACCACGCGGAACAGGCGCTTGAGGTGCTCTTCGCTGGTGGCTGTGCCAAGGGTGGCCACGGCGTTGCGCAGGCCTTGCTGGGCCAGGGCGATGACGTCCATGTAGCCTTCGACGACGATGATTTCGTCGAGGTTGCGGTTGTGCTTGCGCGCCTCGTACAGGCCGTACAGTTCCTGGCCCTTGTGGAATACCGGGGTTTCCGGGGAGTTCAGGTACTTGGGCTTGTCGTCGCCGAGCACTCGGCCACCGAAGGCGATGATGCGTCCGCGGCTGTCGCGGATCGGGAACATCACCCGGTCGCGGAAACGGTCGTAGCGCTTGCCGCTTTCGGCGTTCTCGATCAGCAGGCCGGCATCGATCATCACCTTTTGCTGCAGGGTGTCGGCACCCAGGTGCTTGAGCAGGTTGTCCCAGCCTGGCGGGGCGAAGCCCAGGCCGAAGTCGCGGGCGATTTCCCCGGACAGGCCGCGGCCCTTGAGGTACTCCACCGCCGCTTTGCGGGTCGGGTGGCTGCGCAGGGCCTGGCGGTAGAACTCCGAGGCGGCGTCCAGTAGCGGGTACAGCGGCGAATCGGTTGGCTGGCGCGGCTTGTGGTCGCGGCGGCCTTGCTCGCGGGGCACTTCCATGCCGGCGGCGCGGGCCAACTCCTCGACGGCCTGGGGGAAGTCCAGGTTGTCGTGGTCCATGACGAAGCCCAGGGCGTTGCCGCCGGCACCGCAGCCGAAGCAGTAGTAGAACTGCTTGTCGGGGCTGACCGTGAAGGAAGGGGTCTTTTCCTTGTGGAACGGGCAGCAGGCGGAGTAGTTCTTGCCGGTTTTTTTCAGCTGGACGCGCGAACTCACCACGTCGACGATGTCGAGGCGGTTGATAAGGTCGTCAATGAAACTCTGGGGAATCAGCCCGGCCATGGCAGTCTCGTCATCTGGCAACTGGCAAGTCTAATCGCTCACGCGCCGAATGGGGCGAGTGCCGCTTGGGGAAGTGCGAGGGAATGTGTGCTCGTCGCCAGCCCCTGAGGGCCCGTCAGTCGGACGTGCACGTCTGGTCATACAGCAAGGAGGACCAGCTCTGACGTTTCAGGCAGGTTGCCCATGTGCAGTTCGCATGAAGCTTGTGCAGGGCCTTGAGCTAGCTGCTCAAGTTTGAAGCGACCACTGCCATCGCCCGGCGGTTAGCCGGGCAGGCAGAAGCTTTGCGTAGAACGTCTGTATTAGTACAGACGAACGGCGCGGCGCTGTTCGCGCTGAACTTTCTTGGCGTGACGCTTAACAGCAGCAGCTGCTTTGCGCTTACGCTCGGCGGTCGGCTTCTCGTAAAACTCGCGGCTACGAACTTCAGCCAGTACACCGGCTTTTTCGCAGGAGCGCTTGAAACGACGCAGAGCTACGTCGAAGGGTTCGTTCTCTTTAACTTTGACGGCTGGCATCCAGGGCTACCTTAATTCATTACCGGGGTAGACGTGCTCCTGGCAAAACAAAGGTGTGCTGGAGAACGTCGGTTTTCAAGGGTTGCGGATGTTAACCCTTAGCAAGCCGGAATGCAAAGCCTCTGATCGAAAACCGCTGGTCGGCATCCGACACGGGGACTATCATGCGCGGCTTCGAATTCAGCCCCCACAAGGGACGAACCCATGCTAGTACTGGGATTGGAAACATCCTGCGACGAAACTGGCGTCGCATTATACGACAGCGAGCGCGGTTTGTTGGCCGACGCGCTGTTCAGCCAGATCGACCTGCACCGCGTGTTCGGCGGTGTGGTGCCAGAGCTTGCCTCGCGTGACCACGTCAAGCGCATGCTGCCGCTCATCCGCCAGGTGCTGGACGAGGCCGGCTGCGTCGCCACCGAGATCGACGCCATCGCCTACACCGCGGGCCCGGGCCTGGTCGGTGCATTGCTGGTGGGGGCCTCCTGCGCCCAGGCGCTGGCCTTTGCCTGGGACATCCCGGCGATTGGCGTGCACCACATGGAGGGCCACCTGCTGGCGCCCATGCTGGAAGAAAACCCGCCGCAGTTTCCGTTCGTCGCTTTGTTGGTTTCCGGTGGCCATACCCAGCTGGTGCGGGTCGATGGCATCGGCCAATACGAGCTGCTGGGCGAGAGCCTGGACGACGCCGCCGGCGAAGCGTTCGACAAGACTGCCAAGCTGATCGGCCTGAACTACCCCGGTGGCCCGGAAATCGCCCGCCTGGCCGAGCGCGGCGTGCCTGGCCGCTTCGTGTTCCCGCGGCCGATGACCGACCGCCCGGGCCTGGAGTTCAGCTTCAGCGGCCTGAAAACCTTTGCCCTGAACACCTGGCAGCAGTGCCGCGATGCCGGCGACGACAGTGAGCAAACCCGTTGCGACCTGTCCCTGGCATTCCAGCAGGCGGTGGTGGAGACTTTGACCATCAAGTGCAAGCGGGCGCTCAAGCAGACCGGCCTCAAGCGCCTGGTGATTGCCGGTGGCGTCAGCGCCAACAAGGCCCTGCGCGCGTCCCTCGAGGACATGCTCGGCAGCATCAAGGGCAACGTGTACTACGCGCGCCCGCAGTTCTGCACCGACAACGGCGCGATGATCGCCTACGCTGGCTGCCAGCGGTTGTTGGCCGGGCAGCAGCAGGACCTGGCAATCAGCGTGCAGGCACGCTGGCCGATGGAGCAGCTGCCGCCGGTTTAAGCGTCAGAAGTGCCGTTCGCGCCCGGCAAACAGGTCGCGCAGGTTGCTGCGGTGACGCCACACGATCATCGCCGTCAGCACGGTGATCGGCAGCAGGGCCTCGGGCTCGCGCCAGGCCAGCAATGGCAAGGTCAGTGGTGTGGCGATCAGCGCCGCCAGCGAGCTGGTGCGGGTAAGGTAGAAGGTCAGCAGCCAGGCGCCGATGGCCAGCAGTGCGGCCGGGAAGTAAAGGGCCATGAGCATGCCGGCGGCGGTCGCCACGCCCTTGCCGCCCTGGAAGCGGAAGTACAGCGGGAACAGGTGGCCCAGCACCGCGCACACGCCGACCCAGGCCTGTGCGTGCAGGTCCAGCCCGGCAAGGCGGGCGAGCAATACTGGCAACAGGCCCTTGCACAGGTCGCCAAGCAGGGTCAGGATCGCCAGTTTGCGGCCTGCCAGGCGTAGCATGTTGGTGGCGCCGGCATTGCCTGAGCCGCTGGAACGCGGGTCCGGGCTGCCCGTGAGGCGGCTGAGGACGATGGCGAAGGACAGCGAGCCGAGCAGGTAGGCGAGCAACGCCAGTAACCAAAACATGCTAACTATTCCGGGCGAGGACGCCCTGATTCTAACGGCGCCAGTCGCCCTTGTCGTGCTGTGGAGAGAAGTGCTTGGACAGAGTGTTCATCGAAGGCCTGGAAGTCGATACCGTCATCGGTGCCTATGACTGGGAGCGGGATATTCGCCAGTGCTTGCGCCTGGACCTGAGCTTTGCCTGGGACAACCGCCCGGCAGCGGCCGGTGACGACCTGAACCTGGCCCTGGACTATGCCAGCGTATCGGCGCGCATCCAGGCGTTTGCCGAACAGGCCCGTTTCGAGTTGGTGGAAACCTTCGCCGAGCGCCTGGTGGCGGCATTGATGGAAGAGTTCCACATCCCGTGGGTGCGGTTGAAACTGACCAAGCCGGGTGCGGTGCCTGCGGCCCGTGGTGGTGTTGGCGTGGAGATCGAGCGCGGATGTCTCTGAGCACGGTTTACCTTGGCCTTGGCAGCAACATCGAGCGCGAGGCGCACTTGTGCGCCGGGCTCGATGCGTTGGCCGGCATCCTGAGCGATATACGCTGTTCGCCGGCGTTCGAAAGCCAGGCGGTGGGGATCAAGAGCGGGCCGTTCATCAACTTCGTGGTGACCGGGCAGACTGCGTTGCCGTTGATCGAACTGGACCGCCGGCTGAAGTTCATCGAGGCCGACAACGGCCGCTATGCGCCGGACCGCAAAGGGCTGCCGCTGGATATCGACGTGCTGATGTATGACGATTTGCACGGCACGTTCGATGGGCTGGTGTTGCCTCGGGCCGAGATCCTGAAGAATGCCTTCGTCCTGTGGCCGCTGTCGCTGCTGGCGCCGGAGCTGGTGCATCCGGGGGTAGGCAAGACGATGGCGCAGTTGTGGCAGGAGGCGCGGATCGATCAGGTGTTGGCGCCGGTTGCCTTTGAGTGGCGTGGGTTGCAGCTGACTCCGGCATAAGCCTGTCCCGGCCCTTTCGCGGCTAAAGCCGCTCCCACAGGGATCGCATGATGCCAAATGCTGTGCGATCCCTGTGGGAGCGGCTTTAGCCGCGAAAGGGCCGGTATGCTCAACCGAGCTTGTAAGCCTCGAGGGCTTTCAGCCGCTCACCTTTGAGCGCTTCGCCCAAGGCCTGGCCAGTCAGCCCTGCCTGCACCAACGGCTTCACATCCACCGCCCGCGCCGCCGCCGCTGCCCCGCGCAGGTAATCGGCCTGTGGATAACCCGATTTGCCCTCGCCCAGCGCGGTCATCTCGCAAGCGATCAGGAAGTCCTCGAACCGCTGCGGTCGCCGGTACACATCGAACTTCTGCAACAGCTCCAGCAATGCCGTGGCAGGCAGCTCCAGCGCCTGGTTGCCTTGCGCCAGGCACTCACCCGTCAGTAACGCCAGCTCCTGGCACTCTCGCGGCGCCTTGAGGCGCTGGTTGACGGCTTTGATCGCGGCTGGGGCCAGCGCCCGCAACAAGCAGGCCCAGCGTACATGCAGGGGCTGTTCGTGCAATGCCGCCTGTTCCAGCGCTGCCAGGGCCTGGGGAGCGTCATCAAGCTCAGGCAACAGCTGCTGCAGGGCGCCACAAGCATGCAACACCTGGAAGAACACCTGCGGCTGCGCCTCCATCAGCGCCCGCTCGATTTCCTTCCAGCTGCGCTCGGCAGTCAGCGCCTGCAATTCGCCAGAGGCGCTGATCTGGCGCATCAGCTCAAGTGTCTCATCGGCAACCCGGAAACCCAGCGGTGCATAACGGGCAGCAAAGCGTGCTACGCGCAGCACGCGCAAGGGATCTTCGGCGAATGCCGGGGAAACATGGCGTAAAAGGCGCTGATCTAGATCGTCCTGGCCATGATAAGGGTCGTACACCGTACCCGCCTCGTCCTCGGCCATCGCATTGATGGTCAGGTCACGGCGGATCAAGTCCTCTTCCAGGGTTACATCGGGGCTGGCGTGGAAGGTGAACCCGCCATAGCCACGCCCGCTCTTGCGTTCGGTGCGCGCCAAGGCGTATTCCTCGCCGGTTTTCGGGTGCAGGAACACCGGGAAATCAGCGCCGACCGGTCGAAAGCCCTTGGCGTGCATTTCCTCGACCGTGGCGCCGACCACCAGCCAGTCGATATCGCTGACAGGGCGGCCGAGCAAGCGGTCGCGCACGGCGCCGCCGACTTTGTAGATGTGCATGTGCAACTCTCCATAACTGCCGACAGGATACCCTGTCGGCAGTTATGGCGTGGCACTAGAGGTGGTGGATGACAGCCAGGTCCATGCGGCCGTAGTCGCCGTTTTCGCCGTGTTCGCCGCGTGGTGGCATGTGGTGGGTCTTCATTACCTGCTCGCCCTGTACGGTCTCCAGATGGATGTCGAAGCCCCACAGGCGGTGCAGGTGCTTGAGCACTTCATCGGTCGAGTCGCCCAGCGGTTTGCGGTTGTGTTGCTGGTGGCGCAAGGTCAGCGAGCGGTCGCCGCGGCGGTCGACGCTCCAGATCTGCACGTTCGGTTCGCGGTTGCCCAGGTTGTACTGCGCCGCCAGCAGTTCGCGAATGGTCCGGTAGCCAGCCTCGTCGTGGATGGCAGGTACATACAGGTCGTCGCGCTGGTCGTCATCTAGGATGCTGAACAGCTTGAGATCGCGCATGACCTTGGGCGAAAGATACTGCAGGATGAAGCTCTCGTCCTTGAAGCTGCTCATGGCGAACTTGATGGTAGAAAGCCAGTCACTGCCGGCAATGTCGGGGAACCAGCGGCGATCTTCCTCGGTCGGGTTTTCGCACATGCGGCGGATGTCGGTGTACATCGCAAAGCCCAGTGCGTAGGGGTTGATGCCGTTGTAGTAGGGGCTGTCGAAGCCGGGCTGGAACACCACGCTGGTGTGCGACTGCAGGAACTCCATCATGAAGCCTTCGGTGATCAGCCCTTCGTCGTACAGGTCGTTCATCAGCGTGTAGTGCCAGAACGTCGCCCAGCCCTCGTTCATCACCTGGGTCTGACGTTGCGGGTAGAAATACTGGGCGATCTTGCGCACGATGCGTACCACCTCGCGCTGCCAGGGTTCCAGCAACGGGGCGTTCTTCTCGATGAAATACAGGATGTTTTCCTGCGGTTCGGCGGGGAAGCGCGCATCATCGCGATCGTTGCCCTTGTCGGCGCTTTTCGGAATGGTCCGCCACAGGTCATTGATCTGCCGCTGCAGGTGCTCCTCGCGCTCCTTCTGCCGGCGCCGCTCCTCTTCGGCGGAAATCGGGTAAGGCCGCTTGTAACGGTCGACGCCATAGTTCATCAGGGCATGGCAGGAGTCGATCAGGTCTTCCACGGCATCGATGCCATGGCGCTCTTCGCACTGGGCGATGTACTGCTTGGCGAACACCAGGTAGTCGATGATCGAGCTGGCGTCGGTCCAGGTGCGGAACAGGTAGTTGCCCTTGAAGAAGCTGTTATGGCCGTAGCAGGCATGGGCGATCACCAGTGCCTGCATGCACATGGTGTTTTCTTCCATCAGGTAGGCGATGCACGGGTCGGAGTTGATCACGATCTCGTAGGCCAGGCCCATCTGGCCGCGGCTGTAGGACTTTTCCGTGCTGAGGAACTGCTTGCCGTAGGACCAGTGGTGATAACCCAGCGGCATGCCGACCGAGGCATAGGCGTCCATCATCTGCTCGGCGGTAATCACCTCGATCTGGTTGGGGTAGGTGTCCAGGGCGTAACGCTCGGCCAGGCGGCTGATTTCCCGGTCGTAGGTCTGGATCAGTTCGAACGTCCACTCGGACCCGGTGGAAATGGGTTGGCGTCTCTGTGCTCTGGCGGTCATGTGGCTAACCTGCGCTGGAAGAGTTCACGGAAGACCGGGTAGATGTCGCCGGCCGATACCAACTGCTGCTGGGCGAACGTGTCGGGGAAGGCTTCGCCGATGCGCTCGTATTCGTACCACAGCGCCTGGTGCTCTCGCGGGGTGATTTCAACGTAAGTGTAGTACTGCACATGCGGCATGATCTGCTTGGCCAGGATGTCGCGGCAGATCGGCGAGTCGTCGTTCCAGTTGTCGCCGTCGGAGGCCTGGGCGGCGTAGATGTTCCAGTCGCTGGCCGGGTAGCGTTCGGCCATGACCTCCTGCATCAGTTTGAGTGCGCTGGAAACGATGGTGCCGCCGGTTTCCCGCGAATAGAAGAATTCTTCCTCGTCGACCTCACGAGCGCTGGTGTGGTGGCGGATGAAAACCACTTCGATGCGCTCGTAGTTACGCTTGAGGAACAGGTACAGCAGGATGAAGAAGCGCTTGGCGATGTCCTTGGTGGCCTGGGTCATCGAGCCGGACACGTCCATCAGGCAGAACATCACCGCCTTGGAGCTGGGGTTGGGCTGCTTGACCAGCAGGTTGTACTTGAGGTCGAAGGTGTCGAGGAAGGGCAGGCGGTTGATGCGTGCCTTCAGGCGTTCGATCTCATGTTCGACTTCCTGGATATCGGTGAAGTTGTCTGGTTCCTCGACCTTCAGGCGGGCGAGTTCCTTCTGTGCTTCGCGCAGCAGGGCGCGGCTGCTGCCGGTCAGGGCGATGCGCCGGGCATGGGCCGAACGCAGGGTGCGCACGATGTTGATGCGTGATGGGTTGCCTTCGTTGGCGATACCGGCGCGCACGGTCTTGAAGGTGTCGGCCCCGGTCAGGTGACGTTTGACCAGGTTGGGCAGTTCGAGGTCCTCGAACATGAACTCGAGGAATTCTTCCTGGGTGATCTGGAAGACGAAGTCGTCCATGCCCTCGCCGGAGTTGCCGGCCTTGCCACGGCCGCTGCCACCACCGCCGCCGCCTTGCGGCCTGGGGATGTGTTCACCGGCGGTGAACTCCTTGTTGCCTGGGTGCACGATGGTCTGTTTGCCCCCACGACCATGGTGCAGCACCGGTTCGTCGATGTCGCGCCCAGGAATGCTGATCTGCTCGCCATGTTCCATGTCCATGATGGAACGGCGGCTCACCGCCTCTTCGACGGCTTTCTTGATGTGCTCGCGGTACCGCCGCAAGAAGCGCTGGCGGTTCACCGTGCTCTTGTTCTTGCCGTTCAGGCGTCGATCTATAACGTAGCTCATGGTCCCTCCGGTAGCTGGGAACAGCTGCACGCTTCAAGCTACGAGCCGCTTCACGTAAAGGCAGCAAAGCAGCTGCCGCCGCCCAAGGCTGGTGTAGCAGCCTTGGGCGCGCGGTGGGTAGCTTGTCGCTTTATTGCGATTTCCTGACCCGCAGGTACCATTCCGACAGCAGACGAACCTGTTTGTCGGTATAACCACGCTCCACCATGCGCGTGACGAAGTCGTTGTGTTTCTGTTGGTCCTCCTTGCTGGCCTTGGCGTTGAAGCTGATGACCGGCAGCAGGTCCTCGGTGTTGGAGAACATTTTCTTCTCGATCACCACCCGCAGCTTTTCGTAGCTCAGCCAGCTCGGGTTCTTGCCATTGTTGTTGGCTCGGGCACGCAGCACGAAGTTGACGATTTCGTTGCGGAAATCTTTCGGGTTGCTGATGCCGGCCGGCTTTTCGATCTTCTCCAGTTCTTCGTTGAGGGCGATACGGTTGAGGATTTCGCCGGTTTCCGGGTCGCGGTATTCCTGGTCCTGGATCCAGAAGTCGGCGTACAGCACGTAGCGGTCGAAGATGTTCTGGCCGTATTCGCTGTAGGACTCCAGGTAGGCGGTCTGGATTTCCTTGCCGATGAACTCGATGTAGCGCGGGGCCAGGTACTCCTTCAGGTAGCGCAGGTAGCGTTCGCGCACTTCGGCAGGGAACTGTTCCTGCTCGATCTGCTGTTCCAGCACATACAGCAGGTGCACCGGGTTTGCGGCCACTTCATGCGGGTCGAAGTTGAACACCTTGGAGAGGATCTTGAAGGCAAAGCGGGTCGACAGGCCGTTCATGCCTTCGTCGACGCCGGCGGCGTCCCGGTATTCCTGGATCGATTTGGCCTTCGGATCGGTGTCCTTGAGGTTTTCTCCATCGTACACCCGCATCTTCGAGTAGATGTTGGAGTTTTCCGGCTCTTTCAGGCGCGACAGCACGGTGAACTGGGCGAGCATCTTCAGCGTGTCGGGTGCGCAGTGGGCCTTGGCCAGCGAACTGTTGATCAGCAGCTTGTCGTAGATCTTGATTTCGTCGCTGACGCGCAGGCAGTACGGCACCTTGACGATGTAGATCCGGTCGATGAACGCCTCGTTGTTCTTGTTGTTGCGGAAGGTATGCCATTCCGATTCGTTGGAGTGGGCCAGCAAAATCCCGGAGTAGGGGATGGCGCCGAGGCCTTCGGTACTGTTGTAGTTGCCTTCCTGGGTGGCGGTGAGCAACGGGTGCAGGACCTTGATCGGGGCCTTGAACATCTCGACGAATTCCATCAGGCCCTGGTTGGCCCGGCACAGCGCGCCCGAATAGGCGTAGGCGTCAGCGTCGTTCTGCGGGAATTCCTCGAGCTTGCGGATATCCACCTTGCCGACCAGGGCCGAGATGTCCTGGTTGTTCTCGTCGCCGGGTTCGGTCTTGGCGATGGCGATCTGGTTGAGGATCGACGGGTACAGCTTGACCACCTTGAACTTGCTGATGTCGCCGCCGAACTCCTGCAGGCGCTTGGTGGCCCAGGGCGACATGATGGTGTTCAGGTAGCGCCGCGGGATGCCGAACTCTTCCTCGAGAATGGCCCCGTCTTCGGTGGCGTTGAACAGCCCCAGGGGCGACTCGAATACCGGCGAGCCCTTGATGGCGTAGAACGGTACCTTTTCCATCAGCTGCTTGAGTTTTTCGGCAAGCGACGATTTACCACCGCCAACCGGGCCCAGCAGATAGAGGATCTGTTTCTTTTCTTCCAGGCCTTGGGCGGCGTGGCGGAAGTAGGACACGATCTGGTCGATGCACTCTTCCATGCCATGGAAGTCGGCAAAGGCCGGATAGCGGCGGATAACCTTGTTGGAGAAGATTCGCGACAGTCTGGAGTTGGTTGAGGTGTCGATCAGCTCCGGCTCACCGATGGCCAGCAACAGCCGTTCGGCCGCCGATGCGTAGGCACTGCGATCCTCTTTGCACAGCTCGAGGTACTCCTGCAGCGAGAGTTCTTCCTGGCGCGTTGACTCGAAACGTTGTTGGAAGTGGCTAAAAATACTCATGACGTCACCTCGCTCGATACGTGGAGACGACGCCGGATCAGTCAGCTGATGCTGGCATGCAACCGGGTCCGCCGGCTGCTGTATACCCCCCAGAACACCCTGTAACGCTACCGATGACCCGCACGCCGGTGTACCGGCTCTCCCCTTTTTCTGGATGGCCTGCGCTTAAGAATAGTTGGTTATCCGCAAGGTCAAGGGCGAGGGGCGGAGAAGTTGCGAGCGACCGTTCGTCAGATAAGCCGCAAGCCCGCACGGGGCGCGGGCTGCAGTAAAAATGAAAAAATTATTCGGCAGTGCCCTGGGCGGTCTCGGCCGGGTAGGTAGTGCGCCACAGCTCAAAGCCGCCGTCCACGCTGTACACGTCGGAGAAGCCCTGGTTCACCAGGTAGGCGGCAGCGCTCTGGCTGGAATTGCCGTGGTAGCACACCACCAAGGTCGGGGCATCGAGGTCGGCATTGCGGATGAACTCGGCGACCGAATGGTTATCCAGATGCCTGGCGCCGGTGATGTGGCCGGCGGCAAAGGCCTGCGGGTCGCGAATGTCGACGACTACCGCACCTTGCGCGCGCAGGGCCAGGGCCTGTTCGGGAGGGATGCGCTTGAATTCGCTCATGGGTACGGCTTCCTTCAGGGTTGATCGTTCAGTGTAGGCGTTTGGGTGGGGAGGCGTAAGTTGCCGTCGTCGCTGCAGTCACAGCGGTGGTATTCGCCGCTGTCGACGTTGTACAGGGTCATGGCGCCGCCCCACACGCAACCGGTGTCCAGGGCGATGATGCCGGGCTCGTTCACCTGCCCCTGCAGGGCGGCCCAGTGGCCGAAGATGATCTTCACATGGCGTGAGCGGCGGTCCTTGTGCGCGTACCAGGGCTTGTAGCCTTTGGGCGCGGTATCCAGGCCTTCCTTGCTCTTGAAGTCGAGCTTGCCCTCGGGGGTGCAGAAGCGCATGCGCGTGAGGCAGTTGGTGATGACCCGCAGGCGTTCGATGCCGCTGAGGTTCTTGTTCCACTTGTTCGGCTCGTTGCCGTACATGCCGTCCAGGTACAGCTTCAGGCGCTCATCGTCGCGCAGCACTTCCTCGACCTCGGCGGCCAGCGCCAGGGCTTTGCCCAAGGTCCATTGCGGCGGAATGCCGGCGTGCACCAGGGCGATGCCACGGGGCTCGTCGTAATGCAGCAGCTTTTGCTGGCGCAGCCAGTCGAACAGCTGGTCGGCGTCCGGCGCTTCGATGATCTCGCGCAGGGTGTCGCTTTTCTTCAGGCGTTCGACGTTGTGCCAGGCGGCCAGCAGGTGCAGGTCATGGTTGCCCAGCACGCACACCAGCGACTGGCGGATGGAATAAAGGAAGCGCAGGGTTTCCAGTGACTCGGGGCCGCGGTTGACCAGGTCGCCGACCAGCCACAGGCGGTCGACGGCGGGGTTGAAGTTGACCCGTTCGAGCAGGCATTTGAGTGGCTGCAGGCAGCCCTGCAGGTCACCGACGGCGTAGGTAGCCATCAGTGCAGCGCTCCGGGCACCGCCAGGCGGAAGGGGGCGATCTCGGCATCGAAGCGTTTGCCGTCCTCGGCGAACATCTGGTAGCTGCCCTGCATGGTGCCCACGCGGGTGCTGATGACCGCGCCGCTGCTGTAGGTGTGGCTCTGGCCCGGGTCGATATCGGGCTGTTGGCCAACGACACCGGCACCGCGCACTTCCTCGACCTCGCCGTCACCGTTGGTGATCAGCCAGTGACGAGACAACAGCTTGGCCTTGAGCGAGCCATTGTTCTGCACGGTAATGGTGTAGGCGAAAGCGAAGCGACTGTTTTCGGGGTCGGATTGTTCTTTGAGGTAGCGGGTCACGACGCTGACGTCGATCTGATAGCGGGGGTCGGACATGCAAGGGCCTTGGGCGAGCTGACGCAATAATGCAGTCTAGGCCATTGAGAGGGGGGAGGGCCAGCGGTGCAGGGGCTTGAGGTCTTTGTTGTCAGTACCGGCCCTTTCGCGGGTAAACCCGCTCCCACAGGGATCACACAGATTTCAAGGGTTGTGCAATTCCTGTGGGAGCGGGTTTACCCGCGAAAGGGCCGGTACAGGCGATATCAGGCTTGCTGATCGGCCAACTGGTCAGCCAGGCGCACGAAGGCGGCCAGGTCCAGCTGTTCGGGGCGCAGGCTGCCGTCCACGCCAGCCGCTTCGATGGCCGCGCTGTCGAGCAGGCCTTTCATGGTGTTGCGCAGGGTCTTGCGGCGCTGGTTGAAGGCTTCGCGTACCACCTGCTCCAGCAGCTTTGCATCCTTGGCCGGGTACGGCAGCACTTCGTGCGGCACCAGGCGGACGATGGCCGAGTCCACTTTCGGTGGTGGGTTGAAGGCGCCAGGGCCAACGTTGAACAGATGTTCGACCCGGCAGTGGTACTGCACCATGATCGACAAACGCCCCCAGTCACCACCGCCGGGGCCGGCGGCCATGCGCTCGACCACTTCCTTCTGCAGCATGAAATGCATGTCGCGGATCAGCCCGGCATGGCTGAGCAGGTGGAAGATCAGTGGGGTGGAGATGTTGTAGGGCAGGTTGCCCACTACCTTGAGGCTGCGCGCTGGCACGCCCAGCTGGTTGAAGTCGAACTTCAGGGCGTCGCCCTGGTGCAGGCGGAAATTGCTGCGGCCGGCGAACTTGTGCTGCAGGATCGGCACCAGGTCCTTGTCCAGTTCCACCACGTCCAGCTGTGCGCCGCTACCCAGCAGGCCTTCGGTCAGGGCGCCCTGGCCCGGGCCGATTTCCAGCAGATGTTCGCCAGCCTTGGCGTTGATGGCACGCAGGATGCGGTCGATGATGCCGGCGTCATGCAGGAAGTTCTGGCCGAAGCGCTTGCGCGCCCGGTGTTGGTATTGCTCGTTCATGGTCGGTTCTCGGCCATCTGGTAGGCGGTTTCCAGCGCGACGCGCAGGCTGCCGGTGTCGACCTTGCCAGTGCCGGCCAGGTCCAGGGCGGTGCCGTGGTCGACCGACGTGCGGATGATCGGCAGGCCCAGGGTCACGTTGACCGCAGCACCGAAGCCTTTGTACTTGAGTACGGGCAGGCCCTGGTCGTGGTACATCGCCAGCACTGCATCGCAGTGCTCCAGATATTTGGGGGTAAACAGGGTATCGGCCGGCAGCGGCCCGCGCAGGTCCATGCCTTCGGTGCGCAGGCGGGCCAGGGTCGGCTCGATGATGTCGATTTCCTCGCGGCCCAGGTGGCCGCCCTCACCCGCGTGCGGGTTGAGGCCGCACACCAGGATGCGCGGGTTGGCAATGCCGAACTTGTCGCGCATGTCGGCATGCAGGATACGGGTTACACGCTCGACGCGCTCGGCAGTGATGGCGTCGGCAATGTCGCGCAGCGGCAGGTGCGTGGTCACCAGGGCCACGCGCAGGCCCCGGGTAGCCAGCATCATCACCACTTGCGCGGTGTGGGTGAGTTCGGCGAGGAATTCGGTATGCCCGGAGAAGGCGATACCGCTTTCGTTGATCACGCCCTTGTGCACAGGGGCGGTGATCATCCCGGCGAAATGCCCGTCCAGGCAGCCTTGCCCGGCTCGGGTCAGGGTATCCAGCACGAACGCCGCATTGGCCTTGTCGAGCTGGCCCGGCACTACCGGGGCTGCCAGGGGGGTATCCCAGACGTACAGGCTACCCGCTGGCGCCGGCTGCTCGGGCCATTGGCCCGGTGCTACCGGCAGCAGGTTGACGGCCAGCCCCAGCTGCGTGGCCCGCTCGGCGAGCAGGTCACGGCTGGTGATGGCGATCAGGGGGTGGGGCTGGGCGTCTGCGGCGAGCAGCAGGCACAGGTCGGGGCCTATGCCGGCCGGCTCGCCGGGGGTGACGGCGAAGCGCAGGGGCTTCACTGGGTGGCCTGGTCAGCGCCAGGCAGCTTGATTTCAACGTAGGCCTCGTCGCGGATCTGGCGCAGCCAGGTCTGCAGCTCTTCGTCGTACTTGCGGTTGCGCAGAACGTTCATGGCCTGCTGTTCCCGAGCCTGCTCGGTGCTGTCGGTAGCGCGGCGGCCGAGCACTTCCAGGACATGCCAGCCGTACTGGGTCTTGAACGGACGGGTGACTTCGCCCTGGGCGGCGTTGGCCATCTGCTCGCGGAACTCCGGTACCAGGCTGTTCGGGTCAACCCAGTTGAGGTCGCCGCCGTTGAGCGCCGAACCCGGGTCTTCCGAGAAGCTCTTCGCCAGTTCGCCGAAGTCTTCGCCGTTCTTGATGCGATCGTACAGGCGCTCGGCCAGTTGCTCGGTGGCCGCATCGCTGCGGATTTCGCTTGGCTTGATCAGGATGTGGCGCACATGCACTTCGTCACGCAGCACGTTCTCGCTGCCACCGCGCTTCTCCTCGAGCTTGAGGATGATGAAGCCGTTGGGGATGCGAATGGGCTGGGTGATGTCGCCCACCGCCATGCTGCTGAGCATCTTGGCGAAGTCTGGCGGCAGCTGGCCGGCTTTACGCCAGCCCATCTCGCCGCCTTCCAGGGCGTTTTCGCTGGCGGAGCGGGCAATGGCCATCTGGCCGAAGTCCGCGCCCTGCTTGAGCTGCTGGTACACATCGCCAACCTGGCGCGCGGCGGCCTGGATGGCCTCCGAGTTGGCTGCTTCCGGGGTCGGGATCAGGATGTTGGCCAGGCGGTACTCTTCCGACATCTGCATCTTGCCAAGGTCGGAGTTGAGGAAGTTCTTCACTTCCTGCTCGGACACCTGGATACGCTCGGCCACGCGGCGCTGGCGTACACGGCTGATGATCATCTCGCGCTTGACCTGTTCGCGGGCGTCGTCGAATGACATGCCGTCACGGGCCAGGGCGGCGTGGAACTGCTCCAGCGACATGCCGTTGCGCTGGGCAATGGTGCCCATGGCCTGGTTCAGTTCCTCGTCGGTGATGCGGATGCCGGAGCGCTCGCCGATCTGCAGCTGCAGGTTCTCGACGATCAGGCGCTCCAGTACCTGCTGGTCCAGCGCGCCGGCAGGCGGCATGCCGCCGCCGCGCTTGGCGATGGTTTGCTGGACCTCGCGGACACGCTGGTCCAGCTGGCTTTGCATGACCACGTCGTTGTCGACGATGGCCACCACGCGATCAAGAGGTTGTACCGCGGCATGCACCGCGCCACTCAGCAATGCAACGCCCAGCAACGCTGGGCGCAGTCGATCAATAAGCTTGGTCTTCACGTTCACGGTAACCTTGAATGCCTTGGTCGAGGAAAGATTCGACCTTGTTGCCGACTACACCACCGAGGCCTTTCAGGACGATCTGAAGGAAGATGCCGTGGTCGCCCTTTTCGTTTGCCGGGAGGGCTTGGCTGAAGTCGTCGTAATCGATCCAGTAGCGGTTGATCAGGCGCAGCTTCCAGCAGCAGTTGTCGTACTCGAAACCACCCATGGCTTCCAGGGTGCGGTTGCGGTTGTAGTCATGCTGCCAGCGAGCGATGACGCTCCACTGCGGGACGATCGGCCAGATGACCGAGAAGTCATGCTGCTGGATCTTGTAGTAGTCCTTGATGTAGTTCTCGCTGCCTGGGACGCCGTAGTCACCACCGCCCACTTTCCAGGTACCGGTCGTGGAGTCGTAGGAGATGGTGTCGTTACGGTAGCGATAACCGAGGTTGACCACTTTGTTCGGGTTGTCTTCAGGCTGGTAGTGGAACATCGCGCTGCCCGAGCGGGTGCTGCGGCTGTCCGGGTCCCAGTTGAAGTCCGAATTGAAGCGCCAGTCGCGGTTGAAGTAGTAGTTGTAGACCAAAGCGTATGGCGACACATCGGACTGCGAGTCGCTGCGGGTACGATAATCGATACCAGGGAGCTGAACTTTGCGGTCCTTGAAATAGAAGGCCTGACCGATGCTGAAGTTCTGGCGTTCGAAACCGTTTTCTTCGATCCAGCGGGTGGTCACGCCCAGCGACAGCTTGTTCTCGTCACCGATGCGGTCGGTCCCGCTGAAGCGGTTGTCGCGGAACAGCGAGTCATAGCTGAACAGGGTTTCACCCGAGTCGAACAGCGGAATGTCTTTCTGGTCCTCGTACGGTACGTAGAGGTAGTACATGCGCGGTTCGAGGGTCTGCTTGTAATTGGTGCCGAACAACGACGTATTACGGTCGAAGTAGAGCCCGCTGTCCACGCTGAAGATCGGAATGTCGCGGTTCAGCGAACTGTTATAGCTGCCGTACGCAGGGTTGGCCGACTGTGCGATAGCCTGGGTTTTACCCTGGCTGTCCAGATCCAGATCGTAGTGGGTATACGCATACTTCAGCTTGGGTGTCAGGAAGCCGTAGCTGGATTCCATCGGCAGGCTGATAGATGGTGCAACGTTGAAACGGTTGCCGTTGGCGCGAGCGATGCCGGAAACGTTCTGATCCAGTCGGCGACCGCCAAGCACTGCTCCTGTGACTGGGTCCCTGACGACGCCTGCAGTTGTGTCTGGCAGGCCGTCTTCGTTGAAGACCAGGTCGTTTTTCAGGTCACGATCAAAGCGAACGGCTTCAGTTTCATAGCTAAGGTTCAGCCCGCCCGGCTCATACGGCAGCTTACCGTTGAAGGTAATCTGCGGCAGGCGATCATACGGCGTGATCTTCGAGATGGTCGCCATCTCGTAGGCGTGCACATTCAACCGCGCGGTGTAGTTGTCACCACGGTAGGTCAGTGCACCCTGCTGGTTCAGCAAGTCCTGGGTTTCAACACCGATCTGGTCGGATTCCAGGTCCTGGAAGTAGAACGGGTCACTGATGTCGGTGTAGTCCACCTCGGCCATCAGGCGCTCGTCCAGCCCGCCCTTGTGCTGCCAGTTGACCATCCAGCGCTGCTCTTTGTAGTCAGTCTGGTCTTTGCGGTCGTCGTTCTTGTCGTTGAGGTACGCGCCACCGAACTGGCCTTCGCTGGAAGGCGTCAGGTAGCGGAACTCGCCTTCCATCAGCAGGCCGCGCTTGGTCATGTAGCGCGGGTACAACGTGGCGTCGTAGTTCGGCGCCAGGTTGAAGTAGTACGGCGTGACCAGCATGAAGCCGGTGTCGCTGGTGCTGCTGAACGATGGCGGCAGGAAACCGGACTGGCGACGGTCGTCGATCGGGAAGTAGATGTACGGTGTGTAGAACACCGGGAAATCCTTGACCCGCAGCGTAACGTTGGTCGCGGTACCGAAACCGGTGGCCGGGTTCAGGGTGATGTTGTTGCCCTTCAGCTGCCAGGCGTTGCTGCCCGGTTCGCAGGTGGTGTACGTACCGTCCTTGAGACGGATGATGGCGTTTTCGCCACGCTTGGCGTACAGGGCACTGCCGCGGATGTGCGACTTGTGCATCACGTATTCGGCGTTGTCGACCTGGGCTTCGCCCGTGTCGAGCTGGATCTGAGCCTCGTCACCGACTACCAGCGAACCGTTGTCACGAATCTTGACGTTGCCCTTGAGCTCGCCACGGTTTTCGGTCTGGTAGAGGTTGGCCTCGTCGGCTTCGGCCTGCATGCTGCCCTGGCGCATCACCACGTCACCGGCGAGGGTAGCGATCTGCTGCTCTTGCTGGTACTTGGACACCTTGGCGTTGATGTAGGTCGGCGACTCGTCCTTCGGCGTGGTGTCGGCCATGCCTGGACGGGTTGGCTCGATGTACGCGCCACCGCAGTACGGGCCGGTTTCGGCCAGTTGCGCGGCGGTGAGCTTTTCACGCGGAACCCAGTCCAGGTGGCTGTAGTCTTCGCTGCGCGACTTCAGGGCGCGGCCCTTGGCTTCGGTGACCAGCACCGGCCGGTCCGCCGTTTCGCCTTCGCTCGCGGCTTCGGTGCCGGTGCTGACGGCAGCACCCTCGTGCACCGGGCGCGGCGGCAGGTTGTTGACTGGGGTCTTGGGCTTGCAGTCCCAACCACCGGAGGCGGACACTTGGCAGTCGAACTGTTCGGCTGCCACCACGTAAGACGTGGCCAGAGGTTGCAGGGCCAGCAGACCGCCGGTTACCAGCAACGGAAACTTTCTACGAAACGCGGGGGATTTCAATGCCATCTTATTAGTCCGGGCTTCCTGCGTGCCATCTGCCCGCGTGTGGGGCCGCACGCCTCTCGATGGTCTGAAAAAGATGCTGGATAATAAAGCATGACCCGCTTGACGGCTAGGGCCGTCGGAGACCCTTGTAATGCCTGAACACGATGTACGCCTGCAACAACTGACGGTCTGGCTCGATGAGCAGCTCAATGATCTTTTCCGGAAAAACGCCTGGGGCGATGTGCCCGCAGGCAGCCTGACCGCGGCCAGCAGCGACGCCAGCTTCCGCCGTTATTTCCGCTGGCAGGGCGCCGGCCACAGCTTCGTGATCATGGATGCGCCTCCGCCGCAGGAAAACTGCCGACCGTTCGTCGCCATCGACCACCTGCTGGCCAGCGCCGACGTGCATGTACCGCTGATCCACGCCCAGGACCTGGAGCGCGGCTTCCTGCTGCTGGGTGACCTGGGCCACCAGACATACCTCGACATCATTGATGCCGACAACGCCGACGGCCTGTTCGCCGATGCCATCGACGCGCTGCTGGCGTTCCAGCGCCTGCCGATGGACGCGCCGCTGCCCAGCTACGACGATGCGCTGCTGCGCCGTGAAGTCGAACTGTTCCCCGAGTGGTACGTGGGGCGTGAACTTGGCGTTACCTTCAGCGAAGCCCAGAAAGCCACCTGGCAGCGTATCAGCCAGATGCTGATCGACAGCGCCCTGGCCCAGCCCAAGGTGCTGGTGCACCGCGACTACATGCCGCGCAACCTGATGCAGAGCACGCCCAACCCCGGCGTGCTGGACTTCCAGGATGCGGTGTACGGCCCGGTCACCTACGACATCACCTGCCTGTTCAAGGACGCCTTCCTCAGCTGGCCGCAGGCGCGGGTCGAAGGCTGGCTGCGCGACTACTGGCAGAAGGCGCAGGCCGCCGGCATTCCGGTGCAGGCCGAGTTCGAAGCGTTCCAGCGTGCCAGCGACCTGATGGGGGTGCAGCGCCACCTGAAGGTGATCGGCATCTTCGCCCGTATCTGCCACCGTGACGGCAAACCCCGTTACCTGGGCGACGTGCCGCGCTTCTTCGCCTATATAGAAGAAGTGATCAGCCGCCGGCCCGAATTGGCGGAGCTGGGTGAGCTGATTGCCGAGTTGCAGGCCGGAGCGCGTGCATGAAGGCAATGATCCTGGCAGCGGGTAAAGGCGAGCGCATGCGCCCGCTGACCCTGCACACCCCCAAACCGCTGGTCCCGGTCGCCGGCCAGCCACTGATCGAGTACCACCTGCGGGCCCTGGCTGCGGCGGGCGTCACCGAGGTGGTGATCAACCATGCCTGGCTCGGCCAGCAGATCGAGGACCACCTGGGCGACGGCAGCCGTTTCGGCCTGAGCATTCGCTATTCGCCCGAAGGCGAGCCGCTGGAAACCGGCGGCGGCATCTTCAAGGCCCTGCCATTGCTAGGGGATACGCCGTTCCTGCTGGTGAACGGCGATGTCTGGACCGACTACGACTTCGCGTGCCTGCAGGCCCCCCTGCAAGGCCTGGCTCACCTGGTGCTGGTCGATAACCCTGGCCATCACGGCCGCGGCGACTTCCGCCTGGTGGGCGAGCGGGTGGTCGATGGTGACGATGCGCCCGGCACGCTGACTTTCAGCGGCCTTTCGGTACTGCACCCGGCACTGTTCGAAGGCTGTCAGCCCGGTGCCTTCAAGCTGGCGCCGTTGCTGCGCCAGGCCATGGCGGCGGGCCAGGTCAGTGGTGAGCACTACCGCGGGCACTGGGTGGATGTCGGTACGCTAGAACGCCTGGCCGAGGCCGAGCGCCTGATCGGCGAGCGCGCCTGACATGTGGTGGCCAAGCACGGTGATTGCTGCCGGTGCCGGCTTTGCCGTTGCCAGCATCCCCGGCGCCCTGCTCGGCGCTTTGCTCGGGCAGGCCATTGACCGCCGCCTGCGTTTGCAAGGCTGGGAGGACATGCGCGAACGCCTGGGCGGGCGGCCGGCCTTGCAGGATGACGAGTTGCTGTTCGTGATGCTCGGGCGCCTGGCCAAGTGCGATGGCCGGGTGGGTGAGCAGCATATCCAGCAGGCGCGTCAGGAAATGGTGCGCCTGGACCTGGCCGAAGCGGCCCGGCTGCGCGCGATTGCCGCGTTCAACCGTGGCAAGGCGGGCAAGGACCGGCTGGGCGGGCACCTGCGGCGCATTCGCCAGCAGCCACATGCGGCCGAGGGCACCCTGCGTGCCTGCTGGCGCATGGTCTGGGCCGACGGCAAGATGGGCAACAAGGAGCGTGAGCTTTTGCTGGACTGGGGGCAGAAGCTGGGCCTGAGCCGACGGCAGGTGCAGGCCATGTCGCTGGAGTACGAGCCGCGCAAGGCGGGGCCA
Organism: Pseudomonas sp. LS.1a; assembly: GCF_022533585.1. Taxonomy (NCBI): domain Bacteria; kingdom Pseudomonadati; phylum Pseudomonadota; class Gammaproteobacteria; order Pseudomonadales; family Pseudomonadaceae; genus Pseudomonas; species Pseudomonas sp. LS.1a. The sequence goes on from NZ_CP092827.1 coordinate 450,695, forward strand.
GAAGGGGTGGCCATGACCTATGCGGCGGCGTTGCGCTTGCTGGCAGTCGAGGCGGACACCGATGGCGACAAGATCAAGCAGGCGTATCGTCGGCTGGTCAGCCGGCACCATCCGGACAAGCTGGCGGGCACTGGCGCCAGTGAGGCACAGGTGCGGGAAGCGACCGAGCGGACCCGGGAGTTGCATCAGGCCTATGCCATGATCCGCAAGCGGCGGGGCCTTTAAAGGGTACCTGGCTTGAGTTTTGAGGTGATGCGTAAGTCGAGCGCCGCGCGGGCGGCGCTCGATCTCACTGGCGCCACACAACCCACGACAAGCATAAAAAAGCGCCCCCGGCGATTTCAGATCAACCCTACAGGCTCATCCACCCCCGCACCCGGCGGAACAGTTGTTCCTGCTCGGCCGCCTTGTTCCCCGGCATGCCAATCAGCGACAACTGCCGGTACTGGCTGTCCTTCTGCCGCTTGCTGGCCTGCAGGCGCTGCGCGGCCGCATTGCGGTCACCGCTGCGGGTGGCGTAGTAGATGTCGGCAGTCGGCACTCTCAAGGTCGGGGCCAGGCTTGTCAGGTCATGCTCCACCCGCGCCGGTGTCTGCGCGGCGACCATTACCAGTTTCTGCACCTGCGGCGGCTGTTTCTCGCTCAGGTAACGGGCCGCCCAGTACGCGCCGCTGCCATGGCCGATCAGCACGATGCTGCGGGCATTGTGTTGCTGGGCAAAGGCCACCGCGGCATCCAGGCGGGCGAAAACGCGCTCGGCATCGGCCGGGTCGGTTTGCTCGCTGGCCTGTTTGGCGTCAGTGCTTTCTGCGGTGTCGGCATCGGCCGCCGTGGCCTGGGCAACGTTGGCATTGGCATCGGCCGGCACGTCCTTGGCCGGCGCGCTTTCGCCCTTGTCTTGCTCCGGCTCGGCAGCCGGCTTGGCTTCGACCCGCGCCTGCGGGCTGTCGGCGAGCAGGTCGGGCAGGCTGATGCTCAGGCTGTGCCAGCCGATATCGGGGAATTTCTGCCGCAATGGGCCGACTGCATTTGGCCAGTCGGCCGTTTCGCCGGCACCGGGGACGATGATGACCGCCCCTTGCGGGTCGCTGTCGTTGGCCGGTTTCCACAGGGCCAGGAAGCTGTCGGCACCGGCCTGCAGGGTCTGCTGCTCGGCCTTGGGCACCAGCCGTTCGAGCGCCTGGGCATCCTCCTGGCTGCGTTCCAGCAGCGGCGGGCGCTGGGCTTGGGCCGCGGGTGCCTCGGTGGTGGTGGATGGTGTTTCGGCATCGGCGGCAAGGGCGCCGAGAGGAAGGATCGAGGCCAGGCAGCACATTGCCAGCGTCGTGCGATAAAGTGTGGACATGAGTCAACCCGGGGCCAGAATGATACCGGCAGCCTAATAGTATTTGCCCGTGACGGCCATGCTGCATGGCCGCCTTTGCCAAGACGAGCGTATAGATGAAGCGAGTGCGTCGCCTGTTGGTTATCGGCTGCTTGTGGCTGCCCTTGATTGCATTGGCCAGGCCCGAGACGGTGCCCACGGTTTCCCTGGAACCGGCCCAGCAGCAATGGCTGGATACGCATCGCAGCCTGCGCGTCGGCCTGGTGTTGCAGGCGCCCTACGCTCAGTTCGACCGGCGCCTGCAGCAACTGTACGGGGCCAACGTGGAATTGGTGAGCAGCCTGGCGCAGGTGCTGCGCCTGGACCTGACCTGGCGCAACTTCACCGACCAGGCCAGCCTTGAGCATGCCCTGCAGGCCGGCGAAATCGACTTTGCCCCAGGCCTTACCCAGACCCCCGCCAGCCTGCGCCTGTGGTTGTTCAGCGACCCTTACATGCGCGTGCCGCAACTGGTGGTGGGGCCGCGCACCGGGACCATGGCCGTGGAACTGGAAACGCTCGGGGCCGAGCAGCGGGTGGCTGTGCGCATGCCCAGCCAACTGGCGGACTACCTGCGCGGCAACTACAGCAACCTCAACCTGCAAGGGGTGCCCAGCGAGCGCGAGGCCCTGCAATTGGTGGTAGGCGGCCAGGCCAGTTTCGCCGTGCTGGATGAAGCCCAGCTCAGCCGCCTGTCGCGCGAAAGCGAGTTCGGCGAGCTGGCGGTGGTCGGCGATATCGGCCTGCCGCAACTGTTGCGCATCGGTTCGCGGCGCGACTGGCCGCTGCTGGCCGATGTGCTCGAGCGTGGGCTGCAGGCGCTGCCGGCCAAGGAGCTGGAGCAACTGCACCAGCGTTGGCTGCAGCCAAAGTACCCACGTCTGAGTGAGTCGACTGGTTTCTGGCAGAACCTGGCCTTGCTGTCCGGCCTGCTGCTGTTGTGCGCGCTGGCCACCCTGGTGTGGCAGCGTCGGCAGCAGCGCCAACTGGAGCGCAGCCTGCTGGCCACGCGAGAAAGCCTGGTGGAGCGGCAAGTGCGTGAAGAAGCGTTGCGTCTGAGCCAGTTCGCCATCGACCAGAGCACGGTGGGCATCCTCTGGGTCAACTGGGACAGCCACGTACGGTACGCCAACCATGCCGCCGAGCGCATGCTGGGCTACGGTGAAGGCGCGCTGCTGGAGCGGCCGCTGAGCGACTTTGAACCCAGCTTGAGCATGGACCGCTGGCTGGAGCTGTGGAAGGGCGCGCGCACCGGGTCGGGCGGTGTCGGCCAGTTCGAGACGCAGTGCCGTCGGGCTGATCAGAGCCTGCTGCCGGTCGAGCTGTCGCTGAGTTTTCTGCGCTTTCGTGATTCCGAGTACCTGGTGGTCTACCTCGCCGATGTCACCGAGCGCCACCGCGCCCTGGCGGCCCTGCGCGAAAGTGAGGCGCGGCTCAAGGGCATTGCCGGCAACGTGCCGGGGCTGGTGTTTCGCCTTGAGCGCGACCCGGCCGAGGGCGACCTGGAGTTCCCCTACATCAGCGAGGGCAGCGAGGCCCTGGTGGGTTATGCGCCTAGCGAGATCCAGCACCCGCAGATGGGCCTGCGCAACCTGGTGCATCCCGAGGACCGCGCCGATTACCACCGGGTGCAGGACCTGGCCCTGGCCAGCGACCAGGACTGGTCCTGGCAGGGGCGTATCCTCACCCGCCAGGGTGAACAGCGCTGGGCCGACATCAAGGCCAGTACCCGGCGCCTGGGCAACGGCCAGGTGGTGTGGGACGGCGTGGTGTGGGACATCACCCAAGGCAAGCGGGCCGAGCTGGCGCTGGCCAGGTCCCAGGAGCAGCTGCGCGAACTGTCAGCCCACCTGGAAAGCGTGCGCGAGGAAGAAAAGGCCCGCATCGCCCGGGAAGTGCACGATGAACTGGGGCAGATGCTGACTGTGCTCAAGCTGGAGGTGTCGATGTGCGAGCTGGCCTTTGCCGAACTGGACCCGGGCCTGAACGAGCGCCTGGCCAGCATGAAGCGCCTGATCGCCCAACTGTTCCAGCTGGTGCGCGATGTGGCCACCGCCTTGCGCCCGCCGATTCTCGATGCCGGCATCGCCTCGGCCATCGAATGGCAGGCGCGGCGCTTTGAAGCACGCACGCAAATCCCCTGCCTGGTACAAGTACCGGATAATCTGCCAGCATTGAGCGATGCCAAGGCCATCGGGCTGTTCCGTATCCTCCAGGAGGCGCTGACCAACGTGATGCGCCACGCCCAGGCGCACAGCGTGGAGATCGAACTGGTGCGTGAGCACGGGCAATTGCGCATGACCGTCAGCGATGACGGCCAGGGCTTTTGCCGCGACCAGCCCCGGCCCACCTCGTTTGGCCTGGTGGGGGTGCGTGAGCGGGTGCTGATGCTGGGCGGCAGCATGGTGCTGGACAGTGAACCGGGCGAAGGCACCAGCCTGAGCGTGGCCATACCCTTGGAGTAGGAGAGCGATCGTGATTCGAGTGCTGGTGGCCGAAGACCACACCATTGTCCGTGAGGGCATCAAGCAGTTGATTGGCCTGGCCAAGGACATGCAGGTGGCGGGGGAGGCCGGTAATGGCGAGCAGTTGCTGGAAACCCTGCGCCACACACCGTGCGAAGTGGTGTTGCTGGATATCTCGATGCCGGGCGTGAATGGCCTGGAGGCAATCCCGCGTATCCGCGCGTTGCACGACGCCCCGGCGATCCTGATGCTGTCGATGCACGATGAAGCGCAGATGGCGGCGCGGGCGCTGAAGGCCGGGGCGGCGGGCTATGCCACCAAGGACAGCGACCCGGCGCTGTTGCTGACCGCGATTCGCCGGGTTGCCGCTGGCGGGCGCTATATCGACCCGGCGTTGGCCGACCGCATGGTCTTCGAAGTAGGCCTGACCGAGTCGCGGCCGTTGCACACGCTGCTGTCGGAGCGGGAGTTTTCGGTGTTCGAGCGCCTGGCCCAGGGCGCCAACGTCAACGACATCGCCCAGCAGCTGGCACTGTCGAGCAAAACCATCAGCACCCACAAGGCGCGCCTGATGCAGAAGCTGAAAGTGAACTCGCTGGCGGAGCTGGTGAAGTACGCCATGGAGCACAAGCTGGTCTGATTGCGACATGCACTTCCTGCAGTCTGTAGCGAGTCCCTGTGGGAGCGGGTTTACCCGCGAAAGGGCCTGACCTGCCATCTGCGGTGCCTGGGCCGGCCTCTTCGCGGGTGAACCCGCTCCCACAGCGGGCGCCGGAGGGCTGAGGGGAGCATTCCAAAACCGCCATCTTTGTAGGGGAATCCCTACAAAAAATCTTCCATCCGGATGATGGCATTCTCTCAGCACCCCCGATTTTCCGGCGCTTGCCGCTTGTCTAGTCTTTGCCTACGCAGTCATCCAACAAGAAGGTGCAGGCATGAGCGAGGCGAAGTCGAACGCTGCAACCAGCGAAACGCTGGTCAGCTTCCGTGGTGTGCAGAAGAGCTACGACGGCGAGTCGCTGATCGTCAAAGACCTCAACCTGGATATTCGCAAGGGCGAGTTCCTTACCCTGCTTGGCCCGTCCGGGTCGGGCAAGACCACCAGCCTGATGATGCTGGCCGGCTTCGAAACCCCCACCGCCGGTGAGATCCAGCTGGCCGGGCGCTCGATCAACAACGTGCCGCCGCACAAGCGCGATATCGGCATGGTGTTCCAGAACTACGCGCTGTTCCCGCACATGACCGTGGCCGAGAACCTGGCCTTCCCGCTGACCGTGCGCAACCTGAGCAAGACCGACATCAGCGAGCGGGTCAAGCGGGTACTGAACATGGTCCAGCTCGACGCCTTCGCCAAGCGCTACCCCGGCCAGTTGTCCGGCGGCCAGCAGCAGCGTGTGGCCCTGGCCCGGGCACTGGTGTTCGAGCCGCAGCTGGTGCTGATGGACGAACCGCTGGGCGCCCTCGACAAGCAGCTGCGTGAACACATGCAGATGGAGATCAAGCACATCCACCAGCGCCTGGGCGTGACCGTGGTGTACGTGACCCACGACCAGGGCGAGGCGCTGACCATGTCCGACCGCGTGGCGGTGTTCCACCAGGGCGAGATCCAGCAGATCGCCGACCCGCGCACGCTGTACGAAGAGCCCTGCAACACCTTCGTCGCCAACTTCATCGGCGAGAACAACCGCATCAACGGCACCCTGCTGGGCAGCGATGGCAAGCGCTGCCAGGTGCAGTTGCCGCGTGGCGAGCGGGTCGAGGCGCTGGCGGTGAATGTCGGCCAGGCCGGCGAGCCGGTGACCCTGTCGATTCGTCCGGAGCGCGTGCGCCTGAACGGCCACAGCGAAAGCTGCGTGAACCGTTTCTCGGGCCGGGTGGCCGAATTCATTTACCTGGGCGACCACGTGCGGGTGCGCCTGGAGGTTTGCGGCAAGGGCGACTTCTTCGTGAAGCAGCCGATTGCCGAGCTCGACCCGGCCCTGGCCGTGGGCGATGTGGTACCGCTGGGCTGGGAGGTGGAGCACGCCCGCGCGCTCGATCCGATTGCCGAAGCCCATTGATGGATTGCTTCACCAACCCTGTACTGTGGAGAGAATAATAATGCGCAAGCAGTTGAAACTGACCGCCCTGGCCCTGGGGCTGTTCGCCGCTGGCCAGGCCATGGCCGCAGACCTCACTGTGGTCTCGTTCGGCGGTGCCAACAAGGCGGCCCAGGTCAAGGCGTTCTACGAGCCCTGGGAGAAGGCCGGCAAGGGCAAGATCGTCGCTGGCGAGTACAACGGCGAAATGGCCAAGGTCAAAGCCATGGTCGACACCAAGAGCGTGTCGTGGAACCTGGTGGAAGTGGAGTCGCCGGAGCTGGCCCGCGGTTGTGACGAGGGCATGTTCGAAGAGCTCGACCCGGCGCTGTTCGGCAACGAGGGTGACTACGTGCCGGGCGCCATCCAGCCTTGCGGTGTGGGCTTCTTCGTATGGTCCACGGTGCTGGCCTACAACGCCGACAAGCTGAAGACCGCACCGACCAGCTGGGCCGATTTCTGGGACACCAAGAAATTCCCCGGCAAGCGCGGCCTGCGCAAGGGCGCCAAGTACACCCTGGAATTCGCCCTGATGGCCGACGGTGTGGCGCCGAAGGACGTGTACCAGGTGCTGGGCACCAAAGAGGGCGTGGACCGCGCCTTCAAGAAGCTCGACGAACTCAAGCCCAGCATCCAGTGGTGGGAAGCCGGCGCCCAGCCGCCGCAGTACCTGGCCTCGGGTGACGTGGTCATGAGCTCGGCCTACAACGGCCGCATCGCTGCCGTGCAGAAAGAGAGCAACCTGAAGGTGGTGTGGAACGGCGGCATCTACGACTTCGACGCCTGGGCCATCCCGAAAGGTGCCAAGGATGCCGACGAAGCGAAGAAATTCATCGCCTTCAGCGTGCAGCCCGAGCAGCAGAAGACCTACTCCGAGAACATCGCCTACGGCCCGGCCAATTCCAAGGCCGTGAGCCTGCTGTCGGACGCGGTGAAGAAGGACATGCCGACCACGCCTGAAAACATCGCCAACCAGGTGCAGATCGATGTGGCCTTCTGGGCTGACAACAGCGAGCAGCTGGAGCAACGCTTCAACGCCTGGGCGGCGAAGAAGTAAACGACCAGTGTGTGGGGCTGCATTGCAGCCCCCATTTCAGCCTGTATCGCGGAGTTCGCCATGGCCATTGCAGTGCCCCTCAAAGAAGGCGCAGGTCCAAGTCTCAAGCAGCGCCTCAAGCACGCCGAGCGGGTCAACCGCTGGAAGGCGCAGGCGTTGATCGCGCCGCTGGCGCTGTTTCTCCTGCTGGTGTTCCTGGTGCCGATCGCGGCGCTGCTGTACAAGAGCGTCGGCAACCCGGAAGTGGTTGGCGGCCTGCCGCGCACCGTGGGCGTCATCACCCAGTGGGATGGCAAGAGCCTGCCGGGCGAGGACGTGTACAAGGCGTTGAGCCAGGACCTGGCCGAATCGCGCAAGAACCAGACCCTGGGCGACCTGTCCAAGCGCCTGAACATGGAGCTGGCCGGCTACCGCAGCCTGTTGGCCAAGACCGCGCGGGCGCTGCCGTTCAAGAGCGAACCCGCTTCCTATAAAGATGCCTTGCAGGCCCTCGACGAGCGTTGGGGCGACCCGGCCTACTGGCAGGCGATCCGCCGCAACACCAGCACGGTCACCCCGTTCTACCTGCTGGCTTCGCTCGACCACCGTATCGATGACCTTGGCGAACTGGCCAAGGCCACCCCGGACCAGGCCATCTACCTGGACATCTTCGCCCGCACCCTGTGGATGGGTGTGGTGATTACCGCCATCTGCCTGGTGCTGGCCTACCCGCTGGCCTACCTGCTGGCCAACCTGCCGACCCGGCAGAGCAACCTGCTGATGATCCTGGTGCTGCTGCCATTCTGGACCTCGATTCTGGTGCGGGTGGCGGCGTGGATCGTGCTGCTGCAGTCGGGTGGCCTGATCAACAGCGCGCTGATGGCCATGGGCATCATCGACCAGCCGCTGGAGCTGGTGTTCAACCGTACCGGCGTGTACATCTCGATGGTGCACATCCTGCTGCCGTTCATGATCCTGCCGCTGTACAGCGTGATGAAGGGCATTTCACCCAGCTACATGCGTGCGGCGATCTCGCTGGGCTGCCACCCGTTCGCCAGCTTCTGGCGAGTCTACTTCCCGCAGACCTACGCCGGCGTTGGCGCCGGTTGCCTGCTGGTGTTCATCCTGGCCATCGGCTACTACATCACCCCGGCACTGCTGGGCAGCCCGAACGACCAGATGGTCAGCTACTTCGTGGCCTTCTATACCAACACCAGCATCAACTGGGGCATGGCCACCGCGCTGGGCGGGCTGTTGCTGCTGGCGACCGTGCTGTTGTACCTGATCTATAGCTGGCTGGTCGGCGCCAGCCGCCTGCGCCTGAGCTGAGGAGCCTTGTCATGCTGAGCCCTTACATGTCGCCCGTGGAGCGGGTGTGGTTCTACAGCCTGCGCATTCTTTGCGGCCTGATCCTGCTGTTCCTCATTCTGCCGGTTCTGGTGATCGTGCCGCTGTCGTTCAACAGTGGCAGTTTCCTGGTCTACCCGCTGCAGGGCTTCTCGCTGCAGTGGTACCAGGACTTCTTCGGCTCGGCCGAATGGATGCGGGCCTTGAAGAACAGCATCATCGTCGCCCCGGCGGCCACGGTGCTGGCCATGGTGTTCGGCACCCTGGCAGCCATCGGCCTGACCCGTGGCGACTTCCCGGGCAAGTCGCTGGTGATGGCGCTGGTGATTTCGCCGATGGTGGTGCCGGTGGTGATCATCGGTGTGGCCAGCTACCTGTTCTTCGCCCCGCTGGGCATGGGCAACAGCTTCACCTCGCTGATCCTGGTGCATGCTGTACTGGGCGTGCCGTTCGTCATCATTACCGTGTCGGCGACCTTGCAGGGCTTCAACTATAACCTGGTGCGCGCTGCGGCCAGCCTGGGCGCCTCGCCACTGCTCACGTTCCGCCGGGTGACCCTGCCGTTGATCGCGCCCGGGGTGATTTCGGGGGCGTTGTTCGCCTTTGCCACGTCGTTTGACGAAGTAGTGGTGACCCTGTTCCTGGCCGGGCCGGAGCAGGCGACCCTGCCGCGGCAGATGTTCAGTGGTATTCGCGAAAACCTGAGCCCGACCATTGCCGCGGCGGCGACCTTGCTGATTGCCTTCTCGGTGGTGTTGCTGCTGACCCTGGAGTGGTTGCGCGGGCGTAGCGAGAAGTTGAGAACCCAGCAGCCCGGTTGAAGGTATGTTGCCTGTGCTGGCCTCTTCGCGGCTAAAGCCGCTCCCACAGGGTTTGTGCACCTGTGGGAGCGGCTTTAGCCGCGAAGAGGCCAGTACAGGTTGATGCTAATCAGCCTTCATCCGCTTCCCTGGGTTACAATGCGCGCCACCGTGATTCTGCCAACAGGTGCGCCATGCAGCCCTACGCTATTGCCCCCTCCATTCTCTCCGCCGATTTCGCCCGCCTGGGCGAGGATGTCGACAAGGTATTGGCCGCGGGTGCCGACATCGTCCACTTCGATGTCATGGACAACCACTACGTCCCCAACCTGACCATCGGCCCGATGGTCTGCACCGCCCTGCGCAAGTACGGCGTCACCGCCCCCATCGACGTGCACCTGATGGTCAGCCCGGTCGACCGCATCATTGGTGACTTCATCGAAGCTGGCGCTACCTACATCACCTTCCACCCGGAAGCCTCGCAGCACATCGACCGTTCGCTGCAGCTGATCAAGGACGGTGGCTGCAAGGCCGGCCTGGTGTTCAACCCGGCCACCAGCCTGGATGCCCTGAAGTACGTGATGGACAAGGTCGACATGGTGCTGCTGATGAGCGTCAACCCAGGTTTCGGCGGGCAGAAGTTCATCCCTGGTACCCTCGACAAGCTGCGCGAGGCGCGTGCGCTGATCGATGCCAGTGGCCGTGATATCCGCCTGGAAATCGACGGTGGCGTCAACGTCAACAACATCCGCGAGATCGCTGCCGCCGGCGCCGACACCTTCGTGGCCGGCTCGGCGATCTTCAACGCCCCGGACTACCAGGAAGTCATCGCCAGGATGCGCGCCGAACTGGCTCAGGCCCGCCCATGAGCGGCTTCGAGCAGCTGTTCCCGGGGACGCTGCCCAGGCTGGTGATGTTCGATCTGGACGGTACCCTGATCGATTCCGTGCCAGACCTGGCCGCCGCCGTGGACCGCATGCTGCTCGAACTGGGGCGCCCGCCCGCCGGCCTGGAGGCGGTGCGCCACTGGGTGGGCAACGGCGCCCAGGTGCTGGTGCGTCGGGCGCTGGCCGGTGGCATCGACCACGCCGCCGTGGACGATGCGCTGGCCGACCAGGCGCTGGCGCTGTTCATGGACGCCTATGCCGAGAGCCACGAACTGACCGTGGTCTACCCCGGTGTGCAGGACACCCTGCGCTGGCTGCGCAAGCAGGGCGTGGAGATGGCGCTGATCACCAACAAGCCCGAGCGCTTCGTCGGCCCGTTGCTGGACCAGATGAAGATCGGCAACTACTTCCGCTGGATCATCGGCGGCGACACCCTGCCACAGAAAAAGCCCGACCCGGCGGCGCTGCTGTTCGTCATGCAGATGGCCGGCGTTACCCCGCAACAGTCGCTGTTCGTCGGCGATTCGCGCAGTGACGTGCTGGCGGCCAAGGCGGCTGGCGTGCAGTGCGTGGGCCTGACCTACGGCTACAACCACGGGCGGCCGATCCACGACGAATCCCCCAGCCTGGTGATCGACGACCTGCGCGCATTGCTGCCCGGTTGCGCAGACCCGGCCACTGGGATAACGTTGGCGGACCTTCAAGCCTCACAAGACAGAGAGTCCACCGTGGCGGTTACTGGCAAATTCTGGATGAAAGTCATCAAGGCCCTGGCCCGTTGGCGTTGGCGCGCCTGACTTTTGCCTGCCGGCGCGTGCCGGCCCGTCCGTTTGCCTGACCTATTGCTGCTTGCCACGAGGCTACCCATGACCCGCGAAGAATTCCTGCGCCTGGCCGCTGCCGGCTACAACCGCATTCCCCTGGCCTGCGAAACCCTGGCCGACTTCGACACGCCGCTGTCGATCTACCTGAAACTGGCCGACCAGCCCAACTCGTACCTGCTCGAATCGGTGCAGGGCGGCGAGAAATGGGGCCGTTATTCGATGATCGGCCTGCCGTCGCGCACCGTGCTGCGTGTGCACGGTTACCATGTCAGCATCCTGCAGGATGGCGTGGAGGTGGAAAGCTTTGAGGTCGAAGACCCGCTGGCCTTCGTCGAAACCTTCAAGGACCGTTACAAGGTTGCTGATATCCCCGGCCTGCCGCGCTTCAACGGCGGCCTGGTCGGCTACTTCGGCTACGACTGCGTGCGCTATGTGGAAAAGCGCCTGGGCGCCAGCCCCAACCCGGACCCGCTGGGCGTGCCGGATATCCTGCTGATGGTGTCCGATGCGGTGGTGGTGTTCGATAACCTGGCGGGCAAGATGCACGCGATCGTGCTGGTCGACCCGGCTCAAGAGCAGGCATTCGAACAGGGTCAGGCACGCCTGCAAGGCTTGCTGGAAACCCTGCGTCAGCCGATCACCCCACGCCGTGGTCTGGACCTGAGTGGCCCGCAGGCTGCCGAACCGGAATTCCGCTCCAGCTACACCCGTGAGGATTACGAGAACGCCGTCGGCCGTATCAAGGAATACATCCTGGCCGGTGACTGCATGCAGGTGGTGCCGTCGCAGCGCATGTCGATCGACTTCAAGGCCGCGCCTATCGACCTGTACCGTGCGCTGCGCTGCTTCAACCCGACGCCTTACATGTACTTCTTCAACTTTGGCGACTTCCATGTGGTCGGCAGCTCGCCCGAGGTGCTGGTGCGTGTCGAGGACAACCTGGTCACCGTGCGCCCGATTGCCGGTACCCGCCCGCGTGGTGCTACCGAAGAGGCCGACCGCGCGCTGGAAGACGACCTGCTGTCGGACGACAAGGAAATTGCCGAGCACCTGATGCTGATCGACCTGGGCCGTAACGATGTGGGCCGTGTGTCCTCGACCGGCAGCGTGCGCCTGACCGAGAAGATGGTAATCGAGCGTTACTCCAACGTGATGCATATCGTGTCGAACGTCACTGGCCAGCTGCGTGAAGGGCTGACGGCAATGGACGCGCTGCGGGCAATCCTGCCGGCCGGTACGCTTTCGGGGGCGCCGAAGATTCGTGCGATGGAGATCATCGACGAACTGGAGCCGGTCAAGCGTGGGGTTTACGGTGGGGCGGTCGGTTACTTCGCGTGGAACGGCAACATGGATACCGCGATTGCCATCCGTACTGCCGTGATCAAAGACGGTGAGCTGCATGTGCAGGCTGGTGGCGGCATCGTTGCCGACTCGGTGCCGGCGCTGGAGTGGGAAGAAACCATCAACAAGCGCCGGGCGATGTTCCGTGCGGTCGCGCTGGCCGAGCAGACTTCCGCCAAATAAATTGTTTGGGGCTGCTTTGCAGCCCTTCGCGGGCACGCCCGCTCCCACAAGGCCTGTGCAATACCTGTGGGAGCGGGCGAGCCCGCGAAGGGCCGCAAAGCAGCCCCATCAGTTCAGAAGTCGACGCTGACATCCAAACTCACTCCCTGCTGCGTCAACTCATCACTCTTGCGCCAGTTGTAGGACCCGCGCAAATGCACCCCCGCCACCACTTCATGGCTCACCCCCAGGCTCGCCCGGGTCAGGTCGCTGTGCGGCGTATACCCGGTCAGGGTGAAGTCGTTCGCCGGCAGGCTGGTCAGGTGCATCGTCACATCCTGCTGGTCATCCTCGAACTCATGCTCCTGCGCCACCTCGGCGAACAGCCGGGTACTCGGCAGCACCTGCACACTGCCCAGCAACCCCACACCCAAACGGCGTGATGTACGTTCCTGGTCATCGAAGCCCAGTGCCGTCGAGCGCCCGCTCTTCTCGTCATAGCCATCCACCTTCACCCGCGCATAGTCGGCGCCGATGAACGGCGCCAGCTGCCAGCTGCTGCCCTCGGCCGCCAGGTTGTAGCCCAGCCGAGCCGACATCGCCCAGGCCTCGCCATTGGTGTCGCCCTTTTCGCTGCGGTCGTTCACGCCAAGGGCGAAGGTGCGCTTGAGGTCGCTGTAGTCCAGGTGCCCGGCGGTGAGCGCTGCATCGGCCCACCAATGGTCCTCGCGGTACTGGGCGAAGGCGCTGGCCAGGTAGCTGTCCAGCTTGTAGTTCGAGTCCTCTGCGCCGGCTTCCAGCTTCTGCCGGTACACGCCGCCGGCCAGGCCCAGGCGCCAGGCATCGTTCAGGCGGTAGCTGCCGCCCAGGGTAAGGTTGTAGCCGCGGCCATCGCCGCTGGCAGCGCTGCGCTGGCCGTCGAAGTCCAGGTCTTGGGCGCCGCTGGCGACGAAGGACTGCCACTGGCCAACTGCCTGCCAGGGTGTCTGCCATTGGTTGCGTAATTCGTCCTGGTGGGCGCGCAAGCTGGCGTGGGCCATCTCTGGCAACAGGGTCAGTTCCCACGGGGCGGAAAGGATCGAGTAGCCGTAGTCGGCAATCAGTTGCTGGCCGGCAATGGTCGGGTGCACCGAGTCGTTGAACAGCAGCTTGGTCGGGTCCGGCGTGGTGCCGTTGATGCCATACACCGGGTTTTCCACGCAGCCTTCGCCGCTGTAGCAGGTGCCGACCAGGTTCTGGCCACTGGCCAGGCCGAACTGCTCGGGGCTGGCCAGCGCTTCGCTCAGCAGCATGGGGATGTTCAGTGGAATGATCTCGGCATCGATCTGCCGCAGCTGGCCGAGCAGTGACTGGTTGAAGGCACCGGACAGCAGCGACAGCGGGTTCTGCTGCGGCGTACCGCTGAAGTTCGGCGTCTGGCCGAGATCGGGCAGCAGCCAGACCATGATATAGCGGGCACCGCCTTGCTGCAGGGCCTGGGCGCTGGCGGCCAGGCGGGCGCCAGCGGCCACGGCATCTGCCGGGCTGCTGACCAGGCCTTGCAGGAAGTCGTTGCCGCCACCGGTCAGGTAGTACAACGCGTTGGGGTCGGCGCGCAGGCCGTTGGCCAGGTAGCCCGGTTTTTCTCGCAGTACCTGCCCGGCGCCGGGGCGCCCGGGTGGGATGACCGTCTTGGACGTAGTGGTGATCGAATCCAGGATCTGCTGGGTGGTATAGCCGCCAACGGCCCAGTTGTTGCCGTCGGGAATCCCCAGTGCCGGGTTGATGGGGGATGTGGAAGGGCCCAGCGCTGTCGGGTCTACCCCGAGCTTCCCACCAAGGATCATCGGCGACACCGGCGCATAATTGCCATCGGCATCGCGGTTGGTAAAGCGCACGCCGCCAAACTGTCCCGCGTCGCTGAGGCTGTCGCCAAACACGATCATGCTGGAGTAGGGAGAGGGGGCGGCGAAGGCTTGGCTGCAGGCTAAGCCCAAGGAGGCGAGGGTAAAGCGCAATAACGGTGCTTTTCGCATCTGGGAATATCCTTTTCTTTGTTTTTTTATGAAGGACAACCCGATCGACCTTAGCAAATCGCAGTGCATCCCTCCCAAGTCCATTCGTTTCCCCGTGTTTACGGGCATATTGCGCCCGCCGCCCCGGTAGGCTACTGTGCCGTGACGTATGAGCGAGACCTATCCTGTGTTGATCGTCAGCAAACTCTTGATGCGCGTAATCAAGGCCCATGCCCGTTGGCGTTGGCGCGCCTGACTTTATCTCCTGCCGGCCCGTCCGGCCCGCCCCCGTTTGCCTTCCTGTCTACCGCCCCTTGTGGCAAAGCCGCGCCTGTTGGCGGGTGCAGAAAGGTTCGAATTCTGAAGTCAGTAGATTCAAGAGGTTTAACCCGATGTTACTGATGATCGACAATTACGACTCATTCACTTACAACGTCGTTCAGTACCTTGGCGAGCTGGGTGCCGAGGTCAAGGTCATTCGCAATGACGAAATGACCATCGCCCAGATCGAAGCCCTCAACCCCGAGCGCATCGTCGTATCTCCAGGCCCGTGCACGCCGAGCGAGGCGGGCGTGTCGATCGAGGCCATCCTGCATTTTGCCGGCAAGCTGCCAATCCTCGGCGTGTGCCTGGGCCACCAGTCCATCGGCCAGGCCTTTGGCGGTGACGTAGTGCGTGCCCGCCAGGTGATGCACGGCAAGACCAGCCCGGTCCACCACCGCGACCTGGGCGTGTTCGCCAGCCTCAACAACCCGTTGACCGTGACCCGTTACCACTCGCTGGTGGTAAAGCGCGAAACCTTGCCCGAGTGCCTGGAAGTGACTGCCTGGACCGCCCATGCTGACGGTTCGGTCGACGAGATCATGGGCCTGCGTCACAAAACGCTGAATATCGAAGGGGTGCAGTTCCACCCCGAGTCGATCCTGACCGAACAGGGCCACGAACTGTTCGCCAACTTCCTCAAGCAGACCGGCGGCCACCGCTAAGGATCGAACATGGAAATCAAGAGTGCGTTGAGCCGTATCGTCGGCCAGCTGGACCTTTCCACCGAAGAAATGCGTGACGTCATGCGCCAGATCATGACCGGCCAGTGCAGCGAAGCGCAGATCGGTGCCTTCCTGATGGGCATGCGCATGAAGAGCGAAAGCATCGACGAGATCGTCGGTGCGGTGTCGGTGATGCGCGAGCTGGCCGACAAGGTCGAACTGCAAAGTCTCGATGGCGTGGTCGATATCGTCGGCACCGGCGGTGATGGTGCCAACATCTTCAACGTATCCACCGCCTCGTCGTTCGTCCTGGCGGCGGCGGGTTGCACCGTGGCCAAGCATGGCAACCGCGCGGTATCGGGCAAGAGCGGCAGTGCCGACCTGCTGGAGGCCGCCGGCATCTACCTGAACCTGACGCCCACCCAGGTGGCCCGCTGCATCGACAGCCTGGGCATCGGCTTCATGTTCGCGCAAAGCCATCACTCGGCCATGAAGCATGCTGCCGGCCCGCGTCGCGACCTGGGGCTGCGTACCCTGTTCAACATGCTCGGCCCGCTTACGAATCCGGCCGGAGTGAAGCATCAGGTGGTCGGTGTATTCGCCCAGACCCTGTGCCGCCCGTTGGCTGAAGTATTGCAGCGCCTGGGCAGCAAGCACGTGCTGGTGGTGCACTCCAAGGACGGCCTGGACGAGTTCAGCCTGGCCGCGCCGACTTTCGTCGCCGAACTGAAGAATGGCGAAATCACCGAATACTGGGTCGAGCCGGAAGACCTCGGCATGAAGAGCCAGAGCCTGCACGGCCTGGCCGTCGAGAACCCCCAGGCATCGCTGGAGCTGATCCGCGATGCGCTGGGCCGACGCAAGACCGAGAACGGCCAGAAGGCCGCCGAGATGATCGTGCTCAATGCGGGCGCGGCGCTGTATGCCGCTGACCATGCCATGAGCCTGAAAGCCGGTGTGGAACTGGCCCACGACGTACTGCACACCGGGCTGGCCTGGGAGAAGCTGCAGGAGCTGGGTGCCTTTACTGCAGTATTCAAGGTGGAGAACGAAGCATGAGTGTGCCGACGGTGCTGGAAAGGATCATTGCCCGCAAGTTCCAGGAAGTGGCCGAGCGCAGTGCGCGCGTCAGCCTCGCCGAACTGGAGGGCCTGGCCAAGGCTGCCGATGCCCCGCGTGGCTTTGCCAAGGCCCTGATCGAGCAAGCCGGGCGCAAGCAGCCGGCGGTAATTGCCGAAATCAAGAAGGCTTCGCCGAGCAAGGGCGTGATTCGCGAGCATTTCGTGCCGGCGGAAATTGCCGTCAGCTACGAGAAGGGCGGGGCGACTTGCCTTTCGGTGCTGACCGATGTGGATTACTTCCAGGGTGCCGACGAGTACCTGCAGCAGGCCCGCGCGGCGGTGTCGCTGCCGGTGATCCGCAAGGACTTCATGGTAGACCCGTACCAGATCGTTGAAGCCCGGGCCCTGGGCGCGGACTGTGTGCTGCTGATCGTGTCGGCGCTGGATGACGTGAAAATGGCCGAACTGGCGGCCACGGCCAAGGATGTCGGCCTCGACGTGCTGGTGGAAGTGCACGATGGCGATGAGCTGGAGCGTGCGTTGAAAACCCTGGATACACCGCTGGTGGGGGTGAACAACCGTAACCTGCACACCTTCGAGGTCAGCCTGGAAACCACCCTCGACCTGCTGCCGCGTATTCCGCGTGATCGCCTGGCGATTACCGAGAGCGGTATCTTGAACCGGGCCGATGTGGAGCTGATGGCGATCAACGAGGTCTACTCGTTCCTGGTGGGTGAGGCGTTCATGCGCGCCGAGCAGCCAGGGCTTGAGCTGCAGCGGTTGTTCTTCCCGGATCAGGTGAAGAAGACTGTTCAGCAACTGGACTGATCGAAGCGAAGCCGGCATTGTCGCCGGCTTTTTTGTATGCCTGCCATGCCCCCTTCGCGGGCTCGCCCGCTCCCACAGGATGATCACTGCCTTTGGCATCTGTGGAATCCCTGTGGGAGCGGGCGAGCCCGCGAAGAGGCCGGTAAAAACGACATAGGTGGATCAATGACCGATCAACCCCTGGCCCTGACCGTAGAACAAGGCCTGCACGCCGAACAGGAACTGCTGGCCGCCGTCTGCCGCGGCGAACGCGACAGTGGCGTGCTGTTCTGGCGCCCGACCGACCACGCCCTGGTCATGCCTCGGCGCATGAGCCGACTGGAAAACTTTGAAGCCGCCTGCTCGGAGCTGGCAATCGCCGGCTGGCCGGTGCTGCTACGCGAAACCGGTGGTGAGCCGGTGCCGCAGTCTCATTCGACGGTGAACGTTGCCCTGGTCTATGTCGCCCCCCGCAGTGAAGGCGACCACGGCCGTATCGAGAACGCCTACGAGCGCCTGTGCCTGCCGCTGTGCGATGTACTGCGCGAGTGGGGCGGGGTGGCGTCGGTGGGCGAAATCGACGGCGCTTTCTGCGATGGCCGCTACAACGTCAACCTCAATGGCCGCAAGCTGGTGGGCACTGCCCAACGCTGGCGCCAGGGGCTGGGCGGCAAGCGCCCGGTGGTGCTGGTGCACGGTGCGCTGCTGCTGGATAACGAGCGTGAGTCGATGGTGGCGGCGGTCAACCGCTTCAACGAGTGCTGCGAGCTGGAGCAGCGCTGCCGCGCCGATGCGCACATCGCCCTGCACGAAGTGGCGCCCGCGGCGCCCTGGTTCGAGCGGCTGTCGCAGGCCTATGCCAAGGTGCTGGCTGACCTGCCCAAGGACTAGCGGGTACCGTAGACCACCATGGTCTTGCCTTTGACCTGCACCAGGCTGCGCTCTTCAAGGTCCTTGAGGACGCGGCCGACCATTTCCCGGGAGCAACCGACGATACGGCCGATTTCCTGACGGGTGATCTTGATCTGCATGCCGTCGGGGTGGGTCATGGCGTCGGGTTGCTTGCACAGCTCCAGCAGGCAACGGGCGACGCGCCCGGTAACGTCGAAGAAAGCCAGGTCGCCGACCTTGCGCGTGGTGTTGCGCAGGCGCTGGGCCATCTGGCTGCCCAGGGCGTACAAGATTTCCGGGTCCTGGCGGGCCAGTTCGCGAAACTTCTCGTAACTGATTTCGGCTACTTCGCATTCGGTCTTGGCGCGCACCCAGGCACTGCGCTGTTGTTCACCCTCGACCGGTTCGAACAGGCCCAGCTCGCCGAAGAAGTCACCGTTGTTGAGGTAGGCGATGATCATTTCATGGCCGTTGTCGTCCTCGATGAGGATGGTGACCGATCCCTTGATGATGAACCACAATGTCTCGGCCCGGTCGCCGGCGCAGATGATGTTGCTTTTGGCGGTATAGCGGCGGCGCTGGCAGTGCGCCAGCAGCTTGTCGATGTTCTTGATCTTGGCGGGTAGGGCAGAGGCAACCATCACGAAATCCTGTTCGATACGACGCAGAGGCCTTTTTATAAAGGTTGGCTGGCGGTGTGCGCCAGTCATTTGGCGCCAGCTTATCAGACACTACAGGATGTTTCGGTACTAAACCGACACGACTCGTACTTTTCCCGCAGCCATACAAGGTCTAAGCTGACACCCTTTTTCGAATATCAGGAGTCCGGGTAGATGAAGGCACGTATCCAGTGGGCCGGTGAGGCGATGTTCCTCGGCGAATCGGGGAGCGGCCATGTCGTCGTGATGGACGGCCCGCCCGAGGCCGGCGGCCGCAACCTGGGCGTGCGCCCGATGGAAATGCTGTTGCTGGGCCTGGGTGGCTGCAGCAGCTTTGACGTGGTCAGCATTCTGAAGAAGTCGCGCCAGGCAGTGGAAAGCTGCGAGGCTTTCCTGGAGGCCGAGCGTGCCAGCGAAGACCCGAAGGTGTTTACCAAGATCCACATGAACTTCGTGGTGAAGGGGCGTGGGCTGAAAGAGGCCCAGGTCAAGCGTGCGGTGGAGCTGTCGGCGGAGAAGTATTGCTCGGCTTCGATCATGCTCGAGCGTGCCGGGGTAGAGATTACCCACGGGTACGAGATTGTAGAGCTGGGTTGAGCCCCGGATTTTTGGGGCTGCAACGCAGCCCCGACAATTTCAGCTGCGAAGCGCCGGCAGTGCAGCCCGCACCCATCCCGGCAAGCAGCCCCGCATCACCCGGCTCAACCGCTCCCGCCGCTTCTGGTAAACCAGCCCCAGCCCGATAACCCCAAGCCCGATCAGGGTCACCACCAGCGGGAACAGCAGCGAGTCGGCAAACACCTCGTACGACAGGTACCCCAGGTAAGCCGCCACGCCCAGCGCCCCGAACACCATGAACACCGGCCGACGTAACAGCACCGCCATGCCCATCAGTACAATATTGATCAGGCAGTACAGGGCCTTGCCCAACTCGCTGCCGCTGTCCACCAGCGTCAGCCCGCCCCAGAATGCCGCCAGCCCGGCCAGGTAGCCCCAGTGGGCGTAGTCTTCGCGGGTGCGACCATCCACCCCGACGAACACCACCAGCAACCCCAGCCCGAACCACAACGAAACCTCGCGGCGTTGCTCCCAGCTGAATGGCGAGCCGAAGAACCATTCGCTCAGGTCCATCGACATGAACCACAAGGCCACGGCAATCGGCATGACGATGAACGGGTAGGGGATCAGCCGCAGCATCAACAACCCGGCAAGCACCGTGGCCGCTTCCATTGCCAGCCAGCCGCCCTGCACGTAGGTGTAGTACTGGTGATAGTTCGCCTGCGCATCATCCATCGGCCACCAGCCGGCCAGCCGTTCGATGGCGAACACCGCCAACGGCACGATGCTGACCGCCACCGCCGCCAGCACCCCGGCCGCGACGGGCTGTACGCGCCGTTGCAGGTTAACGGCGAACAGCGTGAGCAGCAGAATATAGAGGCTGGCGATGACCAGCAGCGCCCAGTCGCCGATGCGCATCCAGGCTTCGGTGAGCAACCAGCCCATGGCTGCCATGATCAGCATGGCGCCGAAGTAGAAAGCGACATGGGCCAGCTGGAAGCTGCCACGCTGTGCCGGTTGCTGGCGCAGGAACGCCAGCAGGGCCTGGTCCTGGCCCGGCTGGAGAATGCCGGCTTGCACGGCGCGCGCCAGGTCCTTGGCGTCGAAACGGTCCGTCATGGTGATGCCTTCAGATACGGTAGGTGCTCTTGGTCATGACCTTGGCCAACAGGCTCATGCCAAAGCGAACCGGGGCGGGGAAGCGATATCCGCCGGCTTCCAGCGCAGACTCGGCGTGCTGTTCCTCATCGATGCGCATTTGCTCGAGGATGGCCCGGGATTTTTCGTCTTCCTGCGGGATCTGCTCCAGGTGCTCGTCGAGGTGCTTGCAGACCTGGTGCTCGGTGGCAGCGACGAAGCCCAGGCTGACCTTGTCACTGACCAGCCCGGCGAGTGCGCCGATGCCGAACGACATGCCGTAGAACAAAGGGTTGAGTACGCTGGGGTGGCTGTTCAGCTGGCGAATGCGCTGTTCGCACCAGGCCAGGTGGTCCACTTCTTCCTCGGCGGCGTGTTCCATGGCCTTGCGCACTTCGGGCAGCTTGGCGGTCAGGGCCTGGCCCTGGTACAGCGCCTGGGCGCAGACTTCACCGGTGTGGTTGATGCGCATCAGCCCGGCAACATGGCGCGCCTGCTGCTCGTCCAGGTCGACGTCCGGCTGGACGATGGCCGGCGATGGGCGGGCGGGTTGGCCGCTGAAGGGCAGCAAGGTGCGCATGGCGGTATCGGCCTGCAGCAACAAGCGGTCGAGCGGCGAGTAGTGACGTTCGGTAGCCATCGGGCACCTCCGCAAGAATGTGCCCGACAGTTTACCGCAATAGTGGCAGGGTCGCTTGCCGTGGATCAGCCCGGTGGCCAGTGCATCTGGCGCTGGCCAAGCACGTGCATGTGGATGTGGTAGACGGTCTGGCCGCCCTGCTCGTTGCAGTTCATGACCACGCGGAAGCCGTCCTCGCAGCCAAGTTCCTTGGCCAGGCGCTGGGCGGTGAACAAGATGTGGCCAGCCAGGCCTTTGTCTTCTTCGGTCAAGTCATTGAGGGTGCGGATGTGCTTTTTCGGGATGACCAGAAAATGCACCGGCGCCTGGGGGGCGATATCGTGGAACGCCAGTACCTGGTCGTCCTCGTAGATGATCTTCGCCGGGATGTCCCGGTTGATGATCTTGATGAATAAATCGTCCACAGCACTTGCTCCATGGTGAGGGTCGGGCCGAGTGTACTCAGCCGGGCGCCGCTCGCCCAGTGGCTATTCCATGCCGACCGGGCAATAGCGGCGGTGGATGACCCCGGCCAGCTTGCGCACCAGCCAGCGCGGCAGCAGGCGCGGGGCGAACGCCAGCCAGCGGTTGCGCCGACCGGGCAGGATCAGCGCGCGGTTCTTGTCCAGCGCGCGCACGGTGTACAAAGCCACTTCCTCAGGGCTGAGGCAGCGTGGTTTGCCATGCAGCCGCGGAATGCGACGGCGCGCGGAGCGCACCGGCCCGGGGCACAGTACCGAAACCTTGATGCCGGTGCGCTTGAGTTCTTCACGCAAGGCCTGGGAGAAACTCAGCACATAGGCCTTGCTGGCGGCATAGGTGGCCATCCAGGGGCCAGGCGCCACCCCGGCCAGGCCGGCGACGTTGAGGATCTGCCCGCCGCCCTGCACGGCCATCAGGTTGCCGATGGCGTGGCACAGGCGGCTCAGGGCCAGCACGTTGACTTCCAGCAGGTCCTGCTCGTCGGCCCACTCATGGGCCAGGAATGGCCCGTAGGTGCGCAGGCCGGCACAATTGACCAGCAGGTCGATGCGCCGCTCGCCTTCTTCCAGCTCCAGCACGAAGCCCGACAGGCGCAGCGGCTGGCTGAGGTCGCAGGCACGGAACAGCACCTCGACACCGAAGCGTTGGGTAAGCTCGATGGCCACCGGCTCCAGCGTTTCACGCTGGCGTGCCACCAGGATCAGGTTGCGCCCGCGCCGCGCCAGGGCTTCCGCCAGGGCCAGGCCCAGGCCGCTGGAAGCACCAGTGATCATGGCGTAACGGGTCATGCAAGGCTCCTGGGGGCTGAAGAGGGCGCCTAGTGTACAGCTTGGCCGGGCAAGGTGTTGCCTTTTGCTACAAGGTCCGCGCGCGCAGGGCCTGGCAGCGTTCCAGGGCGTCCCGGTACTCGTCATGCAGCCGGCCGATCAGCGCGCTGGCGCTGGGCAGGTCGTCGATACCGCCGACCCCCTGGCCCGCCGACCACACGGTCTTCCAGGCCTTGGCTTCGTCGTCGATCGGCTTGAGCTTGCCTTGCTCGTGGCCGCTCTTGAGGGCGTTCATGTCATAGCCAGCCTGCTCCAGGCTCGGGCGCAGGAAGCTGGCAGGCACGCCGGACACCGCCGGGGTGTGGATGATGTCGGCGGCATGGGCATCGAGCAGCATCTGCTTGTAGGCGCCCGGGGCCTGGCTTTCTGCGGTGGCGATGAAGCGGGTACCCATGTACGCAAGGTCCGCACCCAGCATTTGCGCGGCGAGGATCTCGTGGCCGTGGTTGAGGCAGCCGGCCAGCAGCAGGGTCTTGTCGAAGAACTGGCGAATTTCCGCGGCCAGGGCGAACGGGCTCCAGGTGCCGGCATGGCCGCCTGCGCCGGCGGCGACGGCGATCAGGCCATCGACACCGGCTTCGGCGGCTTTCTCGGCATGGCGGCGGGTGGTGACATCGTGGAACACCAGGCCGCCGTAGCCATGCACGGCATCGACCACTTCCTTCACCGCGCCCAGGCTGGTAATGACGATCGGCACGCGGTGTTCCACGCACAACGCCAGGTCGGCCTGCAGGCGCGGGTTGGTCGGGTGGACGATCAGGTTGACGGCATAGGGCGCTGGCGCCTGCAATTGCGCCATGCCTGTCTCGATTTCCTCCAGCCAGGCCTTGAAACCGGCGCTGTCACGCTGGTTGAGGGCCGGGAAGCTGCCGACCACGCCGCTGGCGCAGCAGGCCAATACCAGCCTGGGGTTGGAGATCAGGAACATCGGTGCGGCAACCACGGGCAGGCGCAGGCGTTGTTCGAGGGAGGCAGGTAGCGACATGGCAAGGCTCCTTGAGCGGGTGGCTATGTCAGAACGGTTTGACCACCACCAGAATTACGATACCCAGCAGGAACAGCACGGGTACTTCATTGAACCAGCGATAGTAGACGTGGCCGTGGGTGTTGCTGCCGCTGGCGAAGCGTTTGCGCTGGGCGCCGCACATGTGATGGTAGACGGTCAGCAGGATGACCAGGGTCAGCTTGGCATGCAGCCAGCCCTGGCTGAGCCAGCCGGGTGTGAGGTAGAGCATCCACGCGCCGAACACGTAGGTGGCGATCATCGCCGGGTTCATGATGCCGCGAAACAGCTTGCGCTCCATGGTCACGAAGCGTTCCTGGCTGATGCTGTCCTGGCTTTGGGCGTGGTAGACGAACAACCGCGGCAGGTAGAAAAGGCCGGCGAACCAGCAGACCACGCTGACGATATGCAGCGCTTTGATCCATAGGTAAAGCATGGGGGAGTTCCTTCAGGTATACACGGTCGTCAGATAGTAGTGGTCAAGCGCCCGAAGGGTCACCCGAAGAGTTGTTACAGGCGCCTTGCGCCCCTATTATCGTGCGCTTTCCAGACGGCTCGTTGATAAGGGGCAAGCGTTATGATCAAGGTCGGTATCGTCGGCGGCACGGGTTACACCGGCGTCGAACTGTTGCGTCTGCTGGCACAGCATCCACAGGCCGAGGTGGCGGTCATCACTTCGCGCTCCGAGGCGGGCGTTGCAGTGGCGGACATGTACCCGAACCTGCGCGGCCACTATGACGGGCTGGCGTTCAGCGTGCCGGACAGCAAGACCCTGGCCGCCTGTGACGTGGTGTTCTTCGCCACCCCGCACGGTGTAGCCCATGCCCTGGCCGGCGAGCTGCTGGCGGCCGGTACCAAGGTGATCGACCTGTCGGCCGACTTCCGCCTGCAGGACGCCGCCGAGTGGGGCAAGTGGTACGGCCAGCCGCACGGTGCGCCAGAGCTGCTCAAGGACGCGGTGTACGGCCTGCCTGAAGTCAACCGCGAGAAGATCCGCCAGGCGCGCCTGATCGCAGTGCCGGGTTGCTACCCGACCGCCACCCAGCTGGGCTTCCTGCCGCTGCTGGAAGCTGGCCTGGCCGACCCGTCGCGCCTGATCGCCGACTGCAAGTCGGGCGTCAGCGGCGCTGGCCGTGGTGCGGCGGTGGGTTCGCTGTTCTGCGAAGCCGGTGAAAGCATGAAAGCCTACGCGGTGAAGGGCCACCGCCACCTGCCGGAGATCAGCCAGGGCCTGCGCCTGGCCGCTGGCAAGGATATCGGCCTGACCTTCGTGCCACACCTGACGCCCATGATCCGTGGCATTCACGCGACCCTGTACGCTACCGTCGCCGACACCTCGGTCGACCTGCAGGCGCTGTTCGAGAAGCGCTACGCCGATGAACCGTTCGTCGACGTGATGCCGGCTGGTAGCCACCCGGAAACCCGCAGCGTGCGCGGCGCCAACGTCTGCCGTATTGCCGTTCATCGCCCGCAGGGTGGTGACCTGGTAGTCGTACTCTCGGTGATCGACAACCTGGTCAAGGGCGCGTCCGGCCAGGCGGTGCAGAACCTCAACATCCTGTTCGGCCTGGACGAGCGCATGGGCCTGTCCCACGCGGGCTTGCTGCCGTAAGCAGCCAGCGTTCGAAAAGGCCCGCGTCGTGCGGGCCTTTTTGTATGTCGCGACTAAAGCCGCACAATTCTTGACCGATTTTCTCGGGAAAGCGGATAATGCGCGTCATCGAGTTTTATGGCGGCTACCGCGCCGGGAGAATCAACATGAGCGTCGAAACCTTCACCCCCACGGCTTTGGAATTCACCCACGGCGCTGCACAAAAGGTGAAGAACCTGGTTTCCGAGGAAGGCAACGATCGTCTGAAGCTGCGCGTGTTCGTCACCGGTGGCGGCTGCTCGGGCTTCCAGTACGGCTTCACCTTCGATGAAGACGTGGCCGAAGACGACACCATCGTTGAGCGCGAGGGTGTTTCCCTTGTGGTCGACCCGATGAGCTTCCAGTACCTGGCTGGCGCCGAAGTGGATTACCAGGAAGGCCTGGAAGGTTCGCGCTTCGTGATCAAGAACCCGAATGCTGCTACCACCTGCGGCTGCGGCTCGTCGTTCTCGATCTGAGGCCTGGCTATACGAAAACGCCGCGCAATTGCGCGGCGTTTTGCTTTCTGGCGTAGCGCTCAGGCCGGGTAGATTGCGCCGAGTACACGCAGGCCCTTGGCCGCTGTCACGCTAGGGCGGTTGGCGGCGATGCCCTCCAGGCAGCAGTGGGCCAGCCAGGCGAAGGCCATGGCTTCGACCCAGTCCGGGTCCACGCCATGGGCACCGGTGCTGGCGACACGGGCGTCGGGCAGCAACTGGCCGAGGCGCGCCATCAGGGCGCCGTTGCGCGCACCGCCACCGCAGACCAGCAACGCTTCGGTGTCTTGCTGGGCGTTGCTCAGCGAGTCGATGATGCTGCGTGCGGTCAGCTCCAGCAATGTCGCCTGCACGTCCTCGTCGCGGTAAGCGGGCAAGCGGGCCAGGTGGCCATCCAGCCAAGGCAGGTTGAACACTTCGCGGCCGGTGCTCTTCGGGCCGCTGCCGGCGAAGAACGGGTCGGCCAGCAGTGCGCTGAGCAAGTCGGGCTGCACCACACCCGAGGCAGCCCACGCCCCATCCGCATCGTAGGCCTGGCCGCGCTTGCGCTCGATCCAGGCATCCAGCAGCACATTGCCCGGGCCACAGTCGAAGCCGTGGACCGGCTTGTCGTGTTCGATCAGGCTGAGGTTGCTGAAGCCGCCCACGTTGAGAATGGCCAGGCGCTGGCCGAGGTGGCTGAACAGGGTTTCATGGAAGGCCGGCACCAGTGGCGCACCTTGGCCACCGGCCGCCACATCGCGACGGCGGAAGTCAGCGACCACGCTGATACCGGTAAGCTCGGCCAGTAGCGCCGGGTTGCCGATCTGCACGGTAAAACCGCGTGCTGGTTCGTGGCGGATGGTCTGGCCGTGGCTGCCGATGGCACGGATGGCATCGGCCTGCAGCCCTTGCCTGGCCAACAGTTGGCGGATGCCTTCGCCTGCCAGGCTGGCCCAGCGGTTTTCTGCCAGTGCGGCGCGGGCGATCTCGTCAGGGCCGCTGCTGCAAAGGCTCAGCAGTTCCTGGCGCAGGTCGCCGGGCATGGGCAGGTAGTGGGTGGCGAGCAGTTCGAGCTGCTCGCCTTGTTTGATCAGGGCAATGTCCAGGCCATCGAGGCTGGTACCGGACATCACCCCCAGGTAGAGCGCCATGGGCTTAGCGCTTGTTCGCTGCGAGCAGGGTGGCCTTTTCCTGATCCATGCGGGCGATCAGGGGCTGGCTCTGCTGCAGGAAACGCTGGCGCTCGTTCCTGGCGATCGGGTCGGCCATCGGCACTTTCTGGCTCAGCGGGTCGACGTGTACACCGTTGACCTGGAACTCGTAGTGCAGGTGCGGTCCGGTGGACAGGCCGGTGGTGCCGATGTAACCGATGATCTGGCCCTGCTTGACCGAGCTGCCGGTCTTGATGCCCTTGGCAAAGCCCTGCATGTGGCCGTACAGCGTCTTGTAGCGGTTGCCATGCTGGATGATCACGGTGTTGCCATAACCACCGCGGCGCCCGGCCAGTTCGATGCGGCCGTCACCGGCTGCCTTGATCGGCGTGCCGCGTGGGGCGGCATAGTCGACGCCCTTATGGGCGCGGATCTTGTTCAGAATGGGGTGCTTGCGGCCGGCGGAGAAGCGCGAGCTGATGCGGGCGAAATCGACCGGGGTACGGATGAAGGCCTTGCGCAGGCTGTTGCCATCGGCGGTGTAGTAGTTGGTATTGCCCTGCTTGTTGGTATAGCGCACGGCGGTGTAGGTCTTGCCGCGGTTGGTGAAGCGTGCGGACAGGATGTTGCCGGTGCCGACCACCTTGCCGTCCATCACTTTCTGCTCGTAGACCACGTCGAATTCGTCGCCCGGGCGAATATCCTGGGCGAAATCGATGTCGTAACCCAGCACGCGGGCCATGTCCATGGTCATGCTGTGGGACAGGCCGGCGCGCTGGGCCGAGGCCGACAGCGAGCTTTTGATCACGCCGTGGGCGTAGGCGGTACGCATTACCGGCTTGCTGATTTCGCGGTTGAAGGTGTAGCCCTTGGCGGTCTTGGTCAGGCGAATGGTTTCGAGGTTGCTGACCTTGCTGTGCAGGCTGGCCAGCTGGCCATCCTTGTCGAGCTCGAACTGCAGTACCTGGCCGTGCTTGAGCTGGCTGAACTGCTTGGCCTGCTTGTTGCTGGCCAGCAGGTCATGCACCGCATTGGTCGGCAGGCCGACCTTGGCGAACAGGGTGGACAGCGTATCACCACGGGCCACGGTGACTTCGCGGTGGCTGGGTTCCTTGGCGGCTTCGACGACCGGTTCGGCAGCAGGCGCCTCCTGTTCGGCCTTCTGGGTCTCGGGGGCGGCGTCTTCGATCTGGGCGAATGGCGAGCTTTGCTCGGTTTCTGCCTGCACCAGGGGCGCAGCGCGGGATTCGTCCTTCAACTGCTCGGCAGGGCTCTCCAGCTCGAGGTTGAGGGTGGTTTTCTTGGCTTCCACTTCGCTGGAGGGAAACACCAGCAGGGCCAGGCTGAGCAGGGCGGCGATGCCGCTGGCGGCCAACAGATGGCTTTTCGGATAAAGCGGGGGCGCTTTAGGCGGTTCGTTGGTCATGGGCAAGGTGACTTTGAAAAAGGTGAAATGGAAAAGATGAATGACATGATGAAGATGAAATAACTGTATAAAATATAACCAAATCCATTTTCACGCAAGGGCGCGTAGACGCCGCAAGCCTGTGTTCGGGTCACATTCCTTTGCGAAACTTGTAATTGACGGCCGATCTTGTATGGTTGGCTCCCCCTGAATCTGAGCCTTGCGGGTTTGTCTATGAAGTCGGTTGAAGAGCAGCTGGCGCTTATCAAGCGCGGTGCGGAAGAAGTACTGGTCGAGTCGGAACTGGTGGAGAAGCTCAAGCGCGGCCAACCTCTGCGCATCAAGGCCGGCTTCGACCCGACCGCGCCTGACCTGCACCTTGGGCACACGGTGCTGATCAACAAGCTGCGCCAGTTCCAGGATCTGGGGCACCAGGTCATCTTCCTGATCGGTGACTTCACCGGCATGATCGGCGACCCGAGCGGCAAGAGCGCCACGCGCCCGCCGCTGACCCGCGAGCAGGTGCTGGAAAACGCCGAGACCTACAAGCAGCAAGTGTTCAAGATCCTCGACCCGGCCAAGACCGAGGTCGCGTTCAACTCCACCTGGATGGACAAGCTGACCCCGGCCGACTTCATTCGTCTGGCGTCGCAGTACACCGTGGCGCGCATGCTCGAGCGCGATGATTTCGACAAGCGCTACACTACCAACCAGCCGATCGCCATCCACGAGTTCCTGTACCCGCTGGTGCAGGGCTATGATTCGGTGGCGCTGAAGGCGGATGTCGAGCTGGGTGGTACTGACCAGAAGTTCAACCTGCTGATGGGGCGCGAACTGCAGCGCGCCTATGGCCAGGAAGCGCAGAACATCGTGACCATGCCGCTGCTCGAAGGGCTCGACGGTGTGAAGAAGATGTCCAAGTCGCTGGGTAACTATGTAGGTATCCAGGAAGCGCCGGGGGTGATGTACAGCAAGCTGGTATCGATCCCGGATACGTTGATGTGGCGCTACTTCGAGCTGCTGAGCTTCCGTTCGATGGAAGAGATCGAGCAGTTCCGTGCCGATGTTGCCAATGGCGCCAACCCGCGGGACATCAAGATCAAGCTGGCCGAAGAGATCGTTGCGCGCTTCCATGGTGAGGAGGCTGCGGCCAATGCTCACCGCGCTGCGGGTAACCGTATGAAGGAAGGTGAGCTGCCGGAAGACCTGCCGGAAGTCGAAGTGGCTGCGGCGGAAAGCCTGCCGATTGCTGCCGTGCTGAACCGGGCTGGCCTGGTGAAGAACTCGGCGCAGGCGCGGGACTTGCTGAGTGGTGGTGCGGTCAAGGTTGATGGTGTGGTGGTTGATCGCGAATTCATGTTTGCGCTGGGTGCGACGCATGTGTGCCAGGCGGGCAAGAAGTCGTTTGCGCGGGTTACCTTGAAGGCTGAGTGATTGGCTTTGGGTGTAGCTATATAGAAGCGGGGAGGCCGGTAGGCCTCCCCGTTTTGTTTTTGGGGTTTGGCTTTTGGTTGTGGGGTGCGTCAGGGCGGCTATGGGCCTGTCTTGAGAGGGTATTGGCTGTGGGGGTGCCTGTCTTTGCTCCTCTGGCGCCTATGAGATCGAGCGCCGCGCGGGCGGCGCTCGATCTCATAGGCGCTGAAGGTGTTGTGGCGAGCACCTGGCGGCCCTGATGCGGTCTTCTCCAAAAAGATTCTAAATTATTGAAATTAAAGGTTGACCTCCTGAAAAGCCGCCCTATAATGCGCACCACTCCAACACGGTAGCGAAGCAAAGCCAGCCACCCTGTTGAGTCAAGTGTTTGAAGTCAAACGAGTTTCTCGCAAAAAACTTCAAAATAAACGCTTGACAGCAAATGAGGAAAGCGTAGAATGCGCGCCTCGGTTGAGACGAAAGGCTCTTGACCAAACGCTCTTTAACAAATCGAATCAAGCAATTCGTGTGGGTGCTTGTGAGTACGGACTGATAGTCACAAAAATTATCAGCATCACAAGTGACCATGCGAGAAATCACATAGTCATTTGAGATTGCTGAGCCAAGTTTAGGGTTTCTTAAAAACCCAAGCAGTATTGAACTGAAGAGTTTGATCATGGCTCAGATTGAACGCTGGCGGCAGGCCTAACACATGCAAGTCGAGCGGATGACGGGAGCTTGCTCCTTGATTCAGCGGCGGACGGGTGAGTAATGCCTAGGAATCTGCCTGGTAGTGGGGGACAACGTTTCGAAAGGAACGCTAATACCGCATACGTCCTACGGGAGAAAGCAGGGGACCTTCGGGCCTTGCGCTATCAGATGAGCCTAGGTCGGATTAGCTAGTTGGTGGGGTAATGGCTCACCAAGGCGACGATCCGTAACTGGTCTGAGAGGATGATCAGTCACACTGGAACTGAGACACGGTCCAGACTCCTACGGGAGGCAGCAGTGGGGAATATTGGACAATGGGCGAAAGCCTGATCCAGCCATGCCGCGTGTGTGAAGAAGGTCTTCGGATTGTAAAGCACTTTAAGTTGGGAGGAAGGGCAGTAAGTTAATACCTTGCTGTTTTGACGTTACCGACAGAATAAGCACCGGCTAACTCTGTGCCAGCAGCCGCGGTAATACAGAGGGTGCAAGCGTTAATCGGAATTACTGGGCGTAAAGCGCGCGTAGGTGGTTCGTTAAGTTGGATGTGAAAGCCCCGGGCTCAACCTGGGAACTGCATCCAAAACTGGCGAGCTAGAGTACGGTAGAGGGTGGTGGAATTTCCTGTGTAGCGGTGAAATGCGTAGATATAGGAAGGAACACCAGTGGCGAAGGCGACCACCTGGACTGATACTGACACTGAGGTGCGAAAGCGTGGGGAGCAAACAGGATTAGATACCCTGGTAGTCCACGCCGTAAACGATGTCAACTAGCCGTTGGAATCCTTGAGATTTTAGTGGCGCAGCTAACGCATTAAGTTGACCGCCTGGGGAGTACGGCCGCAAGGTTAAAACTCAAATGAATTGACGGGGGCCCGCACAAGCGGTGGAGCATGTGGTTTAATTCGAAGCAACGCGAAGAACCTTACCAGGCCTTGACATGCAGAGAACTTTCCAGAGATGGATTGGTGCCTTCGGGAACTCTGACACAGGTGCTGCATGGCTGTCGTCAGCTCGTGTCGTGAGATGTTGGGTTAAGTCCCGTAACGAGCGCAACCCTTGTCCTTAGTTACCAGCACGTTATGGTGGGCACTCTAAGGAGACTGCCGGTGACAAACCGGAGGAAGGTGGGGATGACGTCAAGTCATCATGGCCCTTACGGCCTGGGCTACACACGTGCTACAATGGTCGGTACAGAGGGTTGCCAAGCCGCGAGGTGGAGCTAATCTCACAAAACCGATCGTAGTCCGGATCGCAGTCTGCAACTCGACTGCGTGAAGTCGGAATCGCTAGTAATCGCGAATCAGAATGTCGCGGTGAATACGTTCCCGGGCCTTGTACACACCGCCCGTCACACCATGGGAGTGGGTTGCACCAGAAGTAGCTAGTCTAACCTTCGGGGGGACGGTTACCACGGTGTGATTCATGACTGGGGTGAAGTCGTAACAAGGTAGCCGTAGGGGAACCTGCGGCTGGATCACCTCCTTAATCGACGACATCAGCCTGCTGATGAGCTCCCACACGAATTGCTTGATTCATTGTAAAAGACGATGCTGTAACGCGACCCTGTTATAGGTCTGTAGCTCAGTTGGTTAGAGCGCACCCCTGATAAGGGTGAGGTCGGCAGTTCAAATCTGCCCAGACCTACCATTACATGGTTCAGCCGTAGAATACACGGGGCCATAGCTCAGCTGGGAGAGCGCCTGCCTTGCACGCAGGAGGTCAGCGGTTCGATCCCGCTTGGCTCCACCACTTGCTTTACTTGATCAAACTCAGAAATGAGCATTCGCTTCGAATGTTGATTTCTGGCTTTTGTCAGATCGTTCTTTAAAAATTCGGATATGTGATAGATATAGACTGATGGCCAGTTTCACTGCTGGTTAATCAGGCTAAGGTAAAATTTGTGAGTTCTGCTCGAAAGAGCAACATGCGAATTTTCGGCGAATGTCGTCTTCACAGTATAACCAGATTGCTTGGGGTTATATGGTCAAGTGAAGAAGCGCATACGGTGGATGCCTTGGCAGTCAGAGGCGATGAAAGACGTGGTAGCCTGCGATAAGCTTTGGGGAGTCGGCAAACAGACTGTGATCCAGAGATCTCTGAATGGGGGAACCCACTCAGCATAAGCTGAGTATCTTGTACTGAATACATAGGTGCAAGAGGCGAACCAGGGGAACTGAAACATCTAAGTACCCTGAGGAAAAGAAATCAACCGAGATTCCCTTAGTAGTGGCGAGCGAACGGGGACCAGCCCTTAAGTTGATTTGAGATTAGTGGAACGCTCTGGAAAGTGCGGCCATAGTGGGTGATAGCCCCGTACACGAAAATCTCTTGTCAATGAAATCGAGTAGGACGGAGCACGAGAAACTTTGTCTGAATATGGGGGGACCATCCTCCAAGGCTAAATACTACTGACTGACCGATAGTGAACCAGTACCGTGAGGGAAAGGCGAAAAGAACCCCGGAGAGGGGAGTGAAATAGAACCTGAAACCGTATGCGTACAAGCAGTGGGAGCCTACTTTGTTAGGTGACTGCGTACCTTTTGTATAATGGGTCAGCGACTTATATTCAGTGGCGAGCTTAACCGAATAGGGGAGGCGTAGCGAAAGCGAGTCTTAATAGGGCGTTTAGTCGCTGGGTATAGACCCGAAACCGGGCGATCTATCCATGGGCAGGTTGAAGGTTAGGTAACACTGACTGGAGGACCGAACCGACTACCGTTGAAAAGTTAGCGGATGACCTGTGGATCGGAGTGAAAGGCTAATCAAGCTCGGAGATAGCTGGTTCTCCTCGAAAGCTATTTAGGTAGCGCCTCATGTATCACTCCAGGGGGTAGAGCACTGTTTCGGCTAGGGGGTCATCCCGACTTACCAAACCGATGCAAACTCCGAATACCTGGAAGTGCCGAGCATGGGAGACACACGGCGGGTGCTAACGTCCGTCGTGAAAAGGGAAACAACCCAGACCGTCAGCTAAGGTCCCAAAGTCATGGTTAAGTGGGAAACGATGTGGGAAGGCTTAGACAGCTAGGAGGTTGGCTTAGAAGCAGCCACCCTTTAAAGAAAGCGTAATAGCTCACTAGTCGAGTCGGCCTGCGCGGAAGATGTAACGGGGCTCAAACCATGCACCGAAGCTACGGGTGTCATCTTTGATGACGCGGTAGAGGAGCGTTCTGTAAGCCTGTGAAGGTGAGTTGAGAAGCTTGCTGGAGGTATCAGAAGTGCGAATGCTGACATGAGTAACGACAATGCGAGTGAAAAACTCGCACGCCGAAAGACCAAGGTTTCCTGCGCAACGTTAATCGACGCAGGGTTAGTCGGTCCCTAAGGCGAGGCTGAAAAGCGTAGTCGATGGAAAACAGGTTAATATTCCTGTACTTCCAGTTATTGCGATGGAGGGACGGAGAAGGTTAGGCCAGCCTGGCGTTGGTTGTCCAGGTTTAAGGTGGTAGGCTGAAATCTTAGGCAAATCCGGGATTTCAAGGCCGAGAGCTGATGACGAGTTGCCTCTAGGCGACGAAGTGGTTGATACCATGCTTCCAAGAAAAGCTCCTAAGCTTCAGATAACTGGGAACCGTACCCCAAACCGACACAGGTGGTTAGGTAGAGAATACCAAGGCGCTTGAGAGAACTCGGGTGAAGGAACTAGGCAAAATGGCACCGTAACTTCGGGAGAAGGTGCGCCGGCGAGGGTGAAGGACTTGCTCCGTAAGCCCATGCCGGTCGAAGATACCAGGCCGCTGCGACTGTTTATTAAAAACACAGCACTCTGCAAACACGAAAGTGGACGTATAGGGTGTGACGCCTGCCCGGTGCCGGAAGGTTAATTGATGGGGTTAGCGCAAGCGAAGCTCTTGATCGAAGCCCCGGTAAACGGCGGCCGTAACTATAACGGTCCTAAGGTAGCGAAATTCCTTGTCGGGTAAGTTCCGACCTGCACGAATGGCGTAACGATGGCGGCGCTGTCTCCACCCGAGACTCAGTGAAATTGAAATCGCTGTGAAGATGCAGTGTATCCGCGGCTAGACGGAAAGACCCCGTGAACCTTTACTATAGCTTTGCACTGGACTTTGAATTTGCTTGTGTAGGATAGGTGGGAGGCTTTGAAGTGGGGACGCCAGTTCTCATGGAGCCATCCTTGAAATACCACCCTGGCAACTTTGAGGTTCTAACTCAGGTCCGTTATCCGGATCGAGGACAGTGTATGGTGGGTAGTTTGACTGGGGCGGTCTCCTCCCAAAGAGTAACGGAGGAGTACGAAGGTGCGCTCAGACCGGTCGGAAATCGGTCGTAGAGTATAAAGGCAAAAGCGCGCTTGACTGCGAGACAAACACGTCGAGCAGGTACGAAAGTAGGTCTTAGTGATCCGGTGGTTCTGTATGGAAGGGCCATCGCTCAACGGATAAAAGGTACTCCGGGGATAACAGGCTGATACCGCCCAAGAGTTCATATCGACGGCGGTGTTTGGCACCTCGATGTCGGCTCATCACATCCTGGGGCTGAAGCCGGTCCCAAGGGTATGGCTGTTCGCCATTTAAAGTGGTACGCGAGCTGGGTTTAGAACGTCGTGAGACAGTTCGGTCCCTATCTGCCGTGGACGTTTGAGATTTGAGAGGGGCTGCTCCTAGTACGAGAGGACCGGAGTGGACGAACCTCTGGTGTTCCGGTTGTCACGCCAGTGGCATTGCCGGGTAGCTATGTTCGGAAGAGATAACCGCTGAAAGCATCTAAGCGGGAAACTTGCCTCAAGATGAGATCTCACTGGGATCTTGAATCCCCTAAAGGGCCGTCGAAGACTACGACGTTGATAGGTTGGGTGTGTAAGCGCTGTGAGGCGTTGAGCTAACCAATACTAATTGCCCGTGAGGCTTGACCATATAACACCCAAGCAATTTGCTAGCGCAGATTGCGGTGGTGAAGACGAAAGAACCGAAAGTTCGCAACTTCACAAGATCACATATCCGAATTCGCTGGGCTGTCCATCTGGACATTCTGGCAACAGAATTTCTTGACGACCATAGAGCATTGGAACCACCTGATCCCATCCCGAACTCAGCAGTGAAACGATGCATCGCCGATGGTAGTGTGGGGTTTCCCCATGTGAGAGTAGGTCATCGTCAAGATTCATTTCGCAAAACCCCTATCTGCGCCTGCAGGTAGGGGTTTTGTCTTTGTGGCGCAAAAAACTCCCGGGCATACGCGCCCCCTGTGGGAGCGGGTTCACCCGCGAACACCGGCAAAGCCGGTGCCATCCTCCGCGTCGTCTGCTTCGCCGCTAAAGCAGCTCTCACAGATTCGGCGCGGGCCCTTCGCCCTGCTGGCAGGCCCTTTTCCTATGCAAGCCAACAGCCCATAGCTATCATGCCTGCCTTATTCCAAGTCGAGACTGGCATGCTGAAGTTGTTGAATCTCCTCAAGGATGGTCGGTTCCATTCCGGAGAAGCTCTGGGGGCAGCCCTCGGGGTGAGTCGCAGCGCCGTTTGGAAGCAGCTGCAGCACCTGGAGAGCGAGCTGAACCTCACCATTCACAAGGTTCGTGGGCGCGGCTACCAGCTGGCAGCGCCACTGGCTTTGCTCGATGCCCAGGCGATCGCCGGGTTTGCCGAAGGCGAGCAGTGGCCCGTTTTCATCCATGAAACCATCGATTCGACTAACGCCGAAGGCCTGCGGCTCGCCGGGGAAGGGCAGACCGCTCCATTTTTGGTCCTGGCCGAGCGCCAGAGCGCTGGCCGTGGTCGGCGCGGTCGGCAGTGGGTCAGCCCGTTTGCCGAAAACCTCTATTACAGCCTGGTACTCCGTGTGGATGGTGGCATGCGCCAGCTTGAGGGCTTGAGCCTGGTGGTGGGGTTGGCAGTAATGCGTACCCTGCAGGCGTTCGGGGTAAAGGATGTGGGGCTCAAATGGCCCAACGATGTCCTCGTTCGGGGGCAGAAGATCACCGGCATTCTCCTGGAGTTGGTGGGTGACCCGGCAGATGTCTGTCATGTGGTGCTGGGTATCGGCATCAATGTGAACATGCAGACCAACGATCAGGTCGACCAGGTGTGGACCTCGATGCGGCGTGAGGTGGGTGCGACAATCGACCGTAACCGGCTGGTAGCGTTACTCAGTCAGCAGCTGCAACACGAATTGGCACGGCATCGTCGCTACGGTTTTGCCGCATTCCAGGAAGAATGGGAGCAGGCGCATCTCTGGCAGGGCTGCAAGGTTTCTCTGGTTGCGGGTAGTACGCGCATTGATGGCGTGGTTCTTGGCGTCGACGGGCAGGGCGGCTTGCGCCTTGAGGTGGACGGGGTGGAAAAGAGCTTCAGTGGTGGTGAGCTCAGTTTGAGGTTGCGTGATGATTCTTGAGCTCGATTGCGGTAACAGCTTCATCAAGTGGCGGGTAATCCATGTTGCTGATGCGGCGATTGAAAGCGGTGGTATCGTCGATTCCGATCAGGCGCTGGTGGCCGAAGTGGCTGCACTGGCTTCGGTGCGTCTTACCGGCTGCCGCATTGTCAGTGTGCGCAGTGAGGAAGAAAACGACGCGCTTTGCGCGATGATTGCCCAGGCGTTTGCAGTGCAGGCCCGTGTGGCGCACCCGGCCCAGGAAATGGCAGGTGTGCGCAATGGCTATGACGACTACCAGCGCCTGGGCATGGACCGTTGGTTGGCGGCGCTGGGAGCATTTCACCTGGCCAAGGGCGCCTGCCTGGTGATTGATCTGGGGACCGCTGCAAAAGCGGATTTCGTTGCGGCGGACGGCGAGCACCTGGGTGGCTACATCTGCCCGGGTATGCCATTGATGCGTAGCCAGTTGCGTACCCACACCCGGCGTATCCGTTATGACGATGCCTCCGCCGAGCGTGCATTGGCCAGCCTTGCGCCAGGGCGCTCGACTGTCGAGGCCGTCGAGCGCGGTTGCGTGTTGATGCTCCAGGGTTTTGCGCGTACCCAGCTCGAGCAGGCACGTACGTTGTGGGGGGAGGATTTCACGGTATTCCTTACAGGTGGCGACGCGCCGCTGGTAAGGGAGGCCGTGCCGCAGGCGCGTGTCGTGCCTGACCTGGTTTTCGTAGGCCTGGCCATGGCCTGCCCATTGGATTGAGGTGCCTATGCGTTGGTTGTTTCTGCTGTTACTGGTGCTCAACGTCTTCTATTACGTGTGGCACCAGCAGGAAGCCCCGCTGAAGGTCAAGGAAGTCGCACCCTTGTCGCTGTACAAGGGGAGTCAGCAAGAGATTCGCCTGTTGCGTGAAACGGGTGTGTCGGCGCCACCCAAGCGCCGGGATGAGTGTCTGGTAGTGGGCGGTGTAACGGGGCAGGGCCAACTCGATGCACTGCGTCAGCGCCTGTTGAGCCTGGATATCGCCACGCTGCCGGTGGTAGGGCAGTTGCCTGGTGCAGATGGTCGTTGGCTCAAGGTTGCCCCGGAAAGCGAGCGTTTGCTGGACCAAACCGTCCTCGCGACTCTTTCCAACGATTTCAAAGACTTAAAACACAAAATTATTTTCTGCCAGGGTATTGCAACTGGCGAATAGCTTGATAGAATGGCGCCCGCTTCACAGGGAACACCACTCAGGTGGCAGAACTGGAAGCGGTGTCAAAGCAGCTAAGTTTCAGATTTGATTGAAAAAATTTGAAAAAACGCTTGACACTGGGACGGCAGACAAATAGAATGCCGGCCACATCTGGAGGGATTCCCGAGCGGTCAAAGGGGACGGACTGTAAATCCGTTGCGAGAGCTTCGAAGGTTCGAATCCTTCTCCCTCCACCAGTTTTAGCGAGAGCCGCAAGCTCCGCGGGTATAGTTTAGTGGTAGAACCTCAGCCTTCCAAGCTGATGATGCGGGTTCGATTCCCGCTACCCGCTCCAAGTTTGCTGGATTTTGCACAAAGTGTTTCGCTCTTGTAGCTCAGTTGGTAGAGCACACCCTTGGTAAGGGTGAGGTCAGCGGTTCAAGTCCGCTCAAGAGCTCCATATAAACAAGGCAGATATGAAAATATCTGCCTTTGTTTTATCAGCGCAAGACTATTTCTTCTGCGGAGGATTGTATCGATGGCTAAGGAAAAGTTTGATCGTTCCCTTCCCCACGTTAACGTCGGCACTATCGGCCACGTTGACCACGGTAAGACCACTCTGACCGCAGCTCTGACTCGCGTCTGCTCCGAAGTTTTCGGTTCGGCAGTCGTTGAGTTCGACAAGATCGACTCGGCTCCGGAAGAAAAAGCGCGCGGTATCACCATCAACACCGCTCACGTCGAGTACAACTCGAACATTCGTCACTACGCTCACGTTGACTGCCCAGGTCACGCTGACTACGTGAAGAACATGATCACCGGTGCTGCCCAGATGGACGGCGCGATCCTGGTTTGCTCGGCCGCCGATGGTCCGATGCCACAAACCCGTGAGCACATCCTGCTGTCCCGTCAGGTAGGCGTTCCTTACATCGTGGTCTTCCTGAACAAGGCTGACCTGGTAGACGACGCTGAGCTGCTGGAACTGGTCGAGATGGAAGTTCGCGACCTGCTGTCCACCTACGACTTCCCAGGCGACGACACCCCGATCATCATCGGTTCGGCTCGTATGGCCCTGGAAGGCAAAGACGACAACGAAATGGGTACTACCGCTGTCAAGAAGCTGGTAGAAACTCTGGATGCCTATATCCCTGAGCCAGTTCGTGCCGTTGACCAGCCGTTCCTGATGCCGATCGAAGACGTATTCTCGATCTCGGGTCGTGGTACCGTTGTTACCGGTCGTATCGAGCGTGGTATCGTCCGCGTTCAGGATCCGCTGGAAATCGTTGGTCTGCGTGAAACTTCGACCACCACCTGCACCGGTGTCGAAATGTTCCGCAAGCTGCTGGACGAAGGCCGTGCTGGCGAGAACTGCGGCGTTCTGCTGCGTGGTACCAAGCGTGACGACGTTGAGCGTGGCCAGGTTCTGGTCAAGCCAGGTTCGGTCAAGCCGCACACCAAGTTCACCGCAGAAGTCTACGTTCTGTCGAAGGAAGAAGGCGGTCGTCACACTCCGTTCTTCAAAGGCTACCGTCCTCAGTTCTACTTCCGTACCACTGACGTGACCGGTAACTGCGAACTGCCGGAAGGCGTTGAAATGGTAATGCCAGGTGACAACATTCAGATGACTGTCACCCTGATCAAGACCATCGCAATGGAAGACGGTCTGCGCTTCGCTATCCGTGAAGGCGGTCGTACCGTCGGCGCCGGCGTCGTAGCAAAAATTATTGAATAAGTAGTTGATTTACTTGATCAGGCCGGTATAATGGCCGGCCTGATACAGCGTTACAGGTCAGTAGCTCAATTGGCAGAGCGACGGTCTCCAAAACCGTAGGTTGGGGGTTCGATTCCCTCCTGACCTGCCATTTCACCTCGGTGTGATGGCTTTCTTCTCACAGGATCCTCCTCGATGACTCCCAAAACTGAAGCCCAAGAATCGCGTTTTGATCTGTTCAAGTGGCTGGCTGTAGTGGCTTTGGTGGTTGTCGGCGTAGTGGGTAATCAGTATTACTCCGCCTCCCCGATCCTGTATCGCGTCCTCGCACTTCTCGTCCTGGCTGCTGTCGCGGGCTTTGTAGCTCTGCAGACTGCGAAGGGCAAGTCGTTCTTTGCGCTGGCGAAGGAAGCTCGTACCGAGATTCGTAAAGTCGTGTGGCCGACCCGCCAGGAAACCACCCAGACCACGCTGATTGTCGTGGCTGTCGTGCTGGTTATGGCACTGCTGCTGTGGGGTCTTGATTCCCTGCTCGGCTGGGCGGTCTCCTTGATCGTTGGCTAAAGGTGTCCCGTGGCTAAGCGTTGGTATGTTGTGCATGCTTACTCGGGTTACGAGAAGCATGTAATGCGCTCCCTGATCGAGCGCGTCAAGCTGGCTGGCATGGAAGACGATTTCGGCGAGATCCTGGTCCCGACCGAAGAAGTCGTCGAAATGCGCAACGGCCAGAAGCGCAAGAGTGAGCGTAAATTCTTCCCTGGCTATGTACTGGTCCAGATGGAGATGAACGAAGGGACTTGGCACTTGGTCAAGGACACCCCTCGTGTGATGGGCTTTATTGGCGGTACTGCAGACAAGCCTGCGCCGATCACCGATAAAGAAGCTGAGGCTATCCTGCGTCGCGTTGCTGACGGTAGCGACAAGCCGAAGCCGAAGACGCTGTTCGAGCCGGGTGAAGTGGTTCGAGTCATTGACGGTCCGTTCGCTGACTTCAATGGTAGTGTCGAAGAGGTTAACTACGAAAAGAGTCGCCTGCAGGTGGCGGTACTCATTTTCGGTCGCTCTACTCCGGTGGAGCTCGAGTTCAGCCAGGTCGAAAAGGTCTAGGCGGACAAAGCATCCCATACCCCGCAGCCCTGTGTGCTGCGGGGTTTTGTCGTCACTGGGATAAAACGCAAGTCATCCGGGGAGCCATCAGGCGTTCGTACCCGATATTGGAGTAGCTCATGGCTAAGAAGATTCAGGCTTACATCAAGCTGCAAGTTAAGGCCGGCCAGGCCAACCCAAGCCCACCCGTTGGTCCAGCACTGGGTCAACACGGTGTGAACATCATGGAATTCTGCAAGGCCTTCAACGCCCGTACCCAGGGTCAAGAAGCCGGTCTGCCGACTCCTGTGATCATCACTGTCTACAGCGACCGTAGCTTCACCTTCGAGACCAAGAGCACCCCTGCCTCGGTTCTGCTGAAGAAAGCTGCTGGCCTGACCAGTGGTTCGGCTCGTCCGAACACCGTTAAAGTCGGTACCGTTACCCGTGCTCAGCTGGAAGACATCGCGAAAGCCAAACAGGCTGACCTGACTGCCGCTGACCTGGACGCTGCTGTACGCACCATCGCTGGCTCTGCCCGCAGCATGGGCCTGAACGTGGAGGGTGTGTAATGGCTAAGCTGACCAAACGCCAAAAGGCAATCGCCGAGAAAATCGAAGCAGGCAAGGCCTACAACTTCGAAGAAGCGGCCACTCTGCTGGCTTCGCTGCCGGCTGCCAAGTTCGTAGAGTCCTACGACATCGCCGTTAACCTCGGTGTTGACCCGCGTAAATCCGACCAGGTCGTACGTAGCGCTACTGTGCTGCCACACGGCACTGGCAAGACCGTTCGCGTTGCCGTCTTCACCCAGGGCCCAGCTGCTGAAGCCGCTCTGGCTGCCGGCGCTGACCGCGTAGGTATGGACGATCTGGCTGCCGAAATGAAAGGCGGCGACCTGAACTATGACGTCGTCATCGCATCGCCTGATGCCATGCGTGTCGTAGGTCAGCTGGGTCAGGTTCTGGGTCCTCGCGGCCTGATGCCTAACCCGAAAGTTGGTACCGTGACCCCAGACGTAGCCGGCGCCGTCAAGAACGCCAAGGCTGGTCAGGTTCGCTACCGTACCGACAAGAACGGTATCATCCACACCTCCGTTGGCAAGGTCGGCTTCGAAGCTGGCAAGCTGAAGGAAAACGTTGAAGCCCTGATCGCTGATCTGAAGCGTATCAAGCCAGCTTCCTCGAAAGGTATCTACGTCAAGCGCGTTACCCTGAGCACCACCATGGGCCCAGGTCTGGTCATCGATCAGAGCTCGCTGAACGTGTAAGAACTTGGTGGCGCGACCTGTCGCGCCACCAGCAAAAATTGGGGTCCCTGCCTGGCGGGGGCTATCCAAGACCGTAGGCGGCGCAAGCCTTAAAACACCAGCCCACGCAGATGGTGCTCCCGATTCGTTACCGAATCAGACACCAAAACGACATCCGGCTTCGGCCAGATGAAACGGTAGAAACCAGGAGTAAACCCGTGGCAATTAAACTCGAAGACAAGAAGGCCATCGTCGCTGAAGTCAACGAGGCTGCCAAAGTCGCTCTGTCCGCTGTCGTGGCTGATGCCCGTGGTGTGACTGTAGGCGCAATGACCGGACTCCGTAAAGAGGCCCGCGAAGCTGGCGTTTACGTACGTGTCGTACGTAACACCCTGCTGAAGCGCGCTGTTGAAGGCACCGAATTCTCGATCCTCAACGACGCGTTCAAAGGCCCGACCCTGATTGCTTTCTCCAACGAACACCCGGGCGCTGCTGCTCGTCTGTTCAAAGAGTTCGCCAAGGGTCAGGACAAGTTCGAGATCAAGGCAGCTGCGTTTGACGGCAAGTTCCTTGCCGCTAACCAGATCGACGTGCTGGCAACCCTGCCAACTCGCGACGAGGCTATCGCACAGCTGATGAGCGTGATCCAAGGTGCAACCAGCAAGCTGGCTCGTACCCTGGCAGCTCTGCGCGACCAGAAAGAAGCTGCTGCTG
Source organism: Pseudomonas sp. LS.1a (assembly GCF_022533585.1). Taxonomy (NCBI): domain Bacteria; kingdom Pseudomonadati; phylum Pseudomonadota; class Gammaproteobacteria; order Pseudomonadales; family Pseudomonadaceae; genus Pseudomonas; species Pseudomonas sp. LS.1a. The sequence goes on from NZ_CP092827.1 coordinate 493,067, forward strand.
CCTAAGGCACGCGCACCTCTTTCAAAATCATACGTTTAATTTGATGGCTGCGTAGGCTGTCACCCCAATACAGGATTTAAGTCATGTCTCTGACTAACGAACAAATCATCGAAGCGATCGGCCAGAAAACTGTTCTGGAAATTGTTGAACTGATCAAAGCGATGGAAGAAACCTTCGGCGTTACCGCTGCTGCCGCTGTTGCCGCTGGCCCAGCTGTTGCTGCCGCTGCTGCTGAAGAGCAGACCGAGTTCAACGTCGTTCTGACCGAAGCTGGCGACAAGAAAGTAAACGTGATCAAGGCCGTTCGTGAACTGACCGGTCTGGGCCTGAAAGAAGCCAAAGAGAAAGTCGACGGCGCTCCTCAGGTTATCGCTGAAGGCGTTTCGAAAGAAGCCGCTGAAGACGCGAAGAAGAAGCTGGAAGAAGCTGGCGCTAAAGTCGAGCTGAAGTAATCTCGACCTTGCGACTCCAGTCCGAGCGTTGAGCGAAGGGCTGATGGCTGGTGGCTTATGCCACCGGCCTTTTTCCGTTATTGGTGGCCGGTCAGGCCGGCCCCGATAACAAGCTGCAAGACACCCATGTGGGTGGCGCAAACCAAGGGGTTTGCACGATTTTCTGGCTGCTCCCGCCGGGAGAAGCCAAACAAGCAGGTGACCAAGCTGGGGAACGCTGATGGCTTACTCATACACTGAGAAAAAACGTATCCGCAAGGACTTTAGCAAGTTGCCGGACGTCATGGATGTGCCTTACCTCCTGGCCATCCAGCTGGATTCGTATCGCGAATTCCTGCAAGCGGGAGCATCCAAGGATCAGTTCCGCGACGTCGGCCTGCACGCGGCCTTCAAATCGGTATTTCCGATCATCAGCTACTCCGGCAATGCTGCCCTGGAGTACGTAGGCTATCGCCTGGGCGAACCCGCCTTCGATGTGAAGGAATGTGTCCTGCGTGGCGTGACCTTCGCGGTCCCACTGCGGGTCAAGGTGCGCCTGATCATCTTCGACAAGGAATCGTCGAACAAAGCGATCAAGGACATCAAAGAGCAAGAAGTCTACATGGGTGAAATCCCCCTGATGACTGAGAACGGTACCTTCGTAATCAACGGTACCGAGCGTGTGATCGTTTCCCAGCTGCACCGTTCGCCTGGTGTGTTCTTCGACCACGACCGTGGCAAGACTCACAGCTCCGGCAAGCTGCTGTACTCCGCTCGCATCATCCCTTACCGCGGTTCGTGGCTGGACTTCGAGTTCGACCCGAAGGACTGCGTGTTCGTACGTATCGACCGTCGCCGCAAACTGCCGGCCTCGGTGCTGCTGCGTGCGCTGGGTTACAGCACTGAAGAAGTGCTGAACACCTTCTACACCACCAACGTCTTCCACATTTCCGGCGAGAAACTCAGCCTGGAACTGGTGCCGCAGCGTCTGCGTGGTGAGGTTGCGGTCATGGATATCCATGACGAAACCGGTAAAGTCATCGTCGAGCAGGGCCGCCGTATTACCGCGCGCCACATCAACCAGCTCGAGAAGGCCGGCGTCAAGCAGCTGGACGTTCCTATGGAATACGTCCTGGGCCGCACCACCGCCAAGGCCATCGTGCATCCGGCTACCGGCGAGATCCTGGCCGAATGCAACACCGAGATGACCACCGAACTGCTGATCAAGGTCGCCAAGGCACAGGTCGTCCGTATCGAGACCCTGTACACCAACGACATCGATTGCGGTCCGTTCATCTCCGACACCCTGAAGATCGACACCACCAGCAACCAGCTGGAAGCCCTGGTCGAGATCTACCGCATGATGCGTCCTGGCGAGCCGCCAACCAAGGATGCTGCCGAGACCCTGTTCAACAACCTGTTCTTCAGCGCCGAGCGTTACGACCTGTCCGCCGTTGGCCGCATGAAGTTCAACCGTCGTATCGGTCGTACCGAGATCGAAGGTTCGGGCGTGCTGAGCAAGGAAGATATCGTCGAGGTTCTGAAGACCCTGGTCGACATCCGTAACGGCAAAGGCATCGTCGACGACATCGACCACCTGGGTAACCGTCGCGTACGTTGCGTCGGCGAGATGGCCGAGAACCAGTTCCGCGTTGGCCTGGTGCGTGTCGAGCGCGCGGTCAAGGAACGCCTGTCGATGGCGGAAAGCGAAGGCCTGATGCCGCAAGACCTGATCAACGCCAAGCCGGTTGCGGCGGCGGTGAAAGAGTTCTTCGGCTCCAGCCAGCTGTCCCAGTTCATGGACCAGAACAACCCGCTCTCCGAGATCACCCACAAGCGCCGCGTCTCCGCACTCGGCCCAGGCGGTCTGACCCGTGAGCGTGCCGGCTTCGAAGTCCGTGACGTACACCCGACCCACTACGGCCGTGTGTGCCCGATCGAGACCCCTGAAGGTCCGAACATCGGTCTGATCAACTCCCTGGCAGCCTATGCCCGCACCAACCAGTACGGCTTCCTGGAAAGCCCGTACCGCGTGGTGAAGGAAGGCGTGGTCAGCGACGACATCGTGTTCCTGTCGGCTATTGAAGAAGCGGATCACGTCATCGCCCAGGCTTCGGCCGCGATGAACGAGAAGAAGCAGCTGATCGATGAGCTGGTAGCTGTTCGTCACCTGAACGAATTCACCGTCAAGGCGCCGGAAGACGTCACCCTGATGGACGTTTCGCCGAAGCAGGTTGTTTCCGTCGCTGCGTCGCTGATTCCGTTCCTCGAGCACGACGACGCCAACCGTGCATTGATGGGTTCGAACATGCAGCGTCAGGCTGTACCGACCCTGCGCGCCGACAAGCCGCTGGTAGGTACCGGCATGGAGCGCAACGTTGCCCGTGACTCCGGTGTCTGCGTGGTTGCTCGCCGCGGTGGTGTGATCGACTCGGTCGACGCCAGCCGTATCGTTGTTCGCGTTGCCGACGACGAAGTGGAAACCGGCGAAGCAGGTGTGGATATCTACAACCTGACCAAGTACACCCGTTCGAACCAGAACACCTGCATCAACCAGCGTCCGCTGGTGAGCAAGGGTGACAAGGTTCAGCGTGGCGACATCATGGCCGACGGCCCGTCCACCGACATGGGTGAGCTGGCACTGGGTCAGAACATGCGCATCGCGTTCATGGCGTGGAACGGTTTCAACTTCGAAGACTCCATCTGCCTGTCCGAGCGTGTGGTCCAGGAAGACCGCTTCACCACCATCCACATCCAGGAACTGACCTGTGTGGCGCGTGACACCAAGCTTGGCCCAGAGGAAATCACTGCGGACATCCCGAACGTGGGTGAAGCCGCACTGAACAAGCTGGACGAAGCCGGTATCGTCTACGTGGGTGCCGAAGTCGGCGCTGGCGACATCCTGGTCGGCAAGGTAACGCCAAAAGGCGAAACCCAGCTGACTCCGGAAGAAAAACTGCTGCGCGCAATCTTCGGTGAGAAGGCCAGCGACGTTAAGGACACCTCCCTGCGCGTGCCAACCGGCACCAAGGGTACCGTCATCGACGTACAGGTCTTCACCCGTGATGGCGTCGAGCGCGACAGCCGCGCCCTGGCCATCGAGAAGATGCAGCTGGACGAGATCCGCAAGGACCTCAACGAAGAGTTCCGCATCGTCGAAGGTGCAACCTTCGAGCGTCTGCGTTCTGCCCTGAACGGCCAGGTGGTCGACGGTGGCGCGGGCCTGAAGAAAGGCACCGTGATCACTGACGAAGTGCTGGACGGTCTGGAGCACGGCCAGTGGTTCAAACTGCGCATGGCCGAAGATGCACTGAACGAGCAGCTGGAAAAGGCTCAGCAGTACATCGTCGATCGTCGCCGTCTGCTGGACGACAAGTTCGAAGACAAGAAGCGCAAGCTGCAGCAGGGCGATGACCTGGCACCGGGCGTACTGAAGATCGTCAAGGTCTACCTGGCAATCCGCCGTCGCATCCAGCCGGGTGACAAGATGGCCGGTCGTCACGGTAACAAGGGTGTTGTCTCGGTAATCATGCCGGTCGAAGACATGCCGCACGACGCCAACGGTACTCCGGTCGATGTCGTACTGAACCCGCTGGGTGTACCTTCGCGTATGAACGTCGGTCAGATCCTCGAAACCCACCTGGGCCTGGCGGCCAAGGGCTTGGGCGAGAAGATCGACCGCATGATCGAAGAGCAGCGCAAGGCCGCTGAACTGCGCGTGTTCCTGACTGAGGTCTACAACGAGATCGGCGGTCGCCAGGAAAACCTGGACGAGTTCACCGACGAAGAGATCCTGGCCCTGGCCCACAACCTGAAGAAGGGCGTGCCAATGGCTACCCCGGTCTTCGACGGTGCCAAGGAGCGCGAGATCAAGGCCATGCTGAAGCTGGCCGACCTGCCAGAGAGCGGCCAGATGGTGCTTTTCGATGGCCGTACCGGCAACAAGTTCGAGCGTCCTGTGACCGTTGGTTACATGTACATGCTCAAGCTGAACCACTTGGTGGACGACAAGATGCACGCGCGTTCCACTGGTTCCTACAGCCTGGTTACCCAGCAGCCGCTGGGTGGTAAGGCGCAGTTCGGTGGTCAGCGTTTCGGGGAGATGGAAGTGTGGGCGCTGGAAGCATACGGCGCGGCATACACCCTGCAAGAAATGCTCACAGTGAAGTCGGACGACGTGAACGGCCGTACCAAGATGTACAAGAACATCGTGGATGGCGATCACCGTATGGAGCCGGGCATGCCCGAGTCCTTCAACGTGTTGATCAAAGAGATCCGTTCGCTCGGTATCGATATCGATCTGGAAACCGAATAACACGTGACGCGAAGGGGAGTGGGGCAGGTAATGCCCGCTCCCTGCTCCGCCAGGAGGAAAGGCCTTGAAAGACCTACTGAATTTGCTGAAAAACCAGGGTCAAGTCGAAGAGTTCGACGCCATCCGCATCGGTCTGGCGTCGCCTGAAATGATCCGTTCGTGGTCGTTCGGTGAAGTTAAGAAGCCGGAAACCATCAACTACCGTACGTTCAAGCCTGAGCGTGACGGCCTGTTCTGCGCCAAGATCTTTGGCCCAGTCAAGGACTACGAGTGCCTGTGCGGCAAGTACAAGCGCCTCAAGCACCGCGGCGTGATCTGCGAGAAGTGCGGCGTTGAAGTTGCCCTGGCAAAAGTTCGTCGTGAGCGCATGGCGCACATCGAACTGGCCTCGCCGGTTGCCCACATCTGGTTCCTGAAATCGCTGCCGTCCCGTATCGGCCTGCTGATGGACATGACCCTGCGTGACATCGAGCGCGTGCTCTACTTCGAGAGCTACGTCGTTATCGATCCGGGCATGACCACCCTGGAAAAGGGCCAGCTGCTGAACGACGAGCAGTACTTCGAAGCGCTGGAAGAGTTCGGTGACGACTTCGACGCTCGCATGGGTGCCGAGGCTGTTCGCGAGCTGCTGCATGCTATCGACCTGGAGCACGAGATCGGTCGCCTGCGCGAAGAAATTCCGCAGACCAACTCGGAAACCAAGATCAAGAAGCTGTCCAAGCGCCTGAAGCTGATGGAAGCGTTCCAGGGCTCGGGCAACCTGCCTGAGTGGATGGTCCTGACCGTCCTGCCAGTGCTGCCGCCGGACCTGCGTCCGCTGGTTCCGCTGGATGGTGGCCGCTTCGCGACCTCCGACCTGAACGACCTGTATCGTCGGGTGATCAACCGTAACAACCGTCTGAAGCGCCTGCTGGATCTGTCGGCGCCGGACATCATCGTGCGCAACGAAAAGCGCATGCTGCAGGAAGCGGTCGACGCCCTGCTGGACAACGGCCGTCGCGGTCGCGCCATCACTGGCTCGAACAAGCGTCCGCTGAAGTCCCTGGCCGACATGATCAAAGGTAAGCAAGGTCGCTTCCGTCAGAACCTGCTCGGTAAGCGTGTGGACTACTCCGGCCGTTCGGTAATTACCGTAGGCCCGACCCTGCGTCTGCACCAGTGCGGTCTGCCGAAGAAGATGGCCCTCGAGCTGTTCAAGCCGTTCATTTTCGGCAAGCTGGAAATGCGTGGTCTGGCGACCACCATCAAGGCTGCCAAGAAGATGGTCGAGCGCGAGCTGCCAGAGGTGTGGGACGTGCTCGCCGAGGTGATCCGCGAACACCCCGTGCTGCTCAACCGTGCACCGACCCTGCACCGTCTGGGTATCCAGGCCTTTGAACCGGTTCTGATCGAAGGTAAGGCTATCCAGCTGCACCCGCTGGTCTGTGCCGCGTACAACGCCGACTTCGACGGTGACCAGATGGCCGTTCACGTGCCGCTGACCCTGGAAGCCCAGCTCGAAGCGCGCGCGCTGATGATGTCGACCAACAACATCCTGTCGCCAGCCAACGGTGAGCCAATCATCGTTCCGTCGCAGGACGTGGTACTGGGTCTGTACTACATGACCCGTGAAGCCATCAACGCCAAGGGCGAAGGTCGCGTGTTCGCCGACCTGCAGGAAGTCGACCGCGTATTCCGCGCCGGCGAGGCTGCCCTGCACGCGAAAATCAAGGTTCGTATCAACGAAACCGTGAAAGAGCGTGACGGTTCCGTGGTCAAGAACACCCGCATCGTCGACACCACCGTCGGCCGTGCGCTGCTGTTCCAGGTTGTACCGGCAGGCCTGCCGTACGACGTGGTCAACCAGCCGATGAAGAAGAAGGCGATCTCCAAGCTGATCAACCAGTGCTACCGCGTGGTTGGTCTGAAAGAGACCGTTATCTTCGCTGACCAGCTGATGTACACCGGTTTCGCTTACTCGACCATTTCCGGCGTTTCCATCGGTGTTAACGACTTCGTTATCCCGGACGAGAAAGCCCGCATCATCGGTACCGCTACCGACGAAGTGAAGGAAATCGAGAGTCAGTACGCCTCCGGCCTGGTAACCCAGGGCGAGAAGTACAACAAGGTCATCGACTTGTGGTCGAAGGCGAACGACGAAGTGTCCAAGGCGATGATGGCCAACCTCTCGAAAGAGAAGGTCATCGACCGCGAAGGCAAGGAAGTCGAGCAAGAGTCCTTCAACTCGATGTACATGATGGCTGACTCTGGTGCGCGTGGTTCGGCAGCCCAGATCCGTCAGCTGGCCGGTATGCGTGGCCTGATGGCCAAGCCGGACGGCTCCATCATCGAGACGCCGATCACCGCGAACTTCCGTGAAGGTCTGAGCGTTCTGCAGTACTTCATTTCGACCCACGGTGCTCGTAAGGGTCTGGCGGATACCGCACTGAAGACTGCGAACTCCGGTTACCTGACTCGTCGTCTGGTAGACGTTGCCCAGGATCTGGTGGTTACCGAGATCGACTGCGGCACCGACCAGGGCCTGCTGATGACCCCGCACATCGAAGGCGGCGACGTTGTAGAGCCGCTGGGTGAGCGTGTACTGGGTCGTGTCATCGCCCGTGACGTGTTCAAGCCAGGCACCGAGGACGTCATCGTTCCGGCCGGTACCCTGGTTGACGAGAAGTGGGTCGAGTTCATCGAGCTGAACAGCATCGACGAAGTGGTCGTGCGTTCGCCGATCAACTGCGAAACCCGCTACGGCATCTGCGCCAAGTGCTACGGTCGTGACCTGGCTCGCGGTCACCAGGTGAACATCGGTGAAGCTGTCGGCGTTATCGCTGCCCAGTCGATCGGTGAGCCGGGTACCCAGCTGACCATGCGTACGTTCCACATCGGTGGTGCTGCGAGCCGTACCTCGGCTGCCGACAGCGTCCAGGTGAAGAACGGCGGTATGGTGCGTCTGCACAACCTGAAGCAGGTAGAGCGTGCTGATGGCAACCTTGTTGCCGTATCGCGTTCGGGCGAGTTGGCCATTGCCGACGAGTTCGGTCGTGAGCGTGAGCGCTACAAGCTGCCTTACGGTGCGGTGATTTCGGTCAAGGAAGGTGACAAGGTCGAAGCTGGCGCCATCGTCGCCAAGTGGGACCCGCACACCCACCCGATCGTTACCGAACTGAAAGGTACCGTGACCTTCGTGGGCATGGAAGAAGGCATCACCATCAAGCGTCAGACCGACGAATTGACCGGTTTGACCAACATTGAAGTTCTGGACGTCAAGGATCGCCCTGCCGCTGGTAAGGAAATCCGTCCGGCGATCAAGATGGTCGACGCTTCTGGCAAGGACCTGTACCTGCCAGGTACCGACGTACCTGCCCAGTACTTCCTGCCGGCCAACGCCCTCGTCGGTGTGGCTGACGGTGCCCAGATCGGTGTTGGTGACGTTATCGCGCGTATCCCGCAAGAAACGTCGAAGACCCGTGACATCACCGGTGGTCTGCCGCGCGTTGCCGACCTGTTCGAAGCGCGCCGTCCGAAAGAAGCCTCGATTCTGGCTGAAGTCAGCGGCACCATCGCGTTCGGTAAGGAGACCAAGGGCAAGCGTCGTCTGGTCATCACCCCGACCGACGGTAGCGATCCGTACGAAGAGCTGATTCCGAAGTGGCGCCACCTGAACGTCTTCGAAGGCGAACAGGTAAACCGCGGCGAAGTTATCTCCGACGGCCCGAGCGATCCGCACGACATCCTGCGTCTGCTGGGTGTGAGCGCGCTGGCGAAGTACATCGTCAACGAGATCCAGGACGTTTACCGTCTGCAAGGCGTTAAGATCAACGACAAGCACATCGAGACCATCCTGCGTCAGATGCTGCGCAAGGTCGAGATCTCCGAGTCGGGCGATTCCAGCTTCATCAAGGGCGACCAGATGGAACTGACCCAGGTACTGGTAGAGAACGAGCGTCTCGCCGCCGAGGACAAGTTCGTCTCCAAGTTCACCCGCGTGCTGCTGGGTATCACCAAGGCGTCGCTGTCGACCGAGTCGTTCATCTCCGCGGCTTCCTTCCAGGAAACCACCCGCGTACTGACCGAAGCGGCGGTAACCGGCAAGCGCGACTACCTGCGCGGCCTGAAAGAGAACGTGGTCGTGGGTCGTCTGATCCCGGCCGGTACTGGTCTGGCCTACCACAGCGAGCGCAAGCGTCGCCGTGATGCCGACAAACCGCTGCGTGTGAGCGCCAGTGAGGTGGAAGCCGCACTGACCGAAGCGCTGAATTCCAGCGGTAACTAAGTACAGGGCAGGGCCCCGGCAAGCCCCGAACGGTCATCGACGACATGAAATGTTGCCGATGATCGGACGGGGAGGGCCGGGGCCTCGTCTTGACTGGGTGCAAGATCCTCTTTAGACTTTTGTACCCTTAAATTTGGTGAGGCTCCGTCTCGCCAATTTTTGGCTTTCTTGCAAGACAATAGAGTCGCAAGACAATCAGTGGAGCTAGTAGATGGCAACTATCAACCAGCTGGTACGTCAGCCGCGTAAGCGTTCGGTCGAGAAGTCCGACGTTCCTGCGCTGCAGAACTGCCCGCAGCGTCGTGGCGTGTGCACCCGCGTGTACACCACCACGCCGAAAAAACCTAACTCGGCACTGCGTAAAGTATGCCGTGTGCGTCTGACCAACGGTTTCGAGGTTTCCTCGTACATCGGTGGTGAAGGCCACAACCTGCAAGAGCACAGCGTCGTCCTGATCCGTGGCGGCCGTGTAAAAGACTTGCCAGGTGTTCGTTACCACACCGTTCGCGGCTCTCTGGATACTTCGGGCGTTAAAGGCCGTAACCAGGGTCGTTCGAAGTACGGTACCAAGCGTCCGAAGTAATCGGTCGTTTGCAGACATCCATTTATTTGAGTCGATAAGAGTAAGGTCGGGCAGGGGTCGAAAGACCTGGTCCCGGGCTAACCTGAAGACCGTTTGAGGGCTTATCATGCCAAGACGTCGTGTAGCAGCAAAACGTGAGATCCTTGACGATCCGAAGTACGGATCCCAGATTCTCGCCAAGTTCATGAACCACGTGATGGAAAGCGGCAAGAAGGCTGTAGCCGAGCGCATCGTTTACGGTGCCCTGGATACCGTCAAAGCACGCAAGAACAGCGACCCCCTGGAAATCTTCGAGAAAGCTCTCGACGCCATCGCTCCGCTGGTCGAAGTTAAGTCCCGTCGTGTCGGCGGTGCCACTTACCAGGTTCCGGTTGAAGTTCGTCCATCCCGTCGTAACGCTCTGGCAATGCGCTGGCTCGTAGACTACGCCCGCAAGCGCGGCGAGAAGTCGATGGCTCTGCGCCTGGCCGGCGAGCTGCTGGATGCTGCTGAAGGCAAGGGTGCTGCAGTCAAGAAGCGTGAAGACGTGCACCGTATGGCCGAGGCCAACAAAGCGTTCTCGCACTACCGCTTCTAATTCAAGCATCAATCATTTTGCGAGGGCTTTATGGCTCGTACTACAGCAATTAACCGCTACCGTAACATCGGTATCTGCGCCCACGTTGACGCGGGCAAGACTACCACTACCGAGCGGATCCTGTTCTACACAGGTCTGAGCCACAAGATGGGCGAGGTGCACGACGGCGCCGCGACCACCGACTGGATGGTGCAGGAGCAGGAGCGCGGTATCACCATTACCTCCGCTGCCGTTACCACCTTCTGGAAAGGTTCCCGTGGTCAGTATGACAACTACCGCGTAAACGTCATCGATACCCCCGGCCACGTTGACTTCACCATTGAAGTAGAGCGTTCGCTGCGTGTACTCGACGGCGCGGTCGTTGTGTTCTGCGGTACCTCCGGCGTTGAGCCGCAGTCCGAAACCGTATGGCGTCAGGCCAACAAGTACGGCGTTCCACGTGTTGTTTACGTGAACAAGATGGACCGTGCTGGTGCCAACTTCCTGCGCGTTGTCGGCCAGATCAAGAACCGCCTGGGTCACACCCCGGTTCCGGTCCAGCTGGCTATCGGTGCAGAAGACGACTTCCAGGGTCAGGTTGACCTGATCAAGATGAAAGCCATCTACTGGAACGAAGACGACAAGGGCACCACCTACCGCGAGGAAGAAATTCCTGCGGATATGGTCGACCTGGCTAACGAATGGCGCAACAACATGGTTGAAGCTGCCGCCGAAGCCAACGAAGAGCTGATGAACAAGTACCTTGAAGAAGGTGACCTGTCCGTCGAAGACATCAAGGCCGGTCTGCGCGCGCGTACCCTGGCCAGCGAGATCGTTCCGGCTGTCTGCGGTTCGTCGTTCAAGAACAAGGGCGTTCCCCTGGTTCTCGACGCCGTTATCGACTTCCTGCCTGCTCCGACCGAGATTCCTGCGATCAAGGGTATCCACCCTGATCTGGCCGAAGTGCCGAAGGATGAAATCACCGAAGCGCAGCAGGACGAGCGTCACGCTGACGACGCAGAGCCGTTCTCGGCCCTGGCGTTCAAGATCGCTACCGACCCGTTCGTAGGTACCCTGACCTTCGTTCGCGTTTACTCGGGCGTTCTGACCTCTGGTGACTCGGTCATCAACTCGGTCAAAGGCAAGAAAGAGCGCGTTGGTCGTATGGTGCAGATGCACGCCAACCAGCGTGAAGAGATCAAGGAAGTGCGCGCTGGCGACATCGCGGCCCTGATCGGCATGAAGGACGTTACCACTGGTGAAACCCTGTGCGACGCTGACAAGCCAATCATCCTTGAGCGCATGGACTTCCCGGAGCCAGTGATTTCGCTGTCTGTCGAGCCGAAGACCAAGCAGGACCAGGAAAAGATGGGTATCGCTCTGGGCAAACTGGCTCAGGAAGACCCGTCGTTCCGCGTCAAGACCGACGAAGAGACTGGCCAGACCATCATCTCCGGTATGGGTGAGCTGCACCTGGACATCATCGTTGACCGCATGAAGCGTGAATTCAACGTTGAGGCCAACATCGGCAAGCCGCAGGTTTCGTACCGCGAGAAGATCACCAAGTCCGGTGTCGAGATCGAAGGCAAGTTCGTTCGCCAGTCGGGCGGTCGTGGTCAGTTCGGTCACTGCTGGATCCGTTTCTCGGAGCCAGAGCAGGACGACAAGGGCAACATCACCGAAGGTCTGGTGTTCTCCAACGAAGTCGTTGGTGGTGTCATTCCTAAGGAATACATCCCTGCGATCCAGAAGGGTATCGAAGAGCAGATGAAAAACGGCGTTGTTGCCGGTTATCCTCTGATCGGCCTGAAGGCCGCGGTATTCGATGGTTCGTACCACGACGTCGACTCCAACGAAATGGCGTTCAAGATCGCCGCTTCGATGGCAACCAAGCAACTGGCCCAGAAGGGCGGTGGCGTGGTTCTCGAGCCGATCATGAAGGTCGAAGTTGTAACCCCGGAAGACTACCTGGGTGACGTGATGGGTGACCTGAACCGTCGTCGTGGTCTGGTCCAGGGTATGGATGAGTCGGTCTCTGGCCGTGTCGTCCGCGCTGAAGTTCCGCTCGGAGAGATGTTCGGTTACGCAACCGACGTTCGTTCCATGTCTCAGGGTCGCGCAAGCTACTCCATGGAATTCTCCAAATACGCCGAAGCTCCGTCGAACATCGTCGAAGCACTCGTTAAAAAACAAGGCTAATCCCCTTTAGGCAAGAGGTTCACTGTCGTGGCTAAAGAAAAATTTGATCGTTCCCTTCCCCACGTTAACGTCGGCACCATCGGCCACGTTGACCACGGTAAGACCACTCTGACCGCAGCTCTGACTCGCGTCTGCTCCGAAGTTTTCGGTTCGGCAGTCGTTGAGTTCGACAAGATCGACTCGGCTCCGGAAGAAAAAGCGCGCGGTATCACCATCAACACCGCTCACGTCGAGTACAACTCGAACATTCGTCACTACGCTCACGTTGACTGCCCAGGTCACGCTGACTACGTGAAGAACATGATCACCGGTGCTGCCCAGATGGACGGCGCGATCCTGGTTTGCTCGGCCGCCGATGGTCCGATGCCACAAACCCGTGAGCACATCCTGCTGTCCCGTCAGGTAGGCGTTCCTTACATCGTGGTCTTCCTGAACAAGGCTGACCTGGTAGACGACGCTGAGCTGCTGGAACTGGTCGAGATGGAAGTTCGCGACCTGCTGTCCACCTACGACTTCCCAGGCGACGACACCCCGATCATCATCGGTTCGGCTCGTATGGCCCTGGAAGGCAAAGACGACAACGAAATGGGTACTACCGCTGTCAAGAAGCTGGTAGAAACTCTGGATGCCTATATCCCTGAGCCAGTTCGTGCCGTTGACCAGCCGTTCCTGATGCCGATCGAAGACGTATTCTCGATCTCGGGTCGTGGTACCGTTGTTACCGGTCGTATCGAGCGTGGTATCGTCCGCGTTCAGGATCCGCTGGAAATCGTTGGTCTGCGTGAAACTTCGACCACCACCTGCACCGGTGTCGAAATGTTCCGCAAGCTGCTGGACGAAGGCCGTGCTGGCGAGAACTGCGGCGTTCTGCTGCGTGGTACCAAGCGTGACGACGTTGAGCGTGGCCAGGTTCTGGTCAAGCCAGGTTCGGTCAAGCCGCACACCAAGTTCACCGCAGAAGTCTACGTTCTGTCGAAGGAAGAAGGCGGTCGTCACACTCCGTTCTTCAAAGGCTACCGTCCTCAGTTCTACTTCCGTACCACTGACGTGACCGGTAACTGCGAACTGCCGGAAGGCGTTGAAATGGTAATGCCAGGTGACAACATTCAGATGACTGTCACCCTGATCAAGACCATCGCAATGGAAGACGGTCTGCGCTTCGCTATCCGTGAAGGCGGTCGTACCGTCGGCGCCGGCGTCGTAGCCAAAATCATCGAGTAATCACTCGACCGATTGAAAAAACCCCCGCTCAGCGGGGGTTTTTTTTATTGGGTTGACACTAAATGGGGGCGTCTATAGAATCACGCCTCCTTTTAGCGGGCGTAGTGCGTCCGTTGGGAACAGCCTGGAGTCTGAAATCCAATGCAAAATCAGCAAATCCGTATCAGGTTGAAGGCTTTCGACCATCGCCTGATCGACCAATCCACCCAGGAAATCGTGGAAACCGCGAAACGTACTGGTGCACAAGTGCGTGGTCCAATTCCACTGCCTACCCGCAAAGAGCGTTTCACCGTTCTGGTTTCCCCGCACGTCAACAAAGACGCGCGTGACCAGTACGAGATCCGCACTCATAAGCGTGTTCTGGACATCGTCCAGCCAACGGATAAAACCGTTGATGCGCTGATGAAGCTTGATCTGGCGGCAGGTGTGGAAGTACAGATCAGCCTCGGCTAAGACTTCGGTCTAGTCGTGTAACGCTCTGAAATGGGCGGCCATAGCGGGTGAAAGCCCCGTACACTCATGAGGTTTACAACATGACTATTGGTGTAATCGGTCGCAAATGCGGTATGACCCGCATTTTCACCGAAGAAGGTGTCTCCATTCCGGTCACGGTCATCGAGATCGAGCCGAATCGCGTCACCCAGTTCAAAACTGAAGAAACCGATGGCTACCGTGCAGTGCAAGTCACTGTCGGTGAGCGTCGTGCTTCGCGTGTGACTGCCGCTCAGGCAGGTCACTTCGCCAAGGCCAACGTTGCCGCTGGTCGCGGTGTCTGGGAGTTCCGTCTTGAAGAAGGCGATTTCCAGGCTGGCGATCTGATCAAAGCTGAACTCTTCACTGCAGGCCAGCTGGTAGACGTTACTGGTCAGTCCAAAGGTAAAGGCTTCGCCGGTACCATCAAGCGCTGGAACTTCCGTGGCCAGGACAACACCCACGGTAACTCCGTGTCGCACCGTGTCCCAGGTTCCATCGGCCAGTGCCAGACTCCTGGTCGTGTGTTCAAGGGCAAGAAAATGTCCGGTCACATGGGCGCCGAGCGCGTGACTGTTCAGTCCCTGGAAGTAGTTCGCGTAGACGCTGAACGCAACCTGCTGCTGGTCAAGGGTGCCGTTCCAGGCGCTACTGGCGGCGACGTGGTTGTACGTCCAGCTGTCAAGGCTCGCGGTTAAGGGGAAACTGACATGCAACTCAATGTAAATGACGCTCAGGCGATCGAAGTTTCCGAACTGACTTTCGGTGGCGAATTCAACGAGACGCTGGTACACCAAGCAGTCGTGGCCTACATGGCCGGCGGCCGTCAGGGCACCAAGCAGCAGAAGACCCGTTCCGACGTGGCTGGTGGCGGTAAGCGCCCATGGCGTCAGAAGGGTACTGGCCGTGCTCGTGCTGGTACCACTCGTGGTCCGATCTGGCGTGGCGGTGGTGTAACCTTCGCAGCTCGCCCTCAAGATCACTCGCAGAAGCTCAACAAGAAGATGTACCGCGCAGCCCTGCGCTCCATCCTCGCTGAGCTGGTGCGTAGCGACCGTCTGGTCGTGGTTCAGGACTTCGCTGTTGAAGCGCCGAAAACCAAAGATCTGCTGAACAAGCTGAACGGCATGGGTCTGAACGACGTACTGATCGTTTCCGACGCTGTTGATCAGAACCTGTACCTGGCTGCTCGCAACCTGCCGCACGTCGATGTACGTGACGTACAAGGTTCCGACCCGGTCAGTCTGATCGCATACGAGAAAGTGTTGATCACTGTCTCGGCCGTGAAGAAATTCGAGGAGCTGCTGGGATGAACCAGGAACGCGTATTCAAAGTCCTCCTTGGCCCGCACGTTTCCGAGAAGGCTACCGTTCTGGCTGAGAAAAAAGGCCAGTTCGTATTCAAGGTTGCTACCGATGCAACCAAGCTGGAAATCAAGAAAGCTGTCGAAGGCCTGTTCAACGTAAAAGTTGAAAACGTGTCGACTGTTAACGTTCTGGGTAAAACCAAGCGTACCGCACGTGGTCTGGGCAAGCGTAATGACTGGAAGAAGGCGATCGTCTCCCTTCAGCCAGGCCAAGATCTCGATTTCAGCAGCAGTGCTGAGTAAGGAAGGGGTGCATCATGGCAATCGTTAAATGCAAACCGACTTCCCCTGGCCGCCGTTTCGTGGTCAAGGTGGTCAATCAGGAGCTGCACAAAGGCGCTCCTCACGCACCGCTGATCGAGAAAAAATCGAAGTCTGGTGGTCGTAACAACAATGGCCGCATTACCACTCGTCACGTTGGTGGTGGTCACAAGCAGCATTACCGTCTGGTCGACTTCCGTCGCAACGACAAAGATGGCATCCCAGCCACTGTCGAGCGTATCGAATACGACCCGAACCGTACTGCTCACATCGCCCTGCTGTGCTACGCAGACGGTGAGCGTCGCTACATCATCGCCCCTAAAGGCGTGAGCGCTGGCGACCAGCTGATCGCAGGTGCCCTGGCCCCAATCAAGGCCGGTAACTCCCTGCAGCTGCGCAACATTCCAGTAGGTAGCACCATTCACGGCATCGAACTGAAGCCGGGTAAAGGTGCTCAGATCGCTCGTTCCGCTGGTGCTTCGGCTCAGCTGATCGCTCGCGAAGGTGTCTACGTGACCCTGCGTCTGCGCTCTGGTGAAATGCGTAAAGTCCTGGCTGAGTGCCGTGCGACCCTGGGCGAAGTCTCGAACTCCGAGCACAGCCTGCGTTCGCTGGGTAAAGCTGGTGCCAAACGCTGGCGCGGCGTTCGCCCAACCGTTCGTGGTGTTGCCATGAACCCGGTTGACCACCCACATGGTGGTGGTGAAGGTCGTACCTCCGGTGGTCGTCATCCGGTATCGCCATGGGGCTTCCCAACCAAGGGTGCGAAGACCCGTGGTAATAAGCGTACCGACAACATGATCGTCCGTCGTCGCAAGTAACTAGAGGGATACGACAGTGCCACGTTCTCTGAAAAAAGGTCCTTTTATCGATCTTCACCTGTTGAAGAAGGTCGAAGTGGCGGTGGAGAAGAACGATCGCAAGCCAGTTAAAACCTGGTCGCGCCGTTCGATGATCCTGCCACAAATGGTCGGTCTGACCATCGCGGTACACAACGGTCGTCAACATGTCCCAGTTCTGGTGAACGAAGACATGGTCGGCCACAAACTGGGCGAGTTCGCCGGTACCCGCACCTACCGCGGGCACGTGGCTGACAAGAAAGCCAAGCGTTAAGGGGTAAGGAAATGGAAGTAGCCGCTAAGTTGTCGGGCGCTCGCATCTCCGCCCAGAAAGCCCGCTTGGTCGCCGACCAGATCCGCGGGAAGAAGGTGGGCGAAGCGCTCAACCTGTTGGCCTTCAGCAGCAAAAAAGCCGCTGAAATCATGAAGAAAGTCCTCGAGTCGGCCGTAGCCAACGCCGAACACAACGAAGGCGCAGACGTTGATGACCTGAAGGTCTCCACCGTCTTCGTCAACGAAGGGCGTTCGCTGAAGCGCATCATGCCACGTGCCAAAGGCCGTGCTGATCGCATCGTCAAGCGGTCTTGCCATATCACTGTCAAGGTTGCGGACAAGTAACGGAGTCGATCAGATGGGTCAGAAAGTACATCCCACTGGCATTCGCCTGGGAATCGTCAAGGAGCACACCTCCGTCTGGTACGCAGACGGTGCTACTTACGCAGATTACCTGTTGAAGGATCTGAAAACGCGTGAGTACCTCCAGGACAAACTAAAAAGCGCGTCCGTAAGCCGTATCGATATTCATCGTCCGGCTCAAACTGCACGCATCACCATCCACACCGCTCGTCCAGGTATCGTTATCGGGAAGAAAGGTGAAGATGTCGAGAAGCTGCGTCAGGACCTGACCAAGCAGATGGGTGTGCCTGTGCACATCAACATCGAAGAGATCCGCAAGCCGGAACTCGACGCTATGCTGGTTGCGCAGAGCGTAGCTCAGCAGCTGGAACGCCGCGTAATGTTCCGTCGCGCCATGAAGCGCGCCGTGCAGAACGCCATGCGTATTGGTGCCAAGGGCATCAAGATCCAGGTGAGCGGTCGTCTCGGCGGTGCTGAGATTGCTCGTACCGAGTGGTATCGCGAAGGTCGTGTGCCTCTGCACACCCTGCGTGCCGATATCGACTACAACACCTACGAAGCTCACACCACTTACGGTGTGATCGGTGTGAAGGTTTGGATCTTCAAAGGCGAAGTAATTGGTGGTCGCCAAGAAGAGCTGAAACCACAAGCACCAGCGCCTCGTAAAAAAGCTGCTAAGTAAGGGGTACGCCAAATGTTGCAACCAAAGCGTACAAAATTCCGCAAGCAGATGACCGGCCACAACCGTGGTCTGGCACTGCGCGGTAGCAAAGTCAGCTTCGGCGAATTCGCCCTGAAAGCTGTTGCTCGCGGTCGCCTCACCGCTCGCCAGATCGAGTCCGCACGTCGTGCGCTGACCCGTCACGTAAAACGTGGCGGCAAGATCTGGATCCGTGTGTTCCCGGACAAGCCGATCTCCAAGAAGCCTCTCGAGGTTCGTATGGGTAAAGGTAAGGGTTCCGTGGAATACTGGGTTGCCCAGATTCAGCCAGGCAAAGTCCTGTATGAAATCGAGGGTGTTTCTGAAGAGCTGGCGCGCGAAGCTTTCGCCCTGGCTGCTGCAAAGCTGCCTCTCGCCACCTCCTTTGTTAAGCGGACGGTGATGTGATGAAAGCGAATGAACTTCGTGAAAAATCGGCACAGCAACTGAATGAGCAACTGCTCGGCTTGCTGCGCGACCAGTTCAATCTGCGTATGCAGAAAGCAACTGGCCAGTTGGGGCAGTCGCACCTGCTCTCGCAAGTTAAGCGTGACATCGCTCGCGTGAAAACTGTGCTCAACCAGCAGGCAGGTAAGTGATCATGGCTGAAGCTGAAAAAACCGTCCGTACGCTGACTGGCCGTGTCGTCAGCGACAAAATGGACAAGACCATCACCGTTCTGATCGAGCGTCGCGTCAAGCACCCGATCTACGGTAAATACGTTAAGCGTTCGACTAAGCTGCACGCGCACGACGAAGCCAACCAGTGCAAGATCGGCGACAAGGTTTCCATCCGTGAAACCCGTCCGCTGGCCAAGACCAAGTCCTGGGCACTGGTTGAAGTCCTCGAACGCGCTGTTGAAGTCTAAGGGCGAAGGGTCGGAGAAATTTTATGATTCAGACTCAATCCATGCTCGATGTGGCCGATAACAGCGGCGCTCGTCGCGTCATGTGCATCAAGGTTCTCGGCGGTTCGCACCGCCGTTACGCCGGCATCGGTGACATCATCAAGGTAACCGTCAAGGAAGCAATTCCGCGCGGTAAGGTCAAGAAAGGCCAAGTGATGACTGCTGTTGTCGTGCGTACCCGTCACGGTGTTCGTCGCGCTGACGGTTCCATCATTCGTTTCGACGGCAACGCTGCTGTTCTGCTGAACAACAAGCAAGAGCCGATCGGCACTCGCATCTTCGGGCCAGTGACCCGTGAACTTCGTACCGAGAAGTTCATGAAGATCGTCTCGCTCGCCCCTGAAGTGCTGTAAGGAGATCCGACATGCAAAAGATTCGTCGTGACGACGAGATCATCGTGATCGCCGGCAAAGACAAAGGTAAGCGCGGTAAGGTGCTGAAGGTTCTGGCTGATAACCGTCTGGTTGTTGGTGGCGTGAACCTGGTCAAGCGTCATACCAAGCCTAACCCGATGGCGGGCGTACAGGGCGGTATCGTCGAAAAAGAAGCGCCTCTGCACGCTTCCAACGTTGCCATCTTCAACGGCGAAACCAACAAGGCTGACCGCGTTGGTTTCAAAGTAGAAGACGGTAAAAAAATTCGTGTCTTCAAGTCGACCCAAAAAGCGGTTGATGCTTGAACACTGCTAGGTAGAAGACCATGGCACGACTGAAAGAGATTTACCGGAACGAAATCGCTCCTAAGCTTAAGGAAGAACTTAAGCTGTCGAACGTGATGGAAGTTCCGCGCGTTACCAAGATCACCCTGAACATGGGTCTGGGCGAAGCGATCGGCGACAAGAAAGTCATCGAGCACGCTGTTGCCGACCTGGAAAAGATCACCGGTCAAAAGCCGGTCGTGACTTTCGCTCGTAAATCCATCGCGGGCTTCAAAGTCCGTGAAGGCTGGCCGATCGGCGTCAAGGTGACCCTGCGTCGCGACAAGATGTACGAATTCCTGGACCGCCTGCTGGCGATCTCCCTGCCTCGGGTTCGCGACTTCCGCGGCCTGAATGCCAAGTCCTTCGATGGCCGTGGCAACTACAGCATGGGCGTGAAAGAGCAGATCATCTTCCCGGAAATCGACTACGACAAGATCGATGCTCTGCGCGGTTTGGACATCACCCTGACCACCACTGCTCGTTCGGACGACGAAGGCCGCGCTCTGCTGCGTGCTTTCAAGTTCCCGTTCCGCAACTGATTGGAGTAGGAAAATGGCCAAGAAGAGCATGAAAAACCGCGAGCTGAAGCGTCAGCTCACGGTAGCCAAGTACGCCAAAAAGCGTGCCGAGCTGAAAGCGACCATCGTCAACCTGAACGCCTCTCCTGAAGAGCGTTTCGCTGCCGTTGTCGCCCTGCAGAAGCAGCCACGTGATGCCAGCGCCTCGCGTCTGCGCAACCGTTGCCGCCTGACCGGTCGTCCTCACGGTGTATACCGTAAGTTCGGCCTGGGCCGTAACATGCTGCGTCAAGCTGCAATGCGCGGTGACGTACCAGGTCTGGTCAAGGCCTCCTGGTAATCGCTGCAGGCAGGATCCCGGCGGAAGGGGAGCAATCTTCCGACCGCCGGTGACTTCGCCAACAAACAAGCCCCTATATGGGGCTTGTTTCGTTTCTGCCTTGTGTCTAGAATGACCGGCTCACCTGAGCCTGGGTTTTTTGCCCTGTCCGCTCGGGTGGTTGTGATAGCCGCAAGGCTAATAATTCTTGTATCAGGAGCATCTAGCCCATGAGTATGCAGGACCCGTTAGCGGACATGCTAACTCGCATCCGTAATGCCCAGATGGCTGAAAAGTCCGTCGTAAGCATGCCTTCCTCCACCCTGAAGGTCGCGGTTGCCAAAGTTCTGAAAGACGAAGGTTACATCGCCGGCTACCAGGTAACTGGTGAGGCCAAGCCTTCCCTGTCGATCGAACTGAAGTACTTCGAAGGCCGTCCGGTCATCGAGGAACTGAAGCGCTCCAGCCGTCCAGGCCTGCGCCAGTACAAGTCCGTCGCAGAACTGCCGAAAGTACGTGGCGGTCTGGGCGTGTCTATCGTCTCCACCAACAAAGGTGTGATGACTGATCGCGCTGCGCGCGCTGCCGGTGTCGGCGGCGAAGTTCTGTGCACAGTGTTCTAAGGGGAGATAGGCATGTCTCGCGTCGCTAAGAACCCCGTTAAGCTGCCAGCAGGTGTCGAAGTCAAATTCGCCGGCCAGCAGCTTTCGGTGAAGGGTGCCAAAGGTACTCTCGAACTGAACGTTCACTCGTCTGTTGAAGTTACCGAAGAGTCTGGCGAGCTGCGTTTCGTCGCTCGTAACGGTGACCAGCAAGCTCGCGCCATGGCCGGTACCACCCGCGCTCTGGTGAACAACATGGTCCAGGGCGTAAGCCAAGGCTTCGAGCGCAAGCTCCAGCTGGTCGGTGTTGGTTACAAGGCACAGGCCAAGGGCACCGTCCTGAACCTGGCCCTGGGCTTCTCGCACCCAGTGGACTACGAACTGCCAGCCGGTATCACCGCTGAAACCCCAAGCCAGACCGACATCCTGATCAAGGGTATCGACAAGCAGCTGGTGGGTCAGGTGGCCGCTGAAATCCGCGACTTCCGTCCGCCAGAGCCTTACAAAGGCAAGGGTGTGCGTTACGCGGACGAAGTAGTCCGTCGTAAAGAAGCCAAGAAGAAGTAGGGCCTAGCAAATGACCGACAAAAAAGTTACTCGACTGCGTCGCGCTCGCAAAGCACGTCTCAAGATGCACGAACTCGAAGTCGTGCGCCTGTGCGTGTTCCGCTCCTCGCAGCACATCTACGCCCAGGTCATTTCGGCCGACGGCAGCAAGGTTCTGGCAAGCGCCTCGACCTTGGACAAAGAACTGCGTGATGGCGCCACTGGCAACATCGACGCGGCCACTAAGGTTGGCAAGCTGGTAGCTGAGCGTGCGAAAGCCGCCGGTGTATCTCAAGTTGCCTTTGACCGTTCCGGCTTCAAGTACCATGGCCGCGTCAAAGCGCTGGCTGATGCTGCTCGTGAAGGCGGGCTGGAGTTCTAAGTTATGGCAAATAACGATCAAAAGCGCGACGAAGGCTACATCGAGAAGCTGGTTCAAGTTAACCGCGTTGCCAAAACCGTAAAAGGCGGCCGTATCTTCACCTTCACCGCGCTGACCGTGGTAGGTGATGGTAAAGGTCGTGTTGGCTTCGGCCGTGGCAAGTCGCGCGAAGTACCTGCCGCGATCCAGAAAGCCATGGAAGCTGCTCGCCGCAACATGATCCAGGTTGACCTGAAGGGCACCACCCTGCAGTACGCCACCAAGGCTGCCCACGGCGCCTCGAAGGTTTACATGCAGCCTGCCTCGGAAGGTACCGGTATCATCGCCGGTGGCGCAATGCGTGCTGTCCTGGAAGTTGCTGGTGTTCAGAACGTTCTGGCCAAGTGCTACGGTTCGACCAACCCAGTGAACGTGGTTTACGCCACCTTCAAGGGTCTGAAAGCCATGCAATCTCCTGAATCCATTGCTGCCAAGCGCGGCAAGAGCGTCGAGGAGATCTTCTGATCATGGCAACCGTAAAAGTAACGCTGATCAAGAGCGTCTCGGGCCGTCTGCCTAACCACAAGCTGTGCGTTAAAGGCCTGGGTCTGCGTCGCATCGGTCACACTGTAGAAGTCCAGGATACTCCCGAAAACCGCGGGATGATCAACAAGGCTTACTACATGCTGAAGGTCGAGGGTTAATCGATGAAACTCAATGATCTGAGTCCAGCGCCGGGTTCCCGTCGCGAGAAGCATCGTCCAGGTCGTGGTATCGGTAGCGGTCTGGGTAAGACCGGCGGCCGTGGCCACAAAGGTCAGACTTCCCGTTCGGGTGGTTCGATCGCTCCTGGCTTCGAAGGCGGTCAACAGCCGCTGCACCGTCGTCTGCCGAAGTTCGGCTTCGTTTCCCTGAAAGCCATGGACCGCGCCGAAGTGCGTCTGTCCGAGCTGGCCAAGGTGGAAGGCGACGTGATCTCCGTGCAATCCCTGAAGGATGCCAACGTGATCGGCCAGAACGTACAGCGCGTGAAAATCATGCTGTCTGGCGAAGTCACTCGCGCAGTCACCATCAAGGGTATCGCAGCCACCAAGGGTGCGCGTGCGGCTATCGAAGCAGCTGGCGGCAAGTTCGAGGAATAAATGGCTAAGCAAGGTGCTCTCTCTTCGCTCGGTAAGGGCGGGATGTCGGAACTCTGGGCTCGTCTGCGCTTTCTGTTCATGGCGATCATCGTCTATCGGATAGGTGCGCATATCCCGGTTCCTGGCATCAATCCGGACCGTCTGGCGGATCTGTTTCGGCAGAATGAGGGGACCATTCTTAGCTTGTTCAACATGTTTTCCGGTGGCGCGCTCGAGCGCATGAGCATCTTTGCACTGGGGATCATGCCGTACATCTCGGCATCGATCATCATGCAGCTGATGACGGCGGTCAGCCCGCAACTGGAGCAGTTGAAGAAGGAAGGTGAAGCTGGCCGTCGCAAGATCAGCCAGTACACCCGCTACGGCACCGTTATCCTGGCACTGGTTCAAGCCATTGGCATGTCCATTGGCCTGGCCAACCAGGGCGTGGCGTTTTCTGTAGGTCTGGGCTTCCATGTCGTCGCCGTCTCCACCTTCGTGGCAGGCGCGATGTTCATGATGTGGCTGGGCGAGCAGATCACCGAGCGCGGTGTGGGCAACGGTATCTCGATGTTGATCTTCGCAGGTATCGTTGCCGGTCTTCCGAGAGCAATCGGGCAGTCTTTCGAGTCTGCGCGCACAGGCGATATCAATATTTTCGCCCTGGTCGCTATCGGTTTGCTGGCAGTAGCGATTATCGGCTTCGTGGTGTTCATTGAGCGTGGTCAGCGTCGTATCGCCGTTCACTACGCCAAGCGTCAGCAGGGCCGCAAGGTCTTCGCTGCGCAGACCAGCCACTTGCCGCTGAAAGTGAACATGGCGGGGGTCATCCCGGCCATTTTCGCGAGCAGCATTCTGCTGTTCCCGGCTTCGCTGGGTGCCTGGTTCGGTCAGTCCGAAGGTATGGGCTGGCTGCAGGACATCTCGCAGTCGATCGCTCCTGGTCAGCCGTTGAACATTTTGCTGTTTAGTGCAGGGATCATTTTCTTCTGCTTCTTCTACACAGCGCTGATGTTCAATCCGAAAGACGTAGCGGAAAACCTGAAGAAGTCCGGTGCCTTTATTCCGGGTATCCGTCCTGGTGAGCAGTCGGCACGCTACATTGATGGCGTTCTGACCCGTCTGACCATGTTCGGTGCTCTTTACATGATGGCCGTCTGCCTTCTGCCCCAGTTCCTGGTGGTGGCAGCAAATGTGCCGTTCTACCTTGGCGGGACCTCGTTGCTGATTGTGGTAGTGGTTGTGATGGACTTCATGTCCCAAGTACAATCGCACCTCGTTTCGCACCAGTACGAATCCCTGATGAAGAAAGCCAACCTGAAAGGCTACGGTGGCAGCGGTCTGCTGCGCTGATACGCCCCTAAGGTTCGAGGAGTCGGTAATGAAAGTTCGTGCATCGGTGAAAAAGCTGTGCCGTAACTGCAAGATCATCCGTCGCGAAGGCGTCGTACGAGTGATCTGCAGCGCGGAACCGCGTCACAAACAGCGCCAAGGCTGAGTGTGATCTGCGCTTCAAACCCAGCAGCTAGTGTGCTGCTGGGTTGATTATTCGTTTCTACAGCGATATTATCTCGCGCCCTATTTCTTGGCTTCCGGGGCGTAGGTAGCTGTCAATTGGAGTCCCACTGAATGGCCCGTATTGCAGGCGTCAACATTCCAGATAACAAGCATGCTGTTATCTCGCTGACCTACATCTATGGTGTCGGTCGCACTACTGCACAGAAGATCTGTGCAGACGCTGGTGTAAACCCAGCCGCTAAGATCAAGGATCTGAGCGACGAGCAAATCGAAACCCTGCGTGGCGAAGTCGCGAAGTTCACCACCGAAGGTGACCTGCGTCGTGACATCAACATGAAGATCAAGCGCTTGATGGACCTGGGTTGCTACCGCGGCCTGCGTCATCGTAAAGGTCTGCCGGTTCGCGGTCAGCGCACCAAGACCAACGCACGCACCCGTAAGGGCCCGCGTAAGCCGATCCGCAAGTAATCGCCCAGGAATATAGACATGGCAAAACCTGCTGCTCGTCCTCGTAAGAAAGTCAAAAAGACAGTGGTTGATGGCATCGCCCACATCCATGCCTCTTTCAACAACACCATCGTGACCATCACCGACCGTCAGGGCAACGCTTTGTCCTGGGCGACCTCCGGTGGTTCGGGTTTCCGTGGTTCGCGCAAATCCACCCCGTTCGCAGCCCAGATCGCTGCTGAGCGTGCTGGTCAAGCTGCGCTGGAATACGGTCTGAAGAACCTCGACGTAAACGTCAAGGGTCCAGGTCCAGGTCGTGAGTCCGCCGTTCGTGCACTGAACAGCTGCGGCTACAAGATCGCCAGCATCACCGACGTGACGCCAATCCCGCACAACGGGTGCCGTCCGCCGAAGAAGCGTCGCGTGTAATCAGGAGACAGATAAATGGCACGTTACATTGGTCCAAAATGCAAACTGTCTCGTCGTGAAGGCACTGACCTGTTCCTGAAGAGCGGCGTTCGCGCTCTGGAATCGAAGTGCAACATCGAAGCAGCCCCAGGTATCCACGGCCAGCGCCGTGGCCGTCAGTCCGACTACGGCACCCAGCTGCGCGAGAAGCAAAAAGTTCGTCGTATCTACGGTGTTCTGGAGCGTCAGTTCCGCGGTTACTACCAGGCTGCAGCCTCGAAAAAAGGCGCAACCGGTGAAAACCTGCTGCAACTGCTCGAGTGCCGTCTGGATAACGTCGTCTACCGTATGGGCTTCGGCTCGACTCGTTCCGAGTCCCGTCAGCTGGTTTCGCACAAAGCGATCAGCGTCAACGGTAAGACTGTAAACATTCCATCCTACCAAGTTCGTCCGGGTGACGTGGTCGCGGTTCGCGAGAAGTCGCTGAACCAGCTGCGCATTGTTCAAGCCCTTGAACTGTGCGCCCAGCGTGGCCGCGTTGAGTGGGTTGATGTGGATGCTGCTAAAAAGTCGGGCGTTTTCAAGAACGTTCCTGCTCGCAGCGACCTGTCTGCCGACATCAACGAGAACCTGATTGTCGAGCTCTACTCCAAGTAAGGGCTAGAAAATAGGTGCATCCATGCAGATTTCGGTAAATGAGTTCCTGACTCCCCGCCACATTGATGTGCAGGTAGTCAGTCCGACCCGCGCCAAGATCACGCTCGAGCCTCTCGAGCGTGGCTTCGGCCATACCCTGGGCAACGCGCTGCGCCGCATCCTGTTGTCCTCCATGCCTGGCTGTGCAGTAGTCGAGGCCGAGATCGACGGCGTACTCCACGAGTACTCCGCGATCGAAGGTGTTCAGGAAGACGTAATTGAAATCCTGTTGAACCTGAAAGGCCTGGCTATCAAACTGCACGGTCGTGACGAAGTTACGCTGACCTTGTCGAAAAAGGGTTCGGGGGTGGTTACCGCTGCCGATATTCAGCTGGATCACGATGTCGAGATCGTCAACCCCGATCACGTAATCGCGAACCTGGCGTCGAACGGCGCCCTGAACATGAAGCTCACTGTAGCTCGTGGTCGTGGTTACGAGCCGGCCGACTCCCGTCAAACCGACGAAGACGAAAGCCGTAGCATTGGCCGTCTGCAGCTGGACGCTTCGTTCAGCCCGGTGCGTCGTATCGCCTATGTGGTCGAGAACGCCCGTGTTGAACAGCGTACCAACCTGGACAAGCTGGTCATTGATCTGGAAACCAACGGCACCCTGGATCCTGAAGAGGCTATCCGCCGCGCTGCGACCATCCTGCAACAGCAGCTGGCCGCGTTCGTCGACCTCAAAGGTGACAGCGAGCCTGTCGTAGTCGAGCAGGAAGACGAGATCGATCCGATCCTGCTGCGTCCGGTTGACGACCTGGAACTGACTGTACGTTCGGCCAACTGCCTCAAGGCGGAGAACATCTACTACATCGGCGACCTGATTCAGCGTACCGAAGTAGAGCTGTTGAAGACTCCTAACCTGGGCAAGAAGTCCCTGACTGAAATCAAGGACGTCCTGGCCTCTCGTGGTCTGTCTCTCGGCATGCGCCTCGACAACTGGCCGCCTGCAAGTCTTAAGAAAGACGACAAGGCGACCGCCTGATCGTCGTAATCACCGAACGTAGTGTTTGGTAAGGAATGAATCATGCGTCATCGTAAAAGTGGACGTCACCTGAGCCGTACCAGCTCTCACCGCAAGGCTATGTTCCAGAACATGGCAGTGTCGCTGATCGAGCACGAGCTGATCAAAACCACCCTGCCGAAAGCCAAGGAACTGCGCCGCGTTGCCGAGCCGCTGATCACCCTGGCCAAGGAAGACAGCGTAGCTAACCGCCGTCTGGCCTTCGACCGTACCCGTTCGAAGTCCGCTGTTGGCAAGCTGTTCAACGACCTGGGCAAGCGTTACGCCACCCGTCAGGGCGGCTACCTGCGCATCCTGAAGTGCGGTTTCCGCGCTGGCGACAACGCCCCTATGGCGTACGTCGAGCTGGTTGATCGTCCGGTCGGCGGTGCTGTAGAAGCTGCTGAGTAAGACGTTCTGTCTGCTACAAAGAACCGGGCCTAGTGCCCGGTTTTTTGTTGCTACATGCATTGTTTATTTCTATTGATATAAGTCATGTAATGAATTTGTTCTTGTAACCTTGCTCGTCAATACTCTCTCCAAAGCCGATTAGCCGGCGCTTGTAGACCGATAAGGAGAGCCCATGAGCAAGATTCTCACCACCGCCAGCGGTGCACCTGTAGCCGACAACCAGAATTCCCGTTCCGCCGGCCCGCGCGGCCCGCTGCTGCTCGACGACTTCCACCTGATCGAGAAGCTTGCCCATTTCAACCGCGAGAACATTCCTGAGCGCCGCGTGCACGCCAAGGGCTCGGGCGCCTACGGTACCTTTACCGTCACCCGCGATATCACCGGTTACACCAGTGCCAAGCTGTTTGAACAGGTTGGCAAGCAGACCGAAACTTTCCTGCGCTTCTCTACCGTTGGTGGCGAGCGTGGCTCCGCCGATACCGAGCGCGACCCGCGTGGTTTCGCCGTTAAGTTCTACACCGAGGAAGGCAACTGGGACATCGTCGGCAATAACACGCCGGTATTCTTCATTCGCGACCCGCTGAAGTTCCCGGACTTTATCCACACCCAGAAGCGTCACCCGCAATCCAACCTGAAGAACGCCCAGATGATGTGGGACTTCTGGTCGCACTCCCCCGAGGCGTTGCACCAGGTCACCATTCTGTTCTCCGATCGCGGCATTCCGGACGGCTACCGCCACATGCACGGTTTCGGCAGTCACACTTACAGCCTGATCAATGCCGAGGGTGAGCGCACTTGGGTCAAATGGCACTTCAAGACCCAGCAAGGTATCAGGAACCTCGCCCCGGCAGATGCCGCGCGCCTGGCAGGTACTGACCCGGACTACGCGCAGCGCGACCTGTTCGAAGCCATTGAGCGAGGCGACTATCCGCGCTGGACCGTATGCATCCAGGTGATGAGCGAAGCCGAGGCTGCCAGCCGCGACGAGAACCCCTTTGACGTGACCAAGACCTGGTCGCAGAAGGACTACCCGTTGATCGAGGTGGGCGTGCTGGAGCTCAACCGTAACCCGCTCAACTACTTTGCCGAGGTCGAGCAGGCTGCCTTTGGTCCGAGCAACATGGTGCCGGGTGTCGGCCTGTCGCCAGACCGCATGCTGCAAGGGCGTGTATTCGCCTACGCTGACGCGCACCGCTACCGGGTGGGCACCAACCACCAGCAACTGCCGGTGAACGCACCACGCTGCCCGGTTAACAGCTATCAGCGTGATGGTTCCATGGCTGCTGGCAGTTACGGCAGTGCACCGAACTATGAGCCCAACAGCTACAGCGATGCACCGAAGCAGTCGCCGCGCCATGCCGAGCCTGCACTGGCCCTGAATGGTTCGGCTGACCGCTACGATCACCGTGAAGACACCGACTACTACAGCCACGCCGGCGCGCTATTCCGCCTGATGAGCGATGAGCAGAAAGCCCTGCTGATCAACAACATTGCCGGCACCATGGCAGGCGTCAGCCAAGACGTGGTCCAGCGCCAGCTGCAGTACTTCTTCAAGGCCGATCCGGCCTACGGCGAAGGGGTCGCCAAGGCCCTGGGCGTCAATCTCGCTTAAGTCGAAGTGATAAGAAGAACCGCCCTCATTTGGGCGGTTTTTCAATGAATATCACTACTGTTTGACCGATTTTTTGCTTCTGATTGCGCGTTTTTCAGTGACCGCTGGCAAAAGCTGGTTCACACTATGTGGCATAGACGTTTTCACATGGAGAAGCAGGGCGATGCAAGGTCACCCGGACGTAATCAACTACCTCGTTACGCTGCTGAAGGGCGAACTGGCGGCGCGCGACCAGTACTTCATTCACTCGCGGATGTACGAAGACTGGGGCCTGTCCAAGCTCTACGAGCGCATCAACCACGAAATGGAAGAAGAGACGCAGCACGCCGATGCCCTGATGCGTCGCATCCTCATGCTCGAAGGCACCCCTGACATGCGCGCGGACGACCTGGAAGTGGGCAGCACCGTGCCGGAAATGATCGAGGCTGACCTCAAGCTCGAGTACAAGGTGCGCGGCGCGCTATGCAAAGGCATCGAGCTGTGCGAACTGCACAAGGACTACATCAGCCGCGACATCCTGCGTGCCCAACTGGCTGACACCGAAGAAGATCACACCTACTGGCTGGAGAAGCAGCAGGGGCTGATCAAGGCCATCGGCCTGGAAAACTACCTGCAATCGCAGATGTAAAAGCTGGGGGCTGCTTTGCAGCCCTGTCGCGACACAAGGCCGCTCCCACAGACAAATGCACTCCTCCTGTGGGAGCGGCCTTGTGTCGCAACAGGGGCGCAAAGCGCCCCCAAGGCCTCACGCCCGATCCCGCTCCAGCAGCGGTTTCAGATAATGCCCGGTATACGACTGCTTCATCTCGCTCAGCTCTTCCGGCGTACCGCAGGCAATGATCTGCCCACCTTTCGAGCCACCCTCCGGCCCCAGATCCACCAGCCAGTCCGCGGTCTTGATCACATCCAGGTTGTGCTCGATCACCACCACGGTATTGCCGTGGTCACGCAGGCGATGCAGCACGTCCAGCAACTGCTGGATATCGGCAAAGTGCAGGCCCGTGGTCGGCTCGTCGAGGATATACAGGGTCTTGCCGGTGTCACGCTTGGACAGTTCGCGCGACAGCTTCACCCGCTGTGCCTCGCCGCCCGACAGCGTGGTCGCCGACTGCCCCAGCTTGATGTACGACAGCCCCACATCCATCAGCGTCTGCAGCTTGCGCGCCAGCGCCGGCACTGCATCGAAGAACTCGCGGGCATCCTCGATGGTCATCTCCAGCACCTCGTGGATGTTCTTGCCCTTGTACTTGATCTCCAGGGTTTCGCGGTTGTAGCGCTTGCTCTTGCACACGTCGCACGGCACGTAGATGTCCGGCAAAAAGTGCATCTCCACCTTGATCAGGCCATCGCCCTGGCAGGCCTCGCAACGGCCACCCTTGACGTTGAACGAGAAGCGCCCCGGACCATAGCCGCGCGAACGCGATTCCGGCACACCGGAGAACAGCTCGCGGATCGGCGTGAAGATGCCGGTGTAGGTCGCCGGGTTCGAGCGAGGGGTGCGGCCGATCGGGCTCTGGTCGATATCCACTACCTTGTCCAGGTGCTGCAGGCCATCCATGCTGGCATGCGGCGCCGCTTCAAGGCTGCTTGCACCATTCAGGGCGGTGGCGGCCAGTGGGAACAGGGTGTTGTTGATCAGCGTCGACTTGCCCGAGCCGGATACACCGGTCACGCAGGTCAGCAGGCCGATCGGGACTTCCAGGTCGACGTTTTGCAGGTTGTTGCCACGTGCGCCCTTGAGCTTGAGTTGCAGCTTCTTGTTGCGCGGCGTGCGCTTGGCCGGGACGACGATCTTCTTGCGCCCGGAAAGGTACTTGCCGGTCAGCGAGTCGGGGTGGGCCATGACTTCCTGCGGCGAGCCCTCGGCGACGATCTGCCCGCCGTGTACACCGGCCCCCGGGCCGATGTCCACCACATAGTCGGCCAGGCGGATGGCGTCTTCGTCGTGTTCCACCACGATTACCGTGTTGCCCAGGTCGCGCAGGTGGTTGAGGGTGGCCAGCAGGCGGTCGTTGTCGCGCTGATGAAGGCCGATGGACGGCTCATCGAGGATGTACATCACCCCTACCAGGCCAGCGCCGATCTGGCTGGCCAGGCGGATACGCTGCGCTTCGCCACCGGACAGGGTATCGGCGCTGCGGTCGAGGGTGAGGTAGTCGAGACCGACGTTGACCAGGAACTGCAGGCGCTCGCAGATTTCCTTGAGGATCTTCGCCGCAATTTCGCCACGGCGGCCGGTCAGGGTCAGTTCGCCGAAGTAGTTGCTGGCTTCACCAATCGGCAGGTTGGTCACCGCCGGCAGGGTCTTTTCACCCACCCACACATGTCGTGCCTCGCGGCGCAGGCGGGTGCCGCGGCAGTCCGGGCAGGGCTGGGTGCCAAGGAACTTGGCCAGTTCTTCACGCACGGTGGCCGACTCGGTCTCGCGGTAGCGACGCTCCAGGTTCGGCACGATGCCTTCGAACGGGTGCGAGCGCTTGACGATGTCGCCACGGTCGTTGAGGTACTTGAAGTCGATACTCTGTTTGCCGCTACCCTGCAGGATCACTTTCTGGTGCTCGGCCGACAGCTGGCCGAACGGCTCCTCCAGGCTGAAGCCGTAATGCGCGGCCAGCGAGCCGAGCATCTGGAAGTAGTACACGTTACGCCGGTCCCAGCCGCGGATCGCGCCTTCGGCCAAGGTGAGTTCGGCATTGACCAGGCGCTTGGTGTCGAAGAACTGCTTCACCCCCAGGCCATCGCAGGTCGGGCAGGCGCCGGCGGGGTTGTTGAAGGAGAACAGCTTCGGCTCCAGCTCGCTGATGGCATGGCCACAGACCGGGCAGGCGAAGCGCGCGGAGAAGATCGTCTCTTCACCTTGTTCATCATCCATCGGTGCCACCAGGGCGATGCCGTCGGCCAGCTTGAGCGCGGTCTCGAACGATTCGGCCAGGCGCTGTTGCAGGTCGGCGCGGACCTTGAAGCGGTCCACCACCACATCGATGCTGTGCTTTTTCTGCTTGTCCAGCTTGGGCAGTTCGTCGAGCTCGTAGAGCTTGCCGTTGACCCGGGCACGCACAAAGCCTTGGGCACGCAATTCGTCGAACACCGCCAGGTGCTCGCCCTTGCGCTCGCGCACCACTGGCGCCAGCAGCATCAGCTTGCTGCCTTCCGGGCGCTCCAGCACCAGGTCGACCATCTGGCTGATCGTTTGCGCCTCCAGCGGGATATCGTGGTCCGGGCAGCGTGGGGTACCGACGCGGGCGTACAGCAGACGCAGGTAGTCGTAGATTTCGGTGATGGTGCCGACCGTGGAGCGGGGGTTGTGCGAGGTCGACTTCTGCTCGATGGAAATGGCCGGCGACAGGCCTTCGATGGTGTCGACGTCAGGCTTTTCCATCATCGACAGGAACTGCCGGGCGTAGGCCGACAGCGATTCGACATAGCGGCGCTGGCCTTCAGCGTACAGGGTGTCGAACGCCAGGGACGACTTGCCGGAACCGGACAGGCCGGTGATCACGATCAGCTTGTCCCGGGGCAGGGTCAGGTCGATGTTCTTCAGGTTGTGGGTGCGTGCCCCACGAATCAGGATCTTGTCCACTGCGGCCTCGCTCGGCGGGCATAAACAAGGAAGTATACGGCGCCCTGCCAGTACGCGGCAAAGCGTCGCGTAGATGCCGTCACGCTGTCGGACTGATAGAATCGCCGCCGGTTCACACGAGGTTAATCCATGCACGACACCCACAACGAGCGCATGAGTGGCGGCGAAACCCGCGCCGCTGGCGGCCTGGCCCTGGTCTTTGCCTTTCGTATGCTGGGCATGTTCATGGTCTTGCCGGTGCTGGCCACCTACGGCATGGACCTGGCCGGTGCCACACCTGCGCTGATTGGCCTGGCCATTGGTGCCTATGGCCTGACCCAGGCCGTTTTGCAGATCCCGTTCGGGATGATTTCCGACCGCATCGGCCGCCGGCCGGTGATTTACCTGGGGCTGGTGATCTTTGCCCTGGGCAGTGTATTGGCGGCCCAGGCCGACTCCATCTGGGGTGTGATCGCCGGGCGTATCCTGCAGGGGGCCGGGGCGATTTCCGCTGCGGTCATGGCGCTGCTGTCCGACCTCACCCGCGAGCAGCACCGGACCAAGGCCATGGCCATGATCGGCATGAGCATCGGCCTGTCGTTTGCCGTCGCCATGGTCGTCGGCCCATTGCTGACTCGTGCCTTTGGCTTGTCAGGATTGTTCCTCGCCACGGCAGGACTTGCCCTGGTCGGCATCCTGCTGATCGCCTTTGTCGTGCCCAATACCCACAGCATCCTGCAGCACCGTGA
The DNA here is from genome assembly GCF_022533585.1 of Pseudomonas sp. LS.1a. Taxonomy (NCBI): domain Bacteria; kingdom Pseudomonadati; phylum Pseudomonadota; class Gammaproteobacteria; order Pseudomonadales; family Pseudomonadaceae; genus Pseudomonas; species Pseudomonas sp. LS.1a. The sequence continues at coordinate 526,386 of NZ_CP092827.1, forward strand.
GTCGGGTGTGGCGCGCCAGGCCATCGGCCCGACCCTGCGCCATCCGGACCTTCTGCGCCTGGACGCGGGCATCTTCATCCTCCACGCCATCCTCATGGCCAGCTTCGTCGCGCTGCCACTGGCCTTCGTCGAGCGCGGCGGTCTGCCGAAGGAGCAGCACTGGTGGGTATACCTGACCGCATTGTTCATCTCATTTTTTGCAATGGTCCCGTTCATCATCTACGGCGAGAAAAAGCGCAAGATGAAACGCGTGCTGGCCGGGGCGGTCAGTGTGTTGCTGCTGGTGGAGGTGTTCTTCTGGCAGTGGGCTGACGGTTTGCGCGGACTGGTGATCGGCACCGTGGTATTCTTTACTGCATTCAACCTGCTGGAGGCATCGCTGCCTTCGCTGGTGAGCAAGGTGTCGCCTGCAGGTGGCAAGGGGACGGCAATGGGGGTTTACTCCACCAGCCAGTTCCTCGGTGCTGCCCTGGGAGGAATCCTCGGTGGCTGGTTGTTCCAGCACGGCGGGCTGAACATGGTGTTCCTCGGTTGTGCGGTACTGTGTGCCATCTGGTTGGTCGTTGCCTTGCGCATGAACGAGCCGCCCTATGTGACCAGCCTGCGCATGCCGCTGACGCCAGAGGCAGTCCGGGAAGCCGGCCTGACCGAGCGCCTGATGGCCGTGCCGGGTGTGACCGACGCCGTCGTGGTGGCGGAAGAAGCCGCCATCTATATCAAACTGGATACGAAAATTTTGGACCGTACGACCCTCGAGCGCCTGGTGAACCCGGCCTCTTCGGCGTGCGAAGCCTAGGAGAACGTTATGGCCCGTGGGGTTAACAAAGTCATTCTGGTTGGTACCTGTGGCCAGGATCCCGAAGTCCGCTACCTGCCCAACGGTAACGCCGTGACCAACCTGAGCCTGGCTACCAGCGAGCAGTGGACCGACAAGCAGTCGGGCCAGAAGGTCGAGCGTACCGAGTGGCACCGTGTGTCGCTGTTCGGCAAGGTTGCCGAAATCGCCGGCGAATACCTGCGCAAGGGTTCGCAGTGCTACATCGAAGGCAAGCTGCAGACCCGCGAGTGGGAAAAAGACGGCATCAAGCGCTACACCACCGAGATCATCGTCGACATCAACGGCACCATGCAGCTGCTCGGCGGCCGTCCGCAGGGCCAGCAGCAGGGCGGTGACCCGTACAACCAGGGTGGCGGCAACTACGGTGGCGGCCAGCCGCAACAGTACAACCAGGCTCCGCGCCAGCAGGCCCCGCGCCCGCAACAGGCTCCTCAGCGCCCGGCACCGCAGCAGCCAGCCCCGCAGCCAGCGGCTGACTTCGACAGCTTCGATGACGATATTCCGTTCTGATCGGAGCGGTCAGGCGTCTAGCAAGACCAGAAGCCCAGGGCAGTTGCCCTGGGTTTTTTTATGGGCAGCCACCCCGTGTAGGAGGCTTCTGAAACTGCTGGTGCTGCAGCTCATTGTTGCCCTCTCAATTTAATATCTGTCCCTAGCAGGCAACGGGAGTGGAAACATGGACGTCATCATGGGTTTGATAGCCGCCTTGTTGTGGGGCGTCACCGATTTTCTAGTGGGGGTAAACGCCCGGGCGGTTGGCATTCGTCGAGCTGTCTTTTTTGGGCAGGTATTGGGTCTGTTGCTGATGGGGCTGATCATCTTCATATCGGCCAATCAGCTGGAAAAGATACTGGCGGCACCTGTTAGCGCATTGCTGCTTGGCGGAGTTGCGGCGCTTTGCACGGTGTTAGGGGCGCTGTCACTTTCCAAGGCCTTTGCTATCGGCAAGACGGCAGTCGTGGCTCCGCTGGTGACCTCGTATGGCGTCTTTACTACGCTGCTGGCCTGGCTAGGTGGTGATGAACTGTCGCTTTGGCAGTTTCTTGGCTTGCTGACCTGTTTCCTTGGTGTGCTGTTGGCCAGTAGCAGCGGTAACAGGGCGGGTGAGCAGGGGCGGTCGATGAGCCGTTTGCCGGTTGCTTTCGCTCTGTTGGCGGCGGCTTTCTACGGCGTCAGTTTCTGGCTTCAGGGGAAATATGCGCTGCCCTCGCTCGGCCCTGTGAACATGTTGGCGCTAGGGTATGCAGTTGGGGTGATCTTCCTGATGCCCGAAGCGCTCAGGCTGTTGAGGGGCTGGTCGGTAATCAGGCCAAGAACGTGTGCAACATTGTGCGGTGCCAGCCTGTTCAACCTGGGTGGGTTTTCCGCCTTTTCCTGGGGGGCGCTAAATGGTTCGATTTCCGTTGTCACCGTGATCAGCACGCTGTCGGGGGGAATCGCCGCGATACTGGGCTTCTTCTTCTATCGGGAGCGGTTGTCCTGCTTTCAGGTGGTGGGCGTGGGCCTGGTCTTGGTGGGTGCCATTCTACTGCACCTGTTTGGCTGATCCCGATAAGCTCAGGTGCTGGTGCGAACGAGTTCGCAAGCGATCCGCTTATCCTGTGGGAGCGGCTTTAGCCGCGAAGAATCCAGCGCGGTGCATGGCACCGGCTGTGCCGGTGTTCGCGGCTAAAGCCGCTCCCACAGGGTCCCTGCTAATTCAAAGGGTTAGGTGAGAGCGGGTTCAATAAGGCAGCGCTTCAATAGAACAACCGCGGCTCCGGCGAGTCCAGCAGGCTGACCAGCTTGGTCAGGGCAAAGCCCAGTTCCTGGCGGCTGGGCGCCATCAGGGCGATGCGCACGCCGCAGGTTGCGTGGCTGCGTTCCGGCAGGAACTGGCTGCCACTGACTACCGTGACGCCGTTGTTGCGCGCCAGGTTGGCGAATTCGTCGCTGGTCCACGGCTCCGGCAACTCCAGCCAGATGTGGAAGCTGTTGGGCTGGCTGCGGATCTTGTACCTGCCAAGGATCTCCCGGGCCATTTGCTGGCGCGCGGCCGCCTCGTCCTGCTGTACCCGCACCAACTGGTCGGCCATGCCGCTGTTGATCAGGTTGCTGGCCAGTTGCGCCATCAATGGTGACGGCATCCAGACGCTGCTGCGTACCATCGACGATAACCGCGAGAGGGTTTGCGGTGGCGCGTACAGGTAACCGATGCGCAGCGCCGGCAGCACGCTCTTGGACAGGCTGGTGAGGTACACCGAGCGTTCGGGCGCATACGCGGTCAGTGGCTGGTAATCCGCTGCGGGTTCGAGAAAACCGTAGATATCGTCATCGACGATGAACAGGTCGAACTCGCGGGCGATCTCTGCAATGGCCTGGCGCCGTGCGTGGGGCATGATCGAGTTGGTCGGGTTCTGGTGGGTGGTGACGCACACCAGCAGGGAAGGGCGGTGCTCCAGGCAGGCCGCGCGCAATGCCTCCGGAATAAGGCCGTGCTCGTCCATGGCCACGCCGCGCAGGCGGCGGCCCATGCTGTGGGCCAGGGAGATGATGCCTGGGTAGCAGAACGATTCGCACAGCACCACATCGTCGCTCTTCGACAGGCTGCTGATGGCCACCAATAGTCCATGCTGGGCGCCAGAGGTCAGTACAACCTGTTGCCAGCGAGCATCAGGCAGCCAGCGCTGAATCCAGGCTGCCCCTGCTTGTTTGTGGGAGGTGTGACCACCCTCTGTCACATAGTCGAGTACCTGCCCCAGGTCCGGAGAAGTGGCCAGCTCGCTGATCGCCGCACCCAGCCACTCACTCATGTGGGCGTCGTTGGGTTTGATGATCGATAGATCGATCTGGCTGCTTTCGCCAGTAACGGGTGTGGGCACCGACGGGGTGGATAACCGCTGTCGCAACTGCCTGACAAATGTGCCACGGCCTACCTCTCCAACCACCAGGCCGCGTTTGGCGGCTTCGTCGTAGGCTCTTCCAACGGTGCCGGGGGTTACATTGAGTGCCTCGGCAAGGTCTTTGAGTGTGGGCAAACGATCGCCTGCTGCAAGCCGACCACTTTCGATGTCCTGTTCAAGGGCATTAGCGATCATCAGGTAAACCGGCTGGGTTTGATCGCCGTATTGAGGGACCCACATGGAAATGACACCAGATTCTGCAATTGCGCGCAGCCTAACATGAAAGCCAAGATGCGGTAATGATGGTAATCGTTGTCATTGAGTCGATTTAATTCGATATTGCATCGATTCAATTTTTGTAATTACAATCATCGCGCTGATTGGGACATGCACACTTGCGTTGTGCTTGGCAGGACACTCCACTGGATGGACTTCGCTATGGAAATTCTGGGCGCTTTCTGGGCGGAACACTGGTTGCTGGCGGTGCTCATGCTTGGGGCTATCGCTTTCGTTGCCGGCTTCGTAGACAGCATTGCCGGTGGCGGCGGGTTGTTCCTGGTGCCGGGCTTTCTGCTGGTCGGCATGCCACCGCAGGTTGCCCTCGGTCAGGAAAAACTGGTCAGTACCCTTGGCACACTGGCAGCCATTCGCAACTTCCTGGCCAACAGCAAGATGGTCTGGCAGGTGGCGCTGGTCGGCGTGCCGTTCTCGTTGCTCGGTGCCTACCTGGGGGCACACCTGATCGTGTCGATCTCCCAGGAAACCGTGGGCAAGATCATCCTGGCGCTGATCCCCCTCGGCATCCTCATCTTCCTCACCCCCAAGGACCGCCCGGTCGAAGAGCGCGAACTGTCATCGCGCATGCTGTTCACCGTGGTCCCGCTGACCTGCCTGGCCATCGGCTTCTATGACGGCTTCTTCGGCCCCGGTACCGGCAGCATGTTCATCATCGCGTTCCATTACCTGCTGCGCATGGACCTGGTCTCCAGCTCGGCCAACTCCAAAACCTTCAATTTCGCGTCCAACATCGGCGCCCTGGTGGCCTTCGTCATTGCCGGCAAGGTCGTCTACCTGCTGGCGTTGCCGCTGGTGGCCTGCAACATCCTCGGTAACCACCTGGGCAGCGCGCTGGCCCTGCGCAAGGGCAACGAAGTGGTGCGCAAGGCGCTGGTGTTTTCGATGCTCTGCCTGTTCACCAGCCTGGGCGTGAAGTACCTGGCCTGACCCTTCCATAGGAGACAACTGATGAAAACCGCATTCGTAACCGGCGCCTCCTCGGGCTTTGGCCGCGCCATCTGCCGTACCTTGATCGGCAAAGGCTACCGCGTGATCGGTGGCGCCCGGCGCATGGACAAGCTGCAAGCGCTGGAAGCCGAACTGGGCGCCAACTTCACTGCGCTGGCGCTGGATGTCACCGACCCGGTGTCGCTCGAGACGGCGGTCGAGAAGATTCGTGATGCTTCGCTGCAGATCGACCTGCTGGTCAACAATGCCGGGCTGGCGCTGGGCGTGGACCGTGCCCAGGTCAGCAGTGCGGAAAACTGGCAGCGGATGATCGACACCAACATCACCGGCCTGGCCATGGTCACCCACAAGATACTGCCGCAGATGGTGGAAGCCGACAGCGGCATGATCATCAACATCGGCTCGATCGCCGGCACCTACCCCTACCCGGGCGGTAACGTGTATGGCGCCAGCAAGGCCTTCGTCCGCCAGTTCAGCCTCAACCTGCGCGCCGACCTGGCGGGCACCCGCGTGCGAGTGAGCAACATCGAGCCGGGGCTGTGCTCGGGTACCGATTTCTCGGTGGTGCGCCTGAACGGTGACCTGGATGCCGTGCAGGCGCTGTATAGGGATGTGGAGGCCATTCTGCCCGAGGACATCGCGGCCACGGTGGCCTGGATTGCCGAGCAGCCGGCGCATGTGAACATCAATACCATCGAGATCATGCCGGTGGCGCAGAGCAGCGCGGCGCTGAACGTGGTGCGCAACCTGCCGCTTTGCTGATCGGCCGGTGGTGGATGGCACCGGCGTTGCCGGTGTTCGCGGGCACGCCCGCTCCCACATTCGGGCAGGTGCAGTACCTGTGGGAGCGGGTTCACCCGCGAATCAGGCAACACAGCGCCTTCAGCTGACCCATGTCATCGCACCTTCGCGATTCTTGGCTAGTCTTACCTGTTGGCGGCCATCAATTGGCCGCCACCGTGACTACCAAGAGGCGCCGGCCATGTTCCGTGCGTCCACCACCTGATCAGGAGTGCACGATGGACCTGAACCGTCGGCAGTTCTTCAAGGTCGCCGCCGTCGGCCTTGGAGGCTCGAGCCTTGCGGCGTTGGGCATGGCCCCGACACCCGCATTCGCCGAGCAGGTGCGTCACTTCAAGCTGGCGCATACCAAAGAAACCCGTAACACCTGCCCCTACTGCTCGGTCGGCTGCGGCCTGATCATGTACAGCCAGGGCGATGCGGGCAAGAACGTCAAACAGAACATCATCCATATCGAAGGTGACGCCGACCACCCGGTCAACCGCGGCACCCTCTGCCCGAAAGGCGCCGGCCTGCTGGACTTCATCCACAGCCCGAGCCGCCTGCAGTACCCCGAGGTACGCAAGCCGGGCAGCAAGGAGTGGGTGCGAGTCAGCTGGGACGAGGCGCTCGATCGCGTCGCCGACCTGATGAAGCAGGACCGCGACGCCAACTTCATCGAAAAGAACGCCCAGGGGCAAACGGTCAACCGCTGGCTAACCACCGGTTTTCTCGCTGCTTCCGCCGCCTCCAGCGAGGCCGGCTACCTGACCCACAAGGTCATCCGCGCAACAGGCATGCTGGGGTTCGATAACCAGGCTCGTGTCTGACATGGCCCGACGGTGGCAAGTCTTGCCCCGACGTACGGCCGTGGCGCCATGACCAACCACTGGTCCGATATCGCCAACGCGAATCTGGTCCTGGTGATGGGTGGCAACGCAGCAGAAGCGCATCCGTGCGGCTTCAAGTGGGTGACCGAGGCCAAGGCGCACAACAAGGCGCGGCTGATCGTGGTCGACCCGCGGTTTACCCGTACCGCTTCGGTGGCGGACTACTACGCACCGATTCGTACCGGTACCGACATCGCCTTCATGGGCGGGCTGATCAATTACCTGCTGAGCAACGACAAGATCCAGCACGAGTACGTGCGCAACTACACCGACGTGTCGTTCATCGTCAAAGAGAACTATGGCTTCGAGGATGGCCTGTTCAGCGGCTATGACGAGGCCAAGCGTGTGTATGCCGACAAGTCCGGCTGGGGTTATGAACTGGGTGAGGACGGTTTTGCCAAGGTCGACCCGACCTTGCAGCACCCGCGCTGCGTGTTCCAGCTGATGAAGCAGCACTACAGCCGCTATACCCCGGAACTGGCGAGCATGACCTGTGGCATGCCGCAGGACGCCATGCTGAAGATCTGGGAAGAGATCGCCACCTGCTCGGTACCGGGCAAGACCATGACGATCCTCTACGCGCTCGGCTGGACGCAGCACTCGATCGGCGCACAGATCATCCGCAGTGCGGCCATGGTCCAGTTGCTGCTGGGCAACGTCGGCATGCCCGGTGGCGGGGTCAACGCCTTGCGCGGGCACTCCAACATCCAGGGCCTGACCGACCTCGGCCTGCTGTCCAACTCGCTGCCGGGTTACCTGACCTTGGCTGGCGATGCCGAGCAGGACTACGCCGCCTACATCGACAAGCGCGCCTCCAAACCGCTGCGCCCAGGGCAACTGTCGTACTGGCAGAACTACGGCAAGTTCCACGTCAGCCTGATGAAGGCCTGGTATGGCGCCAACGCTACGGCAGAAAACAACTGGGGCTACGACTGGCTGCCCAAGCTCGACGTGCCGGCCTACGACGTGCTGCGCATGTTCGAGATGATGGGCCAGGGCAAGGTCAACGGCTACATGTGCCAGGGCTTCAACCCGATTGCCGCGCTGCCGGACAAGAACCGCGTCACCGCAGCCCTGGGCAAGCTCAAGTGGCTGGTGATCATGGACCCGCTGGCCACCGAGACCTCGGAGTTCTGGCGCAACGTCGGGCCGTTCAACGATGTCGACACGGCCAACATCCAGACCGAAGTGATCCGCCTGCCCACCACCTGCTTCGCCGAGGAAGACGGCTCGCTGGTCAACAGCAGCCGCTGGCTGCAGTGGCACTGGAAGGGCGCCGACGGCCCGGGCGAGACCCGCACCGACGTGCACATCATGAGCGAGCTGTTCCTGCGTCTGCGCCGACGCTACCAGGCCGAGGGCGGTGCCTACCCTGACGCGCTGATGAACATCAACTGGCCATACAAGATCCCTGAAGAGCCATCCCCGGAGGAACTGGCCAAGGAAATGAACGGCTGGGCGGTGACCGACCTCACCGACCCGACTGGCGCAGTGCTCAAGGCCGGCCAGCAACTGGCGGGCTTTGGCCAGCTCAAGGACGATGGCAGCACCGCGTCCGGCTGCTGGATCTTCGCCGGCAGCTGGACCGAGCAGGGCAACCAGATGGCCCGCCGCGACAACAGCGACCCATACGGCATGCACCAGGTGCAGAACTGGGCCTGGGCCTGGCCAGCCAACCGCCGCATCCTCTACAACCGTGCTTCCAGCGACCCGCAAGGCAAACCCTGGGACCCGGAGAAGAAGCGCCTGGTATGGTGGAACGGCAAGGCCTGGACCGGTACCGACGTGCCCGACTTCAAGGTCGACTCGCCACCCGAGGCGGGGATGAACCCGTTCATCATGAACCCCGAAGGCGTGGCGCGGTTCTTCGCCATCGACAAGATGGCCGAAGGCCCGTTCCCCGAGCACTACGAGCCGTTCGAGACGCCGATTGGCATCAACCCGCTGCACCCGCAGAACAAGAAGGCCACCAGCAACCCGGCCGGGCGGGTCTTCGACTCGGTGTGGGACACCCTGGGCAAGCACGACGAGTTCCCGTATGCGGCGACCACGTACCGGCTGACCGAGCACTTCCACTTCTGGAGCAAGCATTGCCGCCTCAACGCCATTGCCCAGCCCGAGCAGTTCGTCGAAATCGGCGAGGTGCTGGCCAACGAGAAGGGTATCAAGGCCGGTGACCGGGTGCGGGTGTCGAGCAAGCGCGGGCACATCGAGGCGGTGGCGGTGGTGACCAAGCGGATTCGCCCGCTCAAGGTCAACAACCAGACCGTGCACCAGATCGGCATTCCGCTGCACTGGGGCTTCACCGGGGCTACGCGGCATGGCTACCTGACCAACACCCTGGTGCCTTTCCTGGGTGACGGCAATACCCAGACGCCAGAGTCCAAGTCGTTCCTCGTCAAAGTGGAGAAACTCTGATGGCCAGCCAAGACATCATCGCCCGCTCGGCCACCACCACCGTACCGCCTTCGGTACGCCAGCAGCAGGAAGTCGCCAAGCTGATCGACACCACCAAGTGCATCGGCTGCAAGGCCTGCCAGGTGGCGTGTTCGGAGTGGAACGAACTGCGTGACGAGGTCGGCCACAACCACGGCACCTATGACAACCCCCAGGACCTCACCGCCGAGACCTGGACCCTGATGCGCTTCACCGAGCATGAGCGCGACGACGGCAACCTGGAGTGGCTGATTCGCAAGGACGGCTGCATGCACTGCGCCGAGCCAGGTTGCCTGAAGGCCTGCCCGAGCCCGGGGGCGATCATCAAGCACGCCAACGGCATCGTCGACTTCAACCAGGACCACTGTATCGGTTGCGGCTACTGCATCACCGGCTGCCCGTTCAACATCCCGCGCATCTCGCAGAAGGACCACAAGGCGTACAAGTGCACCCTGTGTTCCGACCGCGTGACCGTGGGCCTGGAGCCGGCCTGCGTGAAAACCTGCCCGACCGGGGCGATCGTGTTCGGCAGCAAGGACGAGATGAAAGTGCATGCCGCCGAGCGCATCGTCGACCTCAAGTCGCGCGGCTATGACAACGCCGGGCTGTACGACCCGCACGGCGTCGGTGGCACCCATGTGATGTATGTGCTGCACCATGCCGACACGCCGAAACTGTACGCCGGCCTGCCGGATCAGCCGGTGATCAGCCCGCTGGTGGGGCTGTGGAAAGGCTTCACCAAGCCGCTGGCGCTGCTGGCCATGGGCGCGGCGGTGCTGGCCGGGTTCTTCCACTATGTGCGGGTCGGGCCACAGCGGGTGGAGGAGGACGAACGCCCGACACCGCCGGATGAAAGCGTGCATCAGGTGGACCCGTCGGTCCATGTCTATGATCCGGCCAAGCCCGGTGGGCAAGGGGAGCAGCGACCATGAACGACAACAAACCCATCCTGCGTTACAACGCCAACGAGCGCAGCAACCACTGGGTCGTCGCGATCCTGTTCATCCTGGCTGGCCTGTCGGGGCTGGCGCTGTTCCATCCGGCGCTGTTCTGGCTCAGCAACCTGTTCGGCGGTGGGCCGTGGACAGGCATCCTGCACCCCTTCATCGGGGTGGCGATGTTCGTGTTCTTCCTCGGCCTGGTGCTGCGTTTCTGGCGCGCCAACTTCATCACCGCCAACGACCGCCTGTGGCTGCGCCGCGTGGACCGGGTGATGCTCAACAAGGAGGAGGGTGTGCCGCCGATTGGCAAGTACAACGCCGGGCAGAAGCTGTTGTTCTGGACCCTGCTGGCGTGCATGCTGGTTCTGCTGGTCAGCGGTGTGGTGATCTGGCGCGCCTACTTCAGCCATTGGTTCGGCATCGAGGTCATTCGCCTGTCCGCGCTGCTCCACGCCCTGGCGGCGTTCGTGCTGATCCTCAGCATCATCGTGCACATCTACGCCGGCATCTGGATCAAGGGCTCGATCGGCGCCATGCTGCATGGCTGGGTCAGCCGCGCCTGGGCGCGCAAGCACCATGAGTTGTGGTACCGCGAAGTGACCGGTGACAAGACGCCGGGCAATCACGGACGAAAAGAAGGATGAGCGCTTGAGCACGATACTCGAACCCGGGCAGATCGAAGCGTCGGCGGTGATGCCGCCGTTTCTGCACCTGCCCCCCGCCAACCTGTTCGAACTGCGGGCCGCGCGCCTGGAGCAGCTGGCCGAGGGCAATGCCCTTGGCGAATACCTGAAGCTGGTGGCCCGCTTGTGCCGCATCCAGCAGCAGCTTGTGGATAACCCGCCCGCTGGCATGCCTGTGGCCGAGGAGCGTCAACGCCTGTGCATAAGTCATGGTTTGCCGCCGCTGGCGGCGGATAGCCTGGTGCGTGAAGGGCCGTGGCTGGTCTGGTTGCAGGCCTTGCTCGAGCACTTCAGCGCGCAAACCAGCGGTCCGTTGGGTGAGGCACTGCAAGCCCTGCGTGGCAGCGACGACAATCAGCGCAAGGGCTGGGGCATTGCCTTGCTCGCCGGCCAGTACGATGCAGTGCCCGCAGCGCTGGTGCCGTTCATTGGGGCGGCCTTGCAGGCGGCCTGGTCCAGTTGGTTGCTGGCGCTGCCCGCGCCAGAGCTCAAGCCCGCCGGCAGCCTGGCCCAGTGCCCGGCCTGCGGCTCGCCGGCGATGGCCGGGGTGGTGCGCAACCGTGGCAAGCACAATGGCCTGCGCTACCTGGCCTGTTCGCTGTGTGCCTGTGAATGGCATGTAGTGCGGGTCAAGTGCGTCTACTGCGAGTCGAGCAAGGACCTGCGCTACACCAGCCTCGACGATGACCGCCATGCGCCGGGCAAGGCGCCGCTGCGTGCCGAGTGCTGCCCGGCGTGCGAAAGCTACCTGAAGCAGAACTACCTGGAAAACGATGCGGCGGCCGAGCCGCTGGCCGACGACCTGGCCAGCCTGGCGCTGGACATTCGCCTGGACGAGGAGGGCTTCCATCGGTTGGCACCGAACCTGATGCTTGCGCCTGGGTAGTGGGTGAGTGTCTACACTGTAAGACCGAGTCGCCTTCTTCGCGGGTAAACCCGCCCCCACAGGTACCGCGCAAGCTTCAAAAGCTGCGCGGGCCTTGTGGGAGCGGGTTCCCCCGCGAAGAGGCCAGTACAGACAACGGATCAGTCCAAGGTAGTACCGCATGTCCTCCAGCCTAGCCAGCGACACCCCACGCCTGCCCTCCATCGACACCCTTTTGCGCCACCCGGCCTGCCTCCCGCTGATCGACCGCCATGGCCGCGACGCGGTCCTTGCCACCTTGCGCCAACTGCTCGACGACCTGCGCGACCCCGCCCGTACCGGCCAACTCAGCGCCGCCGAACTGGCCGCTGAAGTCCTGCTGGGCCGCACCGGCGAACGCCTGGCCACCCAGCAACGCAGCCAGGTCCGCCGCGTGTTCAACCTCACCGGCACCGTCCTGCACACCAACCTTGGCCGCGCCCTGTTGCCAGAGGAGGCCATCGAGGCCATGCAGACCGCCGCCCGCTACCCGCTCAACCTGGAATTCGACCTGGCCACCGGCAAGCGTGGCGACCGTGACGACCTGATCGAAGGCCTGATCCGCGAGCTGACCGGCGCCGAAGCCGTCACCGTGGTCAACAACAACGCTGCCGCCGTGCTGCTGGCGCTCAACAGCCTGGGTGCGCGCAAGGAGGGCATCATCTCCCGCGGTGAACTGATCGAGATCGGCGGTGCCTTCCGCATTCCCGACATCATGGCCCGCGCTGGCGTGAAGCTGCACGAAGTCGGCACCACCAACCGCACCCACGCCCGCGACTACGAGGCCGCCATCGGCCCACGCACCGGCCTGCTGATGCGCGTGCATTGCAGCAACTACAGTATCCAGGGTTTCACCACCCAGGTGCCCACCGCCGAGCTGGCGCGCATCGCCCACCAACATGACTTACCGCTGCTTGAGGACCTTGGCAGCGGTAGCCTGCTTGACCTCACCCGCTGGGGCCTGCCCACCGAGCCGACCGTGCGCCAGGCCCTGGCTGACGGCGCCGATATCGTCACCTTCAGTGGCGACAAACTGCTGGGCGGGCCGCAAGCCGGGATCATCGTCGGGCGCAAGGACCTGATCGCCAGGATCAAGAAGAACCCGCTCAAGCGTGCGCTGCGGGTCGACAAGATCACCCTCGCCGCACTCGAAGCGGTGCTGGCGCTGTACCGCAACCCCGACCGCCTGGCCGAGCGCCTGCCCAGCCTGCGTCTGCTGACCCGCAGCCAGGCCGAAATCCAGGCCCAGGCCGAGCGCCTGGGCCCTGAGCTCAAGGCCCGCCTCGGCGAGCAATGGGCGGTCAGCGTGGAGCCGGCGTTGGGCATGATCGGCAGTGGCAGCCAACCGGTCGCCCGCCTGCCGAGCGCGGCGTTGTGCCTGCGCCCGCAGGTGTCGAAGAAGTTGCGCGGGCGCAGCCTGCATGTGCTGGAGCGGGCCTTGCGAGACCTGCCGGTGCCGGTGCTCGGCCGCATCGCCGACGACGCCCTGTGGCTGGACCTGCGCCAGCTGGATGACGAAGCCCAGTGGCTGGCGCAGTTGCCCGCCCTGCAGTTGGGGCCGGTACAGTGATCGTTGGTACCGCCGGCCATATCGACCACGGCAAGACCGCACTGCTCCAGGCCCTGACCGGCCAGGCCGGCGACCAGCGCCAGGAGGAGCGCGCCCGTGGCATGACCATCGACCTGGGCTACCGCTATGCGGCGTTGACCGAGGGGGCGGCACTGACCGGCTTCATCGACGTACCGGGCCATGAGCGCTTTATCCACAACATGCTGGCCGGCGCCCACGGCATCGACCTGGTGCTGCTGGTGGTGGCGGCCGACGACGGGGTGATGCCACAAACCCGCGAGCACCTGGCAATCATCGAGCTGCTCGGCATTCCCCAGGCCCTGGTGGCAATCAGCAAATGCGATCGGGTAGAGCCGGCACGCCTGGCCGAAGTGCAGGCACAAGTCAGCGAATTGCTGGCGCCGGGCCCTTATGCCGGTGCACGGCAGTTTCCGTTGTCGAGTGTGACCGGCGAGGGTATCGATGCCCTGCGCCAGGCGTTGCTGGCGGCGGAGCAGCGCGTGCGCCAGCGCAGCGTGCGCGGCGGTTTCCGCCTGGCCGTCGACCGTGCTTTCGCCGTTACCGGTGCGGGTGTGGTGGTCACGGGCACGGCGCTGGCCGGGCGGGTCAGTGCCGGCGACACCTTGTTGCTGGGCAAGGCCGGCAAACCGGTGCGGGTGCGTGGCCTGCATGCGCAGAACCAGGCCGCCCTGGTGGCCGAGGCGGGCCAGCGTGTGGCGCTGAACATCGCTGCCGAACGCCTGGCGGCGGAACAGGTGCATCGGGGTGACTGGCTGGTGGCCGAGTGGCTGCATGCCCCCAGCGTGCGGGTGGATATCGAACTGAAACTGTTGCCGGGCGAGACCCGGACTTTCGAACATTTCAGCGCCGTGCACGTGCACCTCGGCACCCAGGACATAACGGCCCGGGTGGCCTTGCTCGAAGGAGAAACCCTGACGGCGGGCCAGCGCATGTTCGCCCAGTTGCTGCTCAACGCACCGCTGCAGGCGGTACACGGCGACCGCCTGGTGCTGCGCGACCAGCGTGCCCAGCGCACCCTGGGGGGCGGCAAGGTGCTCGACCCGTTTGCGCCAAGCCGTCAGCGGCGCAGCGATGAGCGCCTGCGCCAGTTGCAGGTGCTGCGTGATACCGAGGACCTGGAGCAGGCCCTGCCGGCGCTGCTCGCCAGCGCACCCGGGGGTGTCGACCCGCAGCGCCTGGAGCGGCAGTTCAATCGCCTGCGCGAAACCTGGCAGTTGCCGGAAGATGTGCTGGTGGTGGCAACACGGCAGGGCCAACTGTTGTTTGCCCGTGCCCAGTGGCAGGCGCTCAAGCGCCTGGTGCTGGAGCAGTTGGCGCGGTTCCATGAGCAGGAGCCTGACCAGCTCGGCCCGGACCGCGACCGCCTGCGCCGCTTTGCTGCCTTGCCGCTGGAGCGGCCCGCTTTTGTCAGCCTGCTGGATGAGTTGCTCGATGACCGTGCCATTGCCAGCAGCGGGCCTTGGCTGCACCTGCCCGATCACAAGGTGCAGTTGAGTGAAGCCGACAGCGCGCTATGGGCGAGTCTGCAACCGAAGTTGCTGGCGGGGCAATACGATCCGCCCTGGGTCAGGACGCTGGCGAGTGAGGAAAACCGTGCCGAAGCCGATGTGCGCCTGTTGCTGCGCAAGCTGGCCCGGTTGGGCCTGGTGCACCAGGTGGTGCGCGACCTGTTCTACCCTGAGGCGACGCTACAGCGCATGGCAGAGCTGCTGCTGGGGCAGGCCAGTGAAACGCCGATAGTGCAGGTTGCCGCGTTTCGCGATATGTTGGGCATCGGTCGCAAGCGCAGTGTGCAGATACTGGAATACTTCGACCGCATCGGTCTGACCCGGAGGGTGGCCGATCAGCGTCACATTCGCGCCGACAGCGCCCTGGCCCAGCAGCAAGCCAGGCACTGAGTTCAAGGAAGGCAATCGCGCCCGGTGGCGCGGCCGGGCTTCAAACCCGGTTGGGGACGGCAGCCGTTCCCGGGCAGGTTCGACTCCCGCTGCCTTCCGCCATTTTTTACTGGCCCATTCGCGGGCAAGCCCGCTCCCACAGGACTTCACAGCCTTCAAGGGCAGTGCTGTACCTGTGGGAGCGGGCTTGCCCGCGAATAGGCCCTGATGGGTGAAAGCTAGGCCCGCTCCCCACACAGATCCAGGGCAAACCACTGCTCAGCTGCATCCACATCCAGCCCGGCCCCCAGCAGCGCAACCATCTTGGCCAGCGCTGCCTCACGGGTCATGCCCCCACCACTGACCAGCCCGGCCCCGCGCAAGCGGTTACCCGCCGCATAGGTATCGAACACCACCGACCCCTCAGGGCACTGGCTGATAGCTGCCAGCATCACACCGCGCTGGCGCGCTGCGCTCAGCACATCCAGCAATGCCTGGTCATCCGACGGCCCGGTACCGCTGCCGTAGCACTCCAGCAGCAACCCCTGCACGCCACTGCCCAGCAGTGCCTGCAAGTGCCCGGCCTGCAGGCCCGGGAACACCGGCACTACCGCCAGGTTGACCGGCTGGCGCGGGTGCTTGTAGCCAAGCTCGGCAGGGATCGCCGTGGCGCGCTCACTGTCACGATGACGTGGCAGCGCGACAAAGGCATCGAACGCCTCGCTGCGCAGCTTCGACGCCCGGCAGCCATGCAGCAGCTGGCCATGGAAGTACAGCTGCACGCCGTCTTCCAGCCCTTGTTCGAACTGGCGCAGCGCGCCGCACAGGTTGCCCCAGGCATCGCTGTCTGCGGCACCCGCCGGCAGCATCGAGCCGGTCAGCAGCACCGGCACCGGCAGGCCCAGCAGCAGGAACGACAATGCCGCGGCGCTGTAGGCCAGGCTGTCGGTACCATGCAGCACCAGCACGCCATCATGGCCAGCAACCTCTACCGCTGCGACGATGGCATCGCGCATCGCCAGCCAGTTGTGCTGTTGCATGTTGGCGCTGTCCAGCAGCGGGTTCAGTTCCTGCAGTGTCCACTGCACCTGGGGCGCATCGGGCATGTGGGCGAAGTGTTCGCGCATGCGCGCTTCGAAACCACCGGCCGGCGCCAGGCCTTCGGGGGTTTCGAGCATGCCGATGGTGCCCCCGGTATAGAGAACGAGGAGATTGTTTACTGCTCGCATGGGAAGCATCCGTAGCGGTGAGCGGAGAAAAGGTAAGCCGCCCACGGACGGGGCGGCTGGAAGGGAGAATATCAGCGCTGCGTCTGGACTTCGCCGACTGCTTTGTCAGTGGCTGTTTCCGCCTGCGGATTGGCAGGCCAGGCATTGCGGTCCAGGTCCAGGTCGGCGAACTTGGCCGAGTCGAACACCGGCTGGTCGACGCCCGCCTTGCGCTGCTCGTCGTAGTCGCGCATTACCCGCAGGCCGACCTTGAACAGCAGGGCCAGAGCCACCAGGTTGACGAAGGCCAGGCAGGTCATGGTGATATCGGCAAAGGCGAACACGGTCGACAGGTCCTGCAGCGAACCCCATACCACCAGCGCCAGTACCAGGCCACGGAACACCATCAGTACCACGCGATTGCGGCTGAGGAACTGCAGGCTGTTCTCGCCCAGGTAGTAGTTGTAGAGGATGCAGGTGAACACGAACAGCGACAGCGCGACGCTGACGAACACGCGGCCCCAGTCACCAACCACGGCGGCCAGCGAGTTCTGGGTCAGGACGATACCGTCACCTTCGAAGCCCGGGGTGTAGAAGCCCGACAGCAGGATCAGCAGCGCGGTGCAGGTGCAGATCACGAAGGTGTCGAGGAACACGCTGAAGGCCTGGACCACGCCTTGGGCACCCGGGTGTTTCACGGCGGCCACGGCGGCGACGTTCGGTGCACTGCCCAGGCCCGCTTCGTTGGCGAACACGCCACGCTTCACGCCCATGACGATGGCGCTGCCGAGCAGGCCGCCGAACGCCGGGTCGAGGCCGAAGGCGCTCTTGAAGATGGTTTCCAGCATGGCTGGCACGTGTTCGATCTGGGTGCCGATCACGTACAGGGTCACGCCGATGTAGGCCAGGGTCTTGACCGGTACCAGCAGGTCCGACACCGCGGCGATGCGCTTGATGCCGCCGATGAAGGTGATGGCCAGCAGCACGGCGAGGACGATGCCGGTGTGCTTGGGGTCGAAGGCGAAGGCGTTCTGCAGCGAGTGGGTCACGGTGTACGACTGCAGGCCGATGAAGGCGAAGCCGTAGGTGACCAGCAGCAGGACCGAGAACACGATGGCCATGCTTTTCAGCTTCAGGCCGTGCTGGATGTAGTAGGCCGGGCCGCCACGGTACAGGCCGTCGCCATCGGCGCGCTTGTAGACCTGGGCCAGGGTGCATTCGAAGAAGCTGCTGGACATGCCCACCAGTGCGGTGACCCACATCCAGAATACGGCGCCTGGGCCACCCAGGGTCACGGCAATGCCGACACCGGCGATGTTACCGGCGCCCACACGGCCGGCCAGGCTCAGCATCAGGGCCTGGAAGGAGCTCAGCTGGCCAGCCTGGCCACGCAGCGACTCCTTGAACACACCGAACATGTGGCCAAAGTGGCGGAACTGGACGAAACGGGAGCGGATGGTGAAGTAGCTACCCAGCCCTACGATCAGCACAATGAGAAGTTTCCCCGAGAGGAAATCGTTGAGTACTTCGAGCATTGGAAAATGACCTCGATTCTTATTGTTCGTGTGGAAAGACCAGCGGACGGCGGGCGCACCGCTATTCGTTGGGGCGCATGGTTGGCTATGACAAGGCCGGTTACAATTTCGCGGATTGCTCTGATTTGGTGCAACCTGATGCTATACTTGCGTCATTCGCGTCACCCGAGCCCTGTGTCATGAGCGTTCATTTCGCTACCAATCTCAAACTGGCCTGCAGCCACTACCGCTCTATCTCCGAAGTTTGCCGCAAGCTCGCGATCAATCGCGCACAGTTCAACAAGTACCTGAGCGGGCAGAGCCGTCCGACGGCATTCAATCTCAAGCGCATCAGCGATTTCTTCGGTGTCGAGGATTACGAGCTGAATTTGCCGCCCGAGCAGTTCAGCCACCTGATCGGTGCGCGTGTGTCGACCTTGGCCGAGCAACCTGGCGACCCGATCAGCGAGTTGTTTCGCCCGTTGCACGAACATGCCGGCAATCTGTCGCGTTATTGCGGCTATTACCTGGAGTATTCCAACTGCATGTCGGTGCCGGGCACGATCCTGGTGTCGCTGGTGCACCTGTGGGAAGAGCGCGGGCAGTTTCTGTTCGAGCGCCAGGAACGCCAGGAGCGCTCCAGTGCCACTGACCACCATGCCGAGGTGCGTTGCCGTTACCTGGGGGCGGCGTTCCAGTTGCAGGACCGGATGTTCCTGGTCGACTACGAGTCGCTGACTTTCAACGAGATGAGCCAGACCATCCTCATCCCCAGCTTCAAAAGCCGCATTACCCGCCTGAACGGCCTCAAGGCCGGTGTTTCCAGCGGTGACCAGCGCT
Source organism: Pseudomonas sp. LS.1a (assembly GCF_022533585.1). Classification (NCBI taxonomy): domain Bacteria; kingdom Pseudomonadati; phylum Pseudomonadota; class Gammaproteobacteria; order Pseudomonadales; family Pseudomonadaceae; genus Pseudomonas; species Pseudomonas sp. LS.1a. Next base: position 545,015 of record NZ_CP092827.1, read on the forward strand.
ACCCGGCCTGTACCCGGGTGGTGTGGGATTACCTGGGAGAGGAGATCAATCGCATCAACGCCTATCGCCAGGTAAAACTGTACCAGCCGGATGATCCCCGTATAGATGACGACATACGCGAGCGCTTGAGTGTGAGGCCGCTTAGTAACGGATTGTTTGAAATCAAGTAGTGGTCAACGCGTCAGGCGTCGTCGAGGATGAAGTTTTCCACGGCGCTCGCAACCTGATCGGCAATCGCTGGCGTACTGCGTAAGTGGGCGGCGATGCCATGGTCGCAGTCTGTAAGAAACAGGCATTGCAAACGCGACGCTGAAACTGATTGCATCAGGGCCTGGGTAACTTCTTCAGGAATCGGGCTGTAGCGCTCGGCGCCGGCCAGCCACAGGTTACCTGCGCTAGTGCCCGGATCTTTGCCAAATCGTTGTGAGTTCAGCCCGTCATACTCGCCAATTACCATCAGAACTCTGCCTTGGAACCGCTTGAGGAAGGCGTAACTGTCACAATCGAGAAAACCATAGGGTTCTCTGATCGCGGCCGTGAATGCCGGGCCGAACGGTACCTTGTGAGCACGGTCTGGATAGACCGCCGGGCAGATCAGCACGATGCTGTCCACTTGCGGCAACTGTGCTGCAAGTTTCAGCGTTATAGCCGCGCCCAGGCTGTGGCCTATTATCGTCCGACAGCGAAGCGCGATATGCGCGTGGAAACGCCGTGCTTCATCAAGGTTGGTAGCCAGTGAGGGTGACACTGCGCCTGGCTCACTGGCGAGGCTATGACCTGACAGATTGGCAGTGAGGGAACCAATGCCTGCGGCCTGCAGGCGATAGAGCAGTGGATTGAGCCGGGTAAAGTCGGAGCGTGCGCCCCCCAGGACGAATGCCGGCGCTGCGCGTTCGATATCGGGGACCAGCAAGCGGGCTTGTTGCTGGTAGTTTCCAAATACTTCGTCGATGAACAGTTCTTTGCCTGGGGCGAGTTCGTCAAACTGCCATTTCAGGCGCTGAGAAGATTCCGTTTGCAAGTGCATGGGGCCTCTGGAGGAATTGCTTGAGCCATTCGCCGAGTGGAGTTCCCGTATCGAGTAGCAGTTTGATTGCCATGATGATGCAGATAATGACCAGCAGCGGCTTTATGAGACCAGAGCCGAAACGAACGGTACAGCGCAGGCCAGCATGAACAACCAGCCGGCTCCAGGGCCGAAGTTGTCATCATAAAACCCGATGCCTGGAGCAACCTCCACACAGAACAGGTCAGTCCTTTGCCTCCGGGCGGCCCAAGTCTGCAATGGTTTGGCTTGCAATGGCTATGGCCCACGTTGGACTTCCCCGCCCAGAAACCGCAAAATGAGCCCTTTCCTTCAATCAACCTCTCCGGATCTGCTGACTCTATGCGTATGCGCCTAATGCTGTTGGGTGGTGGCAATGCCCTCGGGCAAGCGCTGATTCGTCTTGGGGCCGAGGAGGACATCGCATTCCTGGCGCCGCGCCCGCCCGAGAACGGCTGGACGCCGGCCAGCCTCACCCAGCTGCTCGACGATCATCGCCCCGATGCCCTGGTCAACCTGGCCTATTACTTCGACTGGTTCCAGGCCGAGTCGGTCAGCGAGCAACGCCTGGCTCAACAGGAGCGGGCGGTGGAGCGGTTGGCGGAGCTGTGCCAGCACCACCAGATCACCCTGGTGCAGCCTTCCAGCTACCGGGTGTTCGATGGTTCGCGGGCCACGGCCTATAGCGAAAAGGACGAGCCGGTGCCGCTGGGCCTGCGTGGCCAGGCCCTGTGGCGCATCGAGCAGAGCGTGCGCGCGGCTTGCCCGCAACACGTGCTGCTACGCTTTGGCTGGCTGCTCGACGAAAGCATCGATGGGTCGCTGGGGCGCTTCCTGACCCGTGCCGAGCAACCCCAGGAGCTGCTGCTGGCCGATGACCGGCGCGGCAACCCGACGCCGGTCGACGACGCCGCCCGGGTGATACTGTCGGTGCTCAAGCAACTCGATTGCAGCGCGCCGCTGTGGGGCACCTACCATTACGCCGGCAACGAGGCGACCACGCCGCTGGCGCTAGGCCAGGCGATCCTCGCCGAGGCCGGCCAATACCGTCAGCTGGCCGTGCAGGCACCGACGCCGCAGGCCCATGCCGCGCGCCCGGATGCCAGCGAAGAGCCGCAGCACGCGGTACTGGCCTGCAAGAAAATCCTTCATACCTTCGGCATCAAGCCGCGCGCCTGGCGCGCCGGCCTGCCGCCCCTACTGGACCGGTTCTACCGCCATGGCTGACGCCCCCATCCTGATCACCGGCGGTGCCGGCTTCATTGGCTCCCACCTGTGCGATGCGTTGTTGGACAAAGGCTACGCAGTACGCATTCTCGACGACTTCTCCACTGGCCAGCGGGGCAACCTGCAGGTCGGCCACCCACGGCTGGAACTGGTTGAAGGCGATGTCGCCGATGCCGGGCTGGTCACGCAGGTTGCGGCTGGTTGCAGTGCTGTGGTGCACCTGGCGGCGGTGGCCTCGGTGCAGGCCTCGGTCGAGGACCCGGTGCGGACCCATCAGAGCAATTTCATCGGCACCCTCAATGTGTGCGAAGCCATGCGCGTGCATGGCCTGCGCCGGGTGTTGTTCGCCTCCAGTGCTGCGGTGTACGGCAACAATGGCGAAGGCGAGTCGATTGCCGAAGACACCCCCAAGGCGCCGCTGACCCCCTATGCCGTGGACAAGCTGGCCAGTGAGCAGTACCTGGACTTCTACCGTCGCCAGCATGGCCTGGAGCCTGTGGTGTTCCGCTTCTTCAATATCTTCGGGCCGCGCCAGGACCCGTCTTCGCCGTATTCCGGGGTGATCAGCATCTTCTCCGAGCGTGCTGTGCAGGGTTTGCCGATTACGGTGTTCGGCGATGGCGAGCAGACCCGGGACTTCCTCTACGTGGGCGACCTGGTACAGGTGATGGTGCAGGCGCTGGAGCAGCCGCAGGTCGAAGAGGGCGCGGTGAATATCGGCCTCAACCAGGCCACGTCGCTTAACCAGCTGCTGGCGGCGCTGGAGAAAGTGGTGGGTAGCTTGCCGGCGGTCAGCTATGTGCCGGCACGCTCGGGTGACATTCGCCATTCGCGGGCGGATAACCAGCGTTTGCTGGCGCGGTTCGAGTTTCCGCAGGCGACGCCGATTGTCGAGGGCCTGGCGCGGCTTCTGGGCAAGGGCTGAAATCCTTGGGGGTGCTTTGCGCCCCCTATCGCGACACAAGGCCGCTCCTACAGAGATCGCGTAAAGCCAAACATGTCCGGTCCATGTGGGAGCGGCCTTGCGTCGCGAAAGGGCCGCACAGCGGCCCCGGAATCATCGATGCCGCACCACTTTTCGCAGGCAATCCCCGGCCGCCAGCACCCGCCCATCCCGGGCCCGCACCTGCAGTGTTTCCAGCGCCTGCCCGGTATCGCCATCCACCAACTCCGAACGCACTTCACCTGCCTCGAACAGAAACCGCTCCCCCCACTGCCTCAAGCCAACCACCACCGGGAACACCGATCGTCCTTTCTCGGTCAGCACATATTCCTTGTAGGCACTGCCATCCGACGCAGGCTGCAGCGTCAGCAGCCCGCTTTCCACCAGCCACTTGAGCCGAGAGGCGAGGATATTCTTCGCCAGCCCCAGGTTCTTCTGGAATTCACTGAAGCGCCGCAGGCCATCGAAGGCATCGCGCAGGATCATTAACGCCCAACGGTCTCCCAGCACCTCCAGGGCCCGGGCCACGGGGCATTGCGCATTGTTTTCATCGAGCATGGACGGGGCCTTTCATGATCATCTGGTTGCAGATTAAAACCACATTTGCTAAATAGCCAGCATGTAGTTTCAATTCGAAACCAGATTGACGAGGCCAGCCCGATGACCCCTACGCTGACACGCTGGATAACCCTGTTGCTGGCCACCACCAGCGCCATGGCCGTGGCGACCGTGTATTTCGCCCAGCCTTTGCTCGAATCGATGGCCGCCGACCTGGGCGTGGCGCAGCAGCAGATCGGCTGGGTAGTTGGCGCGACCCAGGCGGGCTATGCGCTGGGGTTGTTGCTGATCGTGCCGCTGGGGGACCTGATCGACCGCAAGCGCCTGTTGCTCGGGCAGTTGCTGTTCTCGACCCTGGCGCTGGTTGGTGTTGGCATGGCGCCGACCTGGGCGCTACTGCTGCTGGCCCTGGCCATCACCGGGCTGATGGCGGTCATGGTGCAGGTGATGGTGGCGCATGCAGCGAGCCTTGCCGCCCCCGGGCAGCAAGGGCAGGCCGTGGGCAGCGTCACCAGCGGCGTGGTGCTGGGCATTCTGCTGGCGCGTCTGGTCTCGGGCGGGCTTGCCGACCTGGCCGGCTGGCGCAGCGTGTACCTGTTTGCCGCAGGGCTGCTGATGCTACTGGCCCTGGTGCTGTGGCGCAGCCTGCCCACGGGGCAGCCGGTGACGCTGCGGTCTGGCTACCGGGCGCTGATCGTTGCCCAGTTCAGGCTGTATCAGCACGATCGGTTGCTGCGTCAGCGTGGGCTGTTCGGCGTATTGATCTTCGCCGCGTTCAGCGTGCTGTGGAGTGCCATGGTCATGCCCCTGAGTGCCGCGCCATTGGCGCTGAGCCATACCGAGATCGGTCTGTTCGGCCTGGCGGGTGTTGCCGGCACATTGGCGGCAGCGCGCGCCGGTCGCCTGGCCGACCAGGGGTTGGCGGAGCGCACCACCGGGTTGGCGCTGGTGCTGCTGGTGCTGTCATGGCTGCCTACGGCTTTCGTCGGGCATTCACTGCTGGCCTTCGGGCTGGGTGTGCTGATGCTGGACTTTGCCGTGCAGGCGGTGCATGTCACCAACCAGAGCCTGTTGCTGGCCGGGCGTGGCGCAATGGCCAGCCGGTTGATCGGCGCCTACATGTGCTGCTATTCGCTTGGCAGTGGGCTTGGCGCGGTACTGGCGAGCTGGGTGTATGCCCATTGGGGTTGGGCAGCGGTGTGTGGGCTTGGGATGGGCATCAGCGCGGTCGCGCTGGGGTATTGGCTAGGGTTGCAACGAGCGAGGGCGGCCGAAGCCGCCCTGCAGTGTTCGGGTCAGAACTTGTAGCCAAGGCCGACCATGTACACCCACGGGTCGACTTCGACGTCGACCTTGGTCTTGCTGTAGCCCAGTGCGGACGGGCCGTTGACGCTGGCCTTGGTGTCGATGTCGACGTACCAGACCGAGGCGTTGACCAGCAGATTGTCGGTAATCATGTAGTCCATGCCCAGCTGGCCGGCGATGCCGACCGAGTCCTGCAGCTTCAGGTTGCTGAAGCCCTGCTGCTTGCGTGCACTACTGAGGTCTTCATCGAAGAACAGGGTGTAGTTGATGCCGACGCCGGCATACGGCTGGAACCTGGAAGTCGGCTCCATCGGGTAGTACTGCAGCGACAGGGTCGGTGGCAGTTGCTTGATGTCGGCCAGCTTGCCGTCCAGGCCGCCGCCCAGGCCTTTGACGCCGACGGTGTGCTTGAACGGGGTGGCTGCCAGCAGTTCCAGGCCGATGTGGTCGGTGAGCATGTAGGCGAAGGTCAGGCCCAGCTGGGTGTCGCTGTCCAGGGTCGCCTTGGTGCCCGAGACTTTGTTGCCGTCGAATTTCAGGTCGCCGCTGCTTTCGTTGGGAGCGGTGGTGATGGCACCGGCACGGACGATGACATCGCCTGCCTGGTGGGCGTGGGCGACAGGGGCAGCGAGCGCCAGGGCCGCGAGGGCGGCGCTGAGCAAGGACTTGTTCATGGAAGCTCCCAAAGGACGTGAGTAATCGAGTAGTCCAATGGTACGGATGCGGTTAAACAGAAAGTTTGACCCAGCTCAAAGAAGCGTCTTCACGAATTCGAAACAGATCTCACTTCAGCTCGTAAGCGTATATTTTCTCGGCTTCCATCTGGTATCCAGCGTCGGCCAGTTCGCTGCTGGATGCTCTAACCTGCAGCTTTCCCTCGATCCAGTAGGGTTGGTAGAGGTCTTCGATGCGCACGCCCATCTCGCTGAAAATGTGCACGATCTGGTTCGAGGGCGGTGGTGGCACGTGGATGCACGCGCCGTAGTAGGGGACCAGCAGGAATTCGGTGGTGCGGCCTTCTTCGCTCACTTCCAGCGGCACGATGTAGCCGGGTAGTTTGATCTGCTGGCCATCGAGGCTTTTCACCACCGGGGCGGCGGGGACCTGCTGGCGCGCCGGTGGGGCGGATTCGGCGGACAGGGCGTTGCTGAGCTGCGACATGTCGTGCAGCGGCGCGAGTTGGGGCGGGATGACCGGGGCGCCTTCGGGGATAAGGGCGGGCCAGTCCAGTTCGCGGGGTTCCGAGGCCCACAGAGGCATCGCTACTGTCAGCAGCAGGATCAGCAGCGTGTGCAGTGCTGGCCTTTTCGCGGGCATGCCCGCTCCCACAGGGTTCACCGCAGGCATGGAACCGTGTGAAGAACCTGTGGGAGCGGGCGCGCCCGCGAAGAAGGCAGTGAGGTAGTGGATCATTGCACGCCCTCAGAGGTGAATGGACAAGCCATCGGCCAGCGACTGCCGATAGGCCCGCCACGCCGGCACGCTGCCCATCAGCAGAGCAGCCCCCAGGATAATAGCCAGCAACATCCATTCATGAGCGCTTGGCATGGCCAGCGGCAAATACAAACCATAGTTGGCCTGTACATACCCCTGGGCCAGCGCGATACCCGCATACAGCAAGCCAAGCCCGGCGCCGATCCCGACCGCCGCCAGCGACAGCGCCTCCAGCACCAGCAGCCCTGCGATATGCCATGGCCTGGCGCCAACCGAGCGCAGTATCGCCATCTCCCGGCGGCGTTCGTTGAGGCTGGTGAGAATCGCCGTGAGCATGCCGATCAGGCCGGTCAGCACCACGAACAGCGAAACCACGAACAACGCCTGTTCCGCAGTGCCCATCAGGCTCCACAGCTCCTGCAGGGCTACCCCGGGCAGGATCGCCAGCAACGGCTCGCTGCGGTATTCATTGATCTCCCGCTGCAGGCTGAATGTCGCGATCTTGCTGTTCAGGCCGAGCATGAATGCAGTAATGGCGGCAGGTTGCAGGTCCATGCTCCGTGCCTGCTCGGCGCTGATACGCCCGGCGCCGCGGGCCGGCACGCCGTTGTGCCAGTCGACGTGGATGGCCTCCATGCCGCCCAGGCTGATATGCAGCGTGCGGTCGACCGGCGTGCCGGTGCGCTTGAGCACACCGACCACGGTGAATGGCTTGTCATCGTGCTTGACCAGGCTGATCGCGGCGACGCCATGTGCCAGCACCAGCTTGTCGCCCAGCTTGTAGTGCAACGCCTCGGCCACTTCGGCACCGAGCACCACCTCGAACGGATCATCGGCAAACGCGCGACCCTGGCTCAATTCCAGGTGCTGGCGGCGACCGTACTGGTAATGGCTGAAGTAGTCGCCGGTAGTGCCCATCACCCGATAACCGCGGTGCGAGTCGCCCAGCGAGATGGGGATGGCCCATTTTACCCGCGGGTCCTTGGCGTAGTGCTCATAGCTGTCCCAGCGGATGTTGTTGGTGGCGTTGCCGATACGGAATACCGAGTACAGCAGCAGGTTCACCGAGCCGGAGCGGGCACCGACGATCAGGTCTGTACCGCTGATGGTGCTGGCGAAGCTGGCCCGGGCCTCGGTACGGACCCGTTCCACGGCCAGCAGCAGGCACACCGACAGGGCAATGGCAAAGGCGGTGAGGAATGCGGTGAAACGGCGGTTGGCCAGGCTGGCCAGGGCAAGGCGGAGCAGGTACATCAGGCCTCCCGGGGCTTGGCGGCACGGTTGAGTTCGACCAGCGACAGGTGGCGGTCGAACAGCGGCGCCAGGCTCTGGTCGTGGCTGACGAACAGCAGGCTGGCACCGGCGGCGCGGCATTCATCGAACAGCAGGCGGATGAACGCTTCGCGGGCGTCGGTATCCAGCGCCGAGGTTGGTTCGTCGGCGATCACCAGTTCGGGCTGGCCGATCAGTGCGCGGGCGGCGGCAACCCGTTGTTGCTGGCCGATCGACAGGCTGTCGGCGCGGCGGGCGAGCAGGGCGGGGTCGCCCAGCCCCAGGTGGGCCAGCAGCGTGCTGGCCGCCTGGTCGACGCTGCCATGGCGCTGCTCGGCGCGGGCCTTGCGGCTGCGCGAGAAACGGCAGGGCAGCTCGACGTTTTCGCGTACCGAGAGGAACGGCAGCAGGTTGAACTGCTGGAAGATGTAACCGGTGTGGTCGACCCGGAATCGGTCACGGGCGCCTTGGCCCAGGCGGCCGAGGTCCTGGCCGAGCAACTGGATACGGCCCTGGCCCGGCACGTTCACCCCGCCCAGCAGGCCCAGCAACGTGGTCTTGCCACTGCCGCTGGGGCCCTTGAGAAACAGGGCCTCGCCAGCCTCCAGGCGGAATGCCGGAATGTCCAGCAGCGCGGGCTGGCCTGGCCAGGCGAACACCAGGTCATGCAGTTCGATCAACGGCTGGCGCATTCAGAACGCGACCGCGGCCTTGGCCGGCGTGGTTTCCACACCTTTCTGGCCATTGGGGCCGATTAGTTGCACGTTGATTTTCTGGGTGGCCGGGAAGGCCTTGAACAGCGGCGCGAGGTCCACCTGTACCAGTTTGTCTGGGTTGGCGCAGGTCAGCTGGTAGTGGGCGCCGATGTCGCTGTGCGGGTGGCTGTGCTCGTGCTCGTGCTCGTCACCGTCGTCGTCGGTTTTCGGGGCGTCACCGAACAGCGGGCTTTCCAGTTCCTGCTGGTCTTCCTTGCAGCCGGCGGCAGCGGGCAGGCCGAACAGCTTCAGTGGTTGCTCGAGCTGCTGGCGCACCGCCGCGACCTTGGCCTTGTCGGCGTCGCTGTTGGCGGCGTGTTCGAAGCCGACCAGGTTCATGGCCGGGCTGTCCAGCTCCAGCTCCAGGGTGTTGCCATCGAGCACTGCGTTGAGCTTGGCCACGCCATGCTCGTGGGCACCGAGGGTGCCATGGGCGTGGTCATGATCATGGTCATCAGCGTGGGCATGGGCCAGGGGTAGCAAGGCGATGGGCAGGGCGAGCAACAGGCGACGCATGGACGACTCCGGAGCGGGCGGGAAGATTGGGTTATGTTATAACAACTTTTCCGCGTGCTGCCAGTCTGCGTGGCTCAGGTTTCATGTTGGGGTAGCATGGTGGCATTGACTTGGGTTCAAGGTATGCAGCATGAGAATTCGTGGACAGATTGGTGATTGGCCTGTGGATCTGACCATCGAGCTGGCGCCGGAAGAGTGGGTGCAACTGGGGCGGCAGATCGAATTGCCTGCGGTGGCGCAGACCGCAGCAGCGGAACCCTTGGCGACAACTCGTCAGGATGATGGGCAATGGACTGCGGCTCGTGAGGTGTTGCGCCTGGCAGGGCAGATGAGCGGGCCGGAATTGCTGGATCGGTTGGAGGGGCTGGCGGGGAGTACGGCGGCGGGTAAACGGCTGTTGGTGCGGTTGCGGCACAGCAGTGATGTGAAGGTGGAAAGCGGCGTGGACGCGCCGGTGTATCACTGGGTGGGATAGATCTCTATTGCCTGTGCTGGCCTCATTCGCGGGCATGCCCGCTACCACAGTGAGTACAGTGCGTACCCTGTGGGAGCGGGCGTGCCCTCGCAGATAACTTCAGGTCAGAACATCGCCGCCGACAACTTGCGACGATACACGCTGACCAGCGGGTGATCCCCACCCAGCAACTCGAACACTTGCAGCAACGCCTTTTGCGGCAACCCGTTCTCATAACCACGGTTACGCTGGAACAGCTTCAGCAACCCCTCCAGCGCCGCCTCATACTGCTGGCGAGCCAGTTGCTGGATGCTCAGCTGATAGGCCGCCTCGTCATCCTGCGGGTTCTGCGCCAGTCGGCTTTTCAGGTCGGCCACTTCTGGCAGGCTGGCGGCCTGGCGCAGGAAGGTCAGCTGAGCCTTGGCCCCGGCCAACGCAGCCTTGTGCTCGTCGGTCTTGACCGCATCCAGCACCACCTGGGCTTCACCCAACTCCCCGCGCTCGGCCAGGCAGCGGGCGTACAGGATCAGCGCCTCGGCATTGCTGTTGTCCTCACCCAGCAGCGCCTGCAGCAGCGCTTCGGCCTCGGCAAAACGGCTTTCGGCAAACAGCGCCTTGGCTTGTTCCAGCGGCGAAGCAACGGGCGCGGCAGGCAGTTGCACGTGCGGTTCGAGCATGGCGCGGATCGCCGACTCCGGCTGTGCACCGGCAAAGCCGTCCACCGGTTGACCGTCCTTGAACAGCACCACGGTCGGCAGGCTGCGGATGCCGAACTGGGCAACCACCTGTTGCTCCACGTCGCAGTTGATCTTGGCCAGCAGCAGCTCGCCCTGGTAACCCTCGGCGATCTTCGCCAGCAGTGGCATCAGTGCCTTGCACGGCGCACACCACTCGGCCCAGAAGTCCACCAGCACCGGCTTGTGGAAGGAGTTCTCGATTACCAGTTGCTGGAAGGTGGCATCGGTGGCGTCGAAAATGTAAGGCGTGTCTTGGGTCATCGCGACTCTCGCAAACTGGTGAATTGCACCACTATAAGGTGTCGCGACTGGCGTGGTACAGGCTGACCCGGCGGAATTCGTGCGGCTCGGCCAGGTCCGGCAGGGTCAGCGCTTCCAGCACGCCCAACGGCTGGTACAGCGGGTGGCTGAAGTCGCGTACCCGCGAGTCGGCCACCAGCGCCTGGCGCCCGCGCCCGAGGAAGGCATCCAGCAGCGGCAGGTTGGCGCGGTCGTACAGCACATCGGCAACCAGGATCAGGTCGAAGCGGTCGTCTTCGGCGAAGAAGTCATGGCTGTAACCCAGTTCTACCCCGTTCAGCGCGGCGTTCGCGCGGCAAGCATCGAGGGCCAGCGGGTCGAGGTCACAGGCCACCACTTCCAGCGCACCGGCGCGGGCGGCGGCAATGCCGGCGATACCGGAGCCGGCGCCAAAGTCCAGCACGCGCTTGCCGGCTACCCACTCCGGGCGCTCGGCCAGGTAGCGCGCCATGGCCAGGCCGCTGGCCCAGCAGAAGCTCCAGTAGGGCGGGTCTTCAAGAATGCGCCGGGTCTCCTCGCTGCTGAAAGCACGGTCCATGTTCTGGTCGTCGATCAGCCACAGCTTCAGGTCGCAGCCGGGCAGTTCGCTGATGACCAGGCGCGCTTCGCCGATCAGGCCGCTGAGGGCCTGTTGCAGGGCTAGCGGCGCCACTTACGGCGCCTTCTCGAAACGCAGCGGGCCGATGGCCTGGGTCTGGGCCTGGGTAATGCGCACCGGCGGCAGGTGCATGATCAGCTGGCCGGAGCGGCTGGCGCGGCCACGCAGCTCGACCCGGGCACCGGCGGGGAAGGCCTCGGGGTTGAAGCGCAAGTGGTAGGGCAGGGCCTGGCCAGTGCCGGTCAGGTTGCTGCTGGCCAGCAGGCGTTGTGGGCGGTCGCGTTCGTCGATGACCAGCAAGGCCAGCTCCACGTCGGCACCGGCCGGGATCTCCAGCAAGGTGCCGCTCAGCTCGCGCTGGTAGGCCGGCAGCGGGCCCAGTACTTCGGCCGGCTTGGCCGCGCGGGCGGGCGTGGGGGCCGGAGGGGTGTCGGGCTTTGGCCTGTCGCTGCCGCAGGCGGCGAGCAGGGCGGCGCAGCACAGCACGACGAGCGCTCGGTAGTGCATGGGGTAGTCCTTCACGGGCAGATTTCCCATGGATGTTAACCCCTTTGGCTTGTCTTGCCAGTGGGATGCGCTACCATGGCCCTCCCTTTTTTTGTTGCCTGCCACCATGCACTGTCCCTTTTGCGGTGCCAACGACACCAAGGTCATCGACTCTCGCCTCGTCGCCGAGGGCGAGCAGGTGCGCCGCCGCCGCGAATGCGTCGCCTGCGGTGAGCGCTTCACCACCTTCGAAACCGCTGAGCTGGTGCTGCCCCGGCTGATCAAGCAGGACGGCACGCGCCAACCCTTCGACGAGGATAAGCTGCGTGCCGGCATGCAGCGGGCACTGGAAAAGCGCCCGGTCAGCGTCGAGCGCCTGGAAGCGGCGTTGGCGCATATCAAGAGCCGCCTGCGTGCCACCGGTGAGCGCGAAGTCAAATCGCTGGTGGTGGGTGAAATGGTCATGGCCGAGCTGCGCAAGCTCGACGAAGTGGCCTATATCCGTTTTGCCTCGGTTTACCGGCGCTTCCAGGACCTCGACGAGTTCCGCGAAGAAATCGACCGCCTGGCCCGCGAGCCGGCTAAAGAGTGAACATGCCCAGCCAAGCTGCCATCCTCGACGCCCACTACATGGCCCGCGCGCTGGAGCTGGCGCGCAAGGGCCTGTACACCACCCACCCGAACCCGCGCGTAGGCTGCGTGATCGTGCGCGATGGCGAGGTGGTCGGCGAAGGCTGGCATGTGCGCGCCGGCGAGCCGCATGCCGAGGTGCATGCCCTGCGCCAGGCCGGTGAGCGTGCTCGTGGCGCCTGTGCCTATGTCACCCTTGAGCCCTGCAGCCACCATGGCCGCACGCCGCCGTGCGCCGAAGCGCTGGTCAAGGCCGGCGTGGCGCGGGTAGTGGCCGCCATGCAGGACCCTAACCCGCAAGTGGCGGGGCAGGGCCTGCGGCGCCTGGCCGAGGCCGGCATCGAAGTGGCCAGCGGCGTGCTCGAGGCCGAGGCCCGGGCACTCAACCCCGGTTTCCTCAAGCGCATGGAACATGGCCTGCCGTTCGTTCGCGCCAAGCTGGCCATGAGCCTGGATGGCCGCACCGCCATGGCCAGTGGCGAAAGCCAATGGATCACCGGCCCGGCCGCCCGCTCGGCGGTGCAGCGCCTGCGCGCCCGTTCCAGCGTGGTGCTGACCAGCGCCGCCAGCGTGTTGGCCGATAACGCGCGGATGACCGTACGTGGTGCCGAACTGGGCCTGGATGCCGAAACCACCGCACTGGCACTCAGCCGCACACCGCTGCGCGTGCTGGTCGATGGCCGCCTGCGCGTGCCGCTGGATGCACCATTCTTCCAGGCCGGCCCGGCCCTGGTGGTGACCGCTGTCGCAGATGACCCGCGCTATGCCGCTGCCGGCCACGAACTGCTCAGCCTGCCGGGCGACAATGGGCAGGTAGACCTGCCGGCGCTGCTGCAGGCCCTGGCGGCTCGTGGCGTCAACGAAATCCTGCTGGAAGCCGGTGCCGGCCTGGCCGGCGCCTTTGCCCGGCAAGGCCTGGTCGACGAGTACCAGTTGTTCGTCGCCGGCACCTTCCTCGGTTCCCGGGCCCGCCCGCTGCTGGACTGGCCACTGGACAGGATGAGCGAAGCGCCGCGACTGAAAATTACCGAAATGCGCGCAGTGGGCGATGACTGGCGGGTCACGGCCATCCCCCTGCCGGCGCCCGGCGTATAATGCCAGGCTTGCCCCGCGCAAACCGTTTTTGAGGAAGACCCCATGTTCACCGGCATCATCGAATCCATCGGCACCATCCGCAGCCTGACCCCCAAGGGTGGCGACGTGCGCGTCTACGTCGAAACCGGCAAGCTCGACCTGGGTGACGTCAAGCTCGGCGACAGCATCGCCGTCAACGGCGTGTGCCTGACCGCCGTCGAACTGCCGGGTGACGGCTTCTGGGCCGACGTCAGTGTCGAAACCCTCAAGCGAACCGCCTTCATCGACCTCAAGAGTGGCAGCAAGGTCAACCTGGAAAAAGCCCTGACCCCCACCACCCGGCTGGGCGGGCACCTGGTCAGCGGCCACGTCGACGGGGTCGGCGAAATCATCTCGCGCAGCGATAACGCCCGCGCCATCCAGTTCCGCGTGCGTGCACCGAAGGAGCTGGCCAAGTACATCGCCCACAAGGGTTCGATCACCGTCGACGGCACCAGCCTGACGGTCAACGAGGTCAATGGCGCCGAGTTCGAGCTGACCATTGTCCCGCACACCCTGTCCGAAACCATCATGGCCGACTACCGTGCAGGGCGTCGGGTGAACCTTGAGGTCGACCTGCTGGCCCGTTACCTGGAGCGTTTGCTGCTGGGTGACAAGGCCGCCGAACCGAGCAAGGGCAGTGGCATTACCGAAAGCTTCCTGGCCGCCAACGGCTTCTTGAAATCCTGATTGAGAAGGGGGTGCCGCGTGGCGCTCAACAGCATCGAAGAACTGGTCGAAGACATTCGCCAGGGCAAAATGGTCATCCTCATGGATGACGAAGACCGCGAAAACGAAGGCGACATCATCATGGCAGCCGAGTGCTGCCTGCCCGAGCACATCAACTTCATGGCCAAGCATGCCCGTGGCCTGATCTGCATGCCGATGACCCGCGAGCGTTGCGAAACGCTGAAGTTGCCGCTGATGGCGCCGCGCAACGGCTCGGGCTTCGGTACCAAGTTCACCGTGTCGATCGAAGCCGCCGAAGGTGTCACTACCGGCATCTCCGCCGCTGACCGCGCGCGCACCGTGCAGGCGGCCGCCGCCAAGGATGCCAAGGCCGAAGACATCGTCAGCCCTGGCCACATCTTCCCGCTGATGGCCCAGCCTGGCGGTACCCTGGCCCGTGCCGGCCACACCGAAGCCGCCTGCGACCTGGCGCGCATGGCCGGGTTCGAGCCGAGCGGCGTGATCTGCGAAGTGATGAACGACGACGGCACCATGTCGCGCCGTGCCGAGCTGGAAGTGTTCGCCGCCGAGCACGGCCTGAAGATCGGCACCATCGCCGACCTGATCCACTACCGCATGATCCACGAGCGCACCGTGCAGCGCGTCTCCGAGCAACCGGTGGAGAGCGAGCTGGGCGAGTTCAACCTGGTCACCTACCGCGACGCGGTGGAAGGCGACGTGCACATGGCCCTGACCCTGGGCAAGATCTGCGCCGAAGAGCCGACCCTGGTGCGCGTGCACAACATGGACCCGCTGCGCGACCTGCTGCTGGTCAAGCAACCGGGCCGCTGGAGCCTGCGCGCGGCCATGGCCGCCGTGGCCGAGGCCGGCAGCGGCGTGGTATTGCTGCTGGGCCACCCGCTGGACGGCGACGTGCTGCTGGCGCACATCCGCGAAAGCGCCGGCGATGCACCGGCCAAGGCACCGACCACCTACAGCACCGTGGGTGCCGGTTCGCAGATCCTGCGTGACCTCGGCGTGCGCAAGATGCGCCTGATGAGTTCGCCGATGAAGTTCAACGCGATATCCGGATTCGATCTGGAAGTTGTAGAATACGTGCCCTCCGAGTGACTTGAGGCGGCAGTGACGCCCTCCAGCTCGAGTCCATACCCCTGTCGAGGCCGCCAGCATGCGGCCTCGCTCTTGAAGATGAGAATATCGGAATGACCCTGAAGACCATCGAAGGTACCTTCATCGCCCCCAAAGGTCGCTATGCTTTGGTGGTTGGCCGCTTCAACAGCTTCGTCGTCGAAAGCCTGGTAAGCGGTGCCGTTGATGCCCTGGTACGCCACGGTGTCAGCGAAAGCGACATCACCATCATCCGTGCCCCGGGTGCATTCGAAATCCCGCTGGTGGCACAGAAGGTCGCCCAGCAAGGCGCCTACGACGCGATCATCGCCCTGGGCGCGGTGATTCGTGGCGGTACCCCGCACTTCGAATACGTGGCGGGCGAATGCACCAAGGGCCTGGCCCAGGTGTCCATGGAGTTCGGTGTTCCGGTGGCCTTCGGCGTACTGACCGTCGACTCCATCGAGCAAGCCATCGAGCGTTCCGGCACCAAGGCCGGCAACAAAGGTGCTGAAGCTGCCCTGTCCGCTCTGGAAATGGTCAGCCTGCTGGCGCAGTTGGAGGCCAAGTGATTAGCGACGAAAGCGATCGTTTCAACCCGCGCGATCCAAAACCTGCGGATGCCGGCAAGCCCTCGAAGAGCGCCAAGCGCCGCGAAGCCCGCAAGCTCGCGACCCAGGCGCTGTACCAGTGGCACATGGCGCAGCATTCGCTGAACGAGATCGAAGCGCAGTTCCGGGTCGATAACGATTTCTCCGATGTCGACGGCGCTTATTTCCGCGAGATCCTGCACGGGGTCCCGGCGATCAAGAGCGAAATCGACAGCGCCCTGAAGCCATGCCTGGACCTGGCACTGGAAGAGCTCGACCCGGTCGAGCTGGCCGTGCTGCGTCTGTCCACCTGGGAGTTCATCAAGCGCGTCGACGTACCGTACCGCGTGGTGATCAACGAAGGTGTCGAGCTGGCCAAGGTCTTCGGTGCCACCGACGGCCACAAGTTCGTCAACGGCGTACTGGACAAGCTGGCCCCGAACCTGCGCGAAGCAGAAGTCAAGGCGAACAAGCGCTGATCCTGGCGCTTGCGGACCATGGGTGAGTTCGAGCTGATCAGCCATTACTTCGCCGCCGCGCCTTGTGCGCAGGGCGGTGAAGGTGTGGCCCTGGGCATCGGCGACGACTGCGCCCTGCTGAGCCTTCCCGCCGGCGAGCAACTGGCGGTGTCTACTGACACCCTGGTCGCCGGGGTGCATTTTCCGGCTGTGTGCGACCCGTGGTTGCTCGGCCAGCGCTCGCTGGCCGTGGCGGCCAGCGACCTGGCGGCCATGGGCGCTACCCCCATCGGTTTCACCCTTGCCCTGACCTTGCCCGAGGTCAGCGCCGACTGGCTGCAAGCCTACGCCAGCGGCCTGAACCGCATGGCCGGCCATTGCCAACTGAGCCTGATCGGTGGCGACACCACCCGTGGCCCCCTGAGCATCACCATGACCGTATTCGGCCGGGTGCCGGCGGGGCAGGCGTTGCGCCGTGACGGCGCTCGCCCGGGCGACCTGCTGTGCGTGGGGGGGGAGCTGGGTAACGCATCAGGGGCCTTGCCGCTGGTACTGGGCCAGCGCCAGGCCGATGCCGCGCTGGCGCAACCGTTGCTCGACCATTACTGGTCGCCGTCGCCGCAGTTCGCCCTGGGCCAGCTGCTGCGCGGGCGTGCCACCTCGGCACTGGATATTTCCGACGGCCTGCTGGCCGACTGCGGGCATATCGCCAAGGCCTCCCGCGTGGCGCTCGAGGTGAACCTGGAGCAGGTGCCGGTGTCATCCGCCTTGCAGGGTTTCCTCGGCGCCGAGGCGGCCGTACAGGCGGCGCTGACCGGTGGCGACGACTATGTGCTGGCGTTCACCTTGCCGCCAGGCGAGCTTTCATCCCTGCAGGCACAAGGCCTGGCGGCATTCCACGTCATCGGGCGGGTGCTCGAAGGGCAGGGGGTCAGCCTGCGCGACCGGCAGGGTCAGGACATCACCCCGCGGCAACGCGGCTATCAACATTTTAGGGAGACACCGTGACCGATCACCCCAACCAGGTGCCTGCGGAGTTCGTTCCGCCTTCGGTCTGGCGCAACCCGTGGCACTTCATCGCCTTCGGCTTCGGCTCCGGTACCTTGCCCAAGGCGCCGGGCACCTGGGGCTCGCTGGTGGCCATACCGTTCATCCCGCTGTGGCAGATGCTGCCCGACTGGGGCTACTGGCTGTTGCTGGGCGTGAGCATGCTGTTCGGCTTCTGGCTCTGTGGCAAGGTCGCCAATGATTTGCGCGTGCATGACCACGAAGGCATTGTCTGGGACGAGATCGTCGGCATGTGGATAACCCTCTGGCTGGTGCCGGAAGGCTGGCAATGGCTGCTGGCGGGGTTCCTGATGTTCCGCTTCTTCGACATCCTCAAACCGTGGCCGATCCGCTGGGTCGACCGCCATGTGCATGGGGGCGTCGGGATCATGCTCGACGATATCCTGGCCGGCGTGTTTGCCTGGTTGGGCATGCAGGTTCTGGTGTGGGCGGTTGCCTGATACAGGGAGTGCGTAAATGGCCATGAGGGCGATGCTGCTGGCAATGCTGCTGAGCCTTGCCCCGTGGGCGGCGGCTGCCGAGGGTGTGCCGAAGCAGATCCATCTGGTCAGCGAGGAGTGGCTCGACTACACCAACGCCGACGGGACCGGGGTGGCCTGGGACGTGCTGCGCAAGGTGTTCGAGCCGGCCGGGGTCAAGGTGGTGATCCAGAGCGCGCCCTACAGCCGTGCCATCGGACTGGTGAAGCGTGGCGAGGCTGATGCCTGGGTAGGCTCGTACAAGGAAGAGAACGACGACAACCTGTACCCGCGCTGGCACTTCGACATGGACCATATCTACGCCCTGGGGCTGGCCAGCAAGCCCGTGCCTACCCTGGAGAGCGTGGGCAAGTACCGCCTGGCCTGGGTGCGTGGCTACGACTACGGCAGCTACCTGCCGAACGTGCACGAGTTCCGTGAAGTCCAGCGTCGTGAGGGCATCTTGCCGATGCTCGAGCATGACCGTGTGGACTTCTACATCGACGCCCTGACCGAGGTCGACTACGTGCTCGGCCAGACCTCCCAACCCGAGCGCTTCCGCCGCACCCACGTAGCCGACCTGCCGCTGTACCTGGCCTTTGCCCGCAACGACCAGGCCCGGGCCCTGCGCGACCTGTTCGACAAGCGCATGGCCGAACTGGTGCGCAGTGGCGAGCTGAAGGCGATTTTCCAGCGCTGGCAGCAGCCTTATCCGTTCAGTCCGGACAGCAAGCCGCATTGAACAACCCGTTTCATGGGCTCCCACAGGATTGAGTACAGACCTCTGCTAAGCATCGAACTTTTCGATCTTAAGCCACGGTATTCAGCCAGCCCACATCCCCCAGCCTGCTGATACAATCGGCCCACGAGAAATTTTCAACTTATTCCAGGAGCACAACGTGCCCGTCGTCTTTGTTGCCGCCTCTAAACTCCCGACTCCCTTCGCGACCTTCACCATGCATGGCTTCCTTGACGAAGCCACTGGCCGTGAGCATGTGGTGCTCAGCCTGGGTGACATCGCGGACGGCCAGCCGGTGCTGGGGCGCCTGCACTCCGAGTGCCTGACCGGCGATGCCCTGTTCAGCCAGCGCTGCGACTGCGGCTCGCAGTTGGAAGCCGCGCTGCAAGCCATCGCCCGTGAAGGCCGTGGCGTGCTGCTGTACCTGCGCCAGGAAGGCCGTGGCATCGGCCTGCTGAACAAGATTCGCGCCTACGAGTTGCAGGATGGTGGCGCCGACACTGTCGAGGCCAACGAGCGCCTGGGCTTCGCCGCCGATCAGCGCGACTACGCCATGTGCCTGCCGATGCTGGAGCACCTGGGCGTGAAGTCGCTGCGCCTGATGACCAACAACCCGCGCAAGGTCAAAGCCCTGACCGACATGAACATCGTTGTCGCCGAGCGCGTACCGCTGCACACCGGGCACAACCCGCACAACCGCTACTACCTGGCGACCAAGGCCGGCAAGCTGGGTCACATGCTGGGTAACGAGCACCAGGGCGAGGTGCCCCAGGCGTGACCCGCGCCGAGGTCAAGCGGCGCCTGGCGCTGGCCTGGTGGCAGTACCTGGCGGTGGGCCTGGTGCCGCTGCCGGTGATGGCCTGGGCCTTCGGTGGCGGTGATGCGCTGGCCTCGGTGCTGGCCATGCCACTGTTCATTGCCGGCGCGGCGACCATGTTCCTTAGCTTGCCGCGCTTCGGTGCCTACAAGCACGCCCTCATTGCCACCTCCAAGGTGCTCGGCACTGGCGAAGAGCCAGCCGCCTGGATCGAACTGGCGCGGGTGCGGCGCCTGGCCATGCTGTATGCCTGCTTCCCGGCCTGGGTCGCCGCCCTGTCGGTGCTGGTCGGCCTGGAGGTGGTGCCGCAGATCCTGCTGGCGTTGTCCTCCGTGGTGGTGCTGTACCTCTATCGCATTCCCCGCCAGCTCGGCTGATGCGCCTGCTGCCCGGCCTGCTGGCGCTGTTCGCCTGCTCCGCACTGGCTGGCGAACCCCTGCGTGTGGTCAGCCTGGCCCCGTCGATGAGCGAGATCATGCTCGAACTGCAGGCCGATGATCTGCTGGTAGGTGTGCTCGACGGTGGCGAACGGCCGACGGCGCTGCGCGGGCTGCCCTCGGTGGGGCGCCAGGGGCAGCTGGACCTGGAGCGCCTGCTCAGCCTGCGCCCCGACCTGTTGCTGCTGTGGCCGGGCAGCGTGCCACCGGCCCAACGCGACCAGCTCAAGCGCCTGGGCATCGCCACCTTCAGCGCCGAACCCCATGATATCGACCAGCTGATCGAGCAGATCGAAGCCATCGCCGGGCGTATCGGCCGTGCCGACCAAGGCCATCGGTATGCCCAGGCCCTGCGTGACCGGCTGCGGCAGCTGCGCCAGCAGTATCGACGTGACGAGCCTTTGCAGGTGTTCTACCAGGTATGGGATCGACCGCTGTATACGCTCGGTGGCCGGCAGGTGGTCAGCGATGCCCTGGCCGTGTGCGGGGCGCGTAACGTCTTCGCCGATCTCACCCAGCCGGCGCCGCAGGTCAATGTGGAATCTGTGCTGCTGCGCAACCCGCAGGTCATTCTGGCGGGTGATGAAGCGCAGCTGGCGAGCTGGAAGGCCTGGCCGCAATTGCGTGCGGTTGCCGATGATCGTTTGCTGGTGGTACCCGACAAAGGCCTGGAGCGGCCCAGTGGGCAGATGATCGAAGCTACGGCGCGCTTGTGTGCGCTGCTCGAGGCTAAAGCGCCAACGTCCAAGTGAGCTTTTGCGAGGGCTGCGCCCTCGATCGCGACACAAGGCCGCTCCCACATGGAATGGGTCGCACCTCACTTTGTGGGAGCGGCCTTGTGTCGTGAAAGGGGCGCAAGGCGTCCCCAGGGATTACAACCCGAGCCTGGCCATCCGAGCCTTCACCGAAGCCTCGATCCCGGCCGCATCCAGCCCACACTCAGCCAGCATCTGCGCAGGTTTGGCGTGCTCGACATAGATGTCCGGCAACCCCAGATGCAGCAGCGGTTTCACGATCGCCTGGCTGGCCAGGAACTCACCAACAGCCGCACCGGCACCGCCCATGATGGCGTTCTCTTCGATGGTCACCAGTAGCTCATGGCTTGCGGCCAGCTCCAGCACCAGTGCCTCGTCCAGCGGTTTGACGAAACGCATGTCGACCACGGTAGCGTTGATCTGCTCAGCTACCTGCATGGCCTCGGCCAGTTGCACGCCGAACACCAGCAAGGCGACTTTCTCGCCCTGGCGACGGACCACGCCCTTGCCGATTTCCAGCGGCTGCAGGTCACCGCTGATCGGCGCGTTCGGGCCGGTGCCACGTGGGTAGCGCACAGCCGCCGGGCCGTTGTACAGGTGGCCGGTGCTGAGCATCTTGCGCAGCTCGTTTTCGTCGCTTGGGGTCATCACCAGCATGCCCGGGATGCAGCGCAGGTACGACAGGTCGTAGCTGCCCGCGTGGGTCGGGCCGTCTTCGCCGACCAGGCCGGCGCGGTCGATGGCGAACAGCACGTCGAGGTTCTGTACTGCCACGTCGTGGATCAGCTGGTCGTAGGCGCGCTGCAGGAAGGTGGAGTAGATCGCCACCACCGGCTTGCTACCCTCGCAGGCCATGCCGGCCGCCAGGGTCACGGCATGCTGCTCGGCGATGGCCACGTCGAAGTAACGCTCCGGGTAGCGCTCGCTGAAATCGACCAGGTCGGAGCCTTCCTTCATTGCCGGGGTAATGCCCACCAGGCGGTTGTCGGCGGCGGCCATGTCGCACAGCCACTGGCCGAACACCGCAGAGTATTTCGGGCCGCTGGCTTTCTTCGGTGCGGCGGGCTTGTCGGCCGGCTCCAGCTTGGTGATGGCGTGGTAGCCGATCGGGTCGAGCTCGGCCGGGGCGAAGCCCTTGCCCTTCTTGGTCACCACGTGCAGGAACTGCGGGCCCTTGAGGTCACGCATGTTGCGCAGGGTGGCGATCATGGTCGGCAGGTCGTGGCCGTCGATCGGGCCAATGTAGTTCCAGCCCAGTTCTTCGAACAGGGTGCCCGGCACCAGCATGCCTTTGGCGTACTCTTCGGTGCGGCGGGCGATTTCCCAGGCGCCCGGCAGGCGCGACAGCACTTTCTTGCTGCCTTCGCGCATGCTCGCGTAGGTGCGGCTGGAGAGGATCTTGGCCAGGTAGTTGGACAGGCCACCGACATTGCGCGAAATCGACATGTCGTTGTCGTTGAGGATCACCAGCATGTCGGCGTTGACTTCCTGGGCGTGGTTCAACGCCTCGAAGGCCATGCCGGCGGTCAGTGCGCCGTCGCCGATCACCGCGATCGACTTGCGAGCGCTGTTCTGCAGGCGGGCGGCAATGGCCATGCCCAGCGCGGCGCTGATCGATGTGCTGGAGTGGCCGACGCCGAAGGTGTCGTACTCGCTCTCGCTGCGGCGCGGGAAGGCGGCGATGCCGTCCTTCTGGCGCAGGCTGAGCATGCGGTTACGGCGCCCGGTGAGGATCTTGTGCGGGTAGGCCTGGTGACCCACGTCCCACACCAGCCGGTCGTCGGGGGTGTCGAAGACGTAGTGCAGGGCGATGGTCAGCTCGATGACGCCCAGGCCGGCACCAAAATGCCCACCGGTCTGACCCACGGTGTAGAGCAGTTCCTGGCGCAGTTCGTCGGCCAGGGTCTCCAGGTCGGCTTCGGCCAGCCGGCGCAGGCCGGCAGGCGTGTCAGCGCGGTCGAGCAACGGCGTGACCGGGCGTTCGCGGGGGATCTCTTGAAACGTCGTGGGCATCAGGCGAGTCGTTATAGGTGTGTGAAGAGGCGGCAGTTTACCCCATTGTAGGAAATACTGCCCATTCAACCACGGGTTACGCGGCCCCTGTGGGAGCGGGTTTACCCGCGAATGCGGCGGTAAACTCAACATCGCATTCGCGGGTAAACCCGCTCCTACAGGGATTGGTGTCGTTGCTTAATTGCGGCGTTCGACGATGTAGCGTGCCAGTGCCCGCAGCGGCTCGGCCTTGTCGCCGAACCCACTCAGTGCGACCAGCGCCTGGTCGCGCAGTTCGATTGCATAGGCCTTGGCCGCTTCCAGGCCCAGCAGCGCCGGGTAGGTCGGTTTGTCACGGGCGATATCAGCCCCCTGGCGTTTGCCCAGGGTGGCGGTGTCGCTTTCCACATCAAGGATGTCGTCCTGCACCTGAAACGCCAGGCCGATGGCTTGCGCGTAGGTCTGCAGGGCATCCAGTTGCGCCTGTTCGGCGCGGGCGCTGGCCAGGGCACCGAGGCGCACGCTGGCTTCGATCAGCGCACCGGTCTTGTGCCGGTGCATGAACTCCAGCGCCTGCTGGTCCAGCTTCAGGCCCACCGAGCCCAGGTCGATGGCCTGGCCACCGACCATGCCTGCCGGGCCGGCCGCCTTGGCCAGGGCCTGGACCATGGCCAGGCGAATGCTGTCGGCCTGCGGGCTCAGGCGCGGGTCGAGCAGGGCGCTGAAGGCCAGGCTCTGCAAACCGTCGCCGGCGAGGATCGCGCAGGCTTCGTCGAAGGCTTTGTGGGTGGTCGGCTGGCCGCGGCGCAGGTCGTCGTCGTCCATGGCCGGCAGGTCGTCATGCACCAGCGAGTAGGCGTGGATCAGTTCCACCGCACAGGCTGCGCCGTTGGCCTGTTCGGCCGGGGCGCCCAAGGCTTCGCAGGCCGCGTAGGCCAGCAGCGGGCGGACGCGTTTGCCACCGTTCATCACGCTGTAGCGCATGGCGGCGTAAAGGCGTTCGAGTTCCTTGGTCGGGGCGACGAACAACGGTTCGAGGGCGGCGTCGACCCGTGCCTGGCAGCTGGCCTGGTAGGTGCCGATCATGCTTCCGGCTCCGCGTCGAAGGGCTGGGCAGCCAGTTCGCCATCGCGTTCCAGCAGGATCTGCACCTTCTGTTCGGCCTGGGCCAGGGCGCCCTGGCAATCACGGGTCAGGGCGATGCCTTGCTCGAAGGCGGCCAGCGACTCTTCCAGCGACAATTCGCCGTTCTCCAGGCGCTCGACCAGTGCTTGCAGGTCTGCGAGGGATTGCTCGAAATCGAGGGAGGCTTTTTTGCGGGCCATGGCGACTGTCTCGGTGGCATTCAGAACGGCGCGACACTAGCAGAGCGGGGCGGGGGGAGCAAACTTCCGGCAGCCTGAGGTTGGACTTGCGGCCTCTTCGCGGGTAAACCCGCTCCCACAGGTACTGCGCAGGTTTCAAACCTGCGCGGTCCCTGTGGGAGCGGGTTTACCCGCGAATGGGCCGCAAAGCGGCCCCGTGCGGTGGATCAGGCTGGCTCTGCTTCCCGCTCCAGCATGGCCTCACGGTACCGCGCCAGTTCCTCGATGGTCAGCACCGGCAAATTGTACTGCCGCGCATACACCGCCACCTGCTCGCCACGGGCCATCGTGCCATCGGGGTTCATCAGTTCGCACAGCACCGCCGCCGGGCGCAACCCGGCCAGGCGCGCCAGGTCCACCGAGCCTTCGGTGTGGCCACGGCGGGTCAGCACCCCGCCATTGCGGGCGCGCAGCGGGAACACATGCCCCGGGCTGACGATATGGCGCTGCTCCGCGGTGGAGCGCAGTGCCGCGCTTATGGTAGTGATGCGGTCCTGGGCGGAAACCCCGGTAGTGATACCTTCCGCCGCCTCGATGGTGACGGTGAAGCCGGTGCCATGGCGGGCCTGGTTGTTCTGCACCATGGGTGCCAGTTGCAGTTCGTCGACGGTGGCCTCGTCCAGGCACAGGCAGACGATGCCGCTGCAATCGCGAATCATCATGGCCATGGTCTGCAGCGAGATGTTCTCGGCGGCGGCGATGATGTCCGCTTCGTCCTCGCGGTCGTCGTCGTCGAGCAGCAGCACAGGGCGCCCGGCCTTGAAGGCGGCGATGGCGGCGCTGACATTGGGGAATTGCGGGTGGTGCATGGTGGACATGAAACGCTCCTCGTGAATGATCGATGAACGTCTCGGGGCGAACAAAATGCGCGCGCAGGGGCGCCCGGATGGCCCCTGCCTGACGCCTTCTTTCATCCGGACTATGACCGTCGGCTCTGGAGTCTCACCAGATCTGCTGACCCCCGGCATGGCCGGGGCGCTCGCGGGCTCATCTTTCGATTTACCGCCGGTGGGGACTTTCACCCCGCCCTGAAGACCGGCCAAGCATACAGCACATTGCCACCCCACTGGCAACCCGCGGCCCTACGACCTTTGGCGGTATCATGCCGGTATGCATTCGAGGAACAGCCCCATGAACATTCTCCAGGTCGCCGGCGGCAAGCCGGTCAAGTTGTGGACCGATGGCGTACCTGTCGAAGACGACGCCCGCAAGCAACTGCTCAACACGGCCAGGATGCCGTTCATCTTCAAGCACCTGGCAGTGATGCCCGACGTGCACCTGGGCAAGGGCTCGACCATCGGCAGCGTCATTCCCACCGTTGGCGCGATCATCCCCGCCGCGGTCGGTGTGGACATCGGCTGCGGCATGATCGCCGCGCGCACGTCGCTGCACGCCCGCGACCTGCCGGACAACCTGCATGGCCTGCGCAGTGCCATCGAACACGCCGTGCCACACGGCAAGACCTTCGGCAAACGTGACCAGGGCGCCTGGGCCGATGTGCCAGCCAAGGCGGACAAGGCCTGGGGGCAACTGGCCGGGCGCTTCAAGGCCATCACTGACAAGTACCCGCGGCTGGAGAAGACCAATAACCGCCATCACCTGGGGACGCTGGGCGGTGGCAACCATTTCATCGAGGTGTGCCTGGACGAGGCCGACCGCGTCTGGTTCATGTTGCACAGCGGCTCCCGGGGCGTGGGCAATGCCATTGGCAACCTGTTCATCGAACTGGCCCAGGCCGACATGCGCCAGCACCTGGCCAACCTGCCGGACAAGGACCTGGCGTACTTCGAGGAAGGCAGCCGCCATTTCGCCGACTACGTCGAAGCGGTGGAGTGGGCGCAGGACTACGCCAGGCAGAACCGCGAGCTGATGATGCTGGCGGTGGTCGGTGCGGCGCGCAAGGCGCTGGGCAAACCGTTCGAGGCCAGCCTGGAAGCGGTGAACTGCCACCACAACTATGTGCAGCGCGAGCAGCATTTTGGCCGAGAGGTGCTGGTGACGCGCAAGGGCGCGGTGTCGGCGCAGAAGGGGCAGCTGGGCATCATTCCAGGTTCCATGGGGGCCAAGAGCTTCATCGTACGGGGGCTGGGCAACGAGGAAGCGTTCTGTTCCTGCAGCCATGGTGCCGGCCGGTTGATGAGCCGGACCAAGGCCAAGAGCCGCTTCACCGTGGAAGACCAGCGGCGGGCCACGGCGCATGTGGAATGCCGCAAGGACAAGGAGGTAATCGACGAGA
This sequence comes from Pseudomonas sp. LS.1a, assembly GCF_022533585.1. NCBI lineage: Bacteria > Pseudomonadati > Pseudomonadota > Gammaproteobacteria > Pseudomonadales > Pseudomonadaceae > Pseudomonas > Pseudomonas sp. LS.1a. The sequence continues at coordinate 571,099 of NZ_CP092827.1, forward strand.
TACCCATGGCCTACAAGGACATCGATGCGGTGATGCGCGCGCAGCAGGAACTGGTGGAGGTGGTGCACACCTTGCGGCAGGTGGTGTGTGTGAAGGGCTGACAGGTTTACCGCGACATCCCCTCAATCGCGCCGGTAATAATCAGATTTTTCCCGTTGCGCGTAGGGCGTTGCTGAAATAGCTTCCTAGCGCCCTTGAGCCATTGCGGTGGTGTTCCTGGCGGCCTAGTGTGGCCCTGTCGTTGGCAAATCAGCGACCGGGCCTGCAAGCCCGCTCAGAGAACGATTACCGATCACCAATAGCCAATGGCATGCCATTGCGCGCGCTTGATGGTGGCTGCGTACGGGAGGTTTTCGAACCTGCCGGTTTCGTTCTCTGCCGGTCTTGCAGACCTGTACGTGGTCGCCACCCATCACACTGCAGGTAATGAGTGGCGGTTCTAGCCAGTCAATTCAGAACCTCACCATGCTTAAGATTGTTCCCGATCCACCCCACGTTATTCATTCCCTTGAAGACACCCTGATCCAGGCCACGGACTATGCGCTGTGTGTTGCGACCGTTGTGCCTCAGGCCATTGAGACTCGGACTTTGCACTGAGGCTTGAGTGATGTGTTGTCTGGGCTGGCCTCTTCGCGGGTAAACCCGCTCCCACAGGATCTCCACAGGCCTTGAGGTAGATGCAGTACCTGTGGGAGCGGGTTCACCCGCGAAAGGGCCCGTCCAGGCAGTCGAGAATTTTCAGGGGATTCAAAAATGACCACAGAAGACACCCAATTCACCGTCGGCAAAACCACCTTCTACCAGGGCGAAAACGGCACCCACCCGCTGTTCCGCATCGAGCCCGGCATCCCCTGCCGCGATGCCCGCGAGCAGTCCTCAGAGTTGATGGGCTATGTCCGGGAACTGACCATCACCGGCCTGATGGATGAGAAACCGATGATGATCTGGGCTGCGCACTACCTGAGTGCGATGGCCAAGGCGCTGATGGATGATGCTGAGTTGGGCATGAAGCAGTGAGTGTTTGCTTTCAGGTCTCATAGGCGCTGCAAACCTGTCGGTATACACCTGTTGGCCCGCGAAGCTGCCTTCAGTCTTTATGCATGTGCTGCTTGCCATCGCGATGAGTATGCGCCTTTGAATGCCCCTCATCATGATGGCCTGCGCCCGAGGCCTGCTCGCCATGGTGGTCAGGCACGTTGTCGCCGTGCTGGCCTTCATGGTTGTGCATTTCACTTTCGCCACCACCATGCTGGTGGCCGCCACTGGCCGTGACCATTGTCTTGTACTGTTGGGCGTTCAACTGGGGTAGCTGATCCAGGAAGGCGACGATGCCCCAGATGTATTCATCACCCATGCTTTTGCCCCAGGCCGGCATGCCGGAGGCCTTGATGCCGTGCTTGATGATCCAGAACGCAGCCGCAGGGTCGCCACTGATCCCGCTCCTGGCAAGGTTGGGGGGTGATGGATACAGAGCCTGGCTGAGCTCGGTGTTCTCGACGCCAGGGGCGAGGTGGCAACCGATGCACATGGCATTGTAGTTACCGGCGCCAGTACGAATCAGCGCTTCATCTTTCAGGTCTGGCACCTCGATGTCCCTGGCCCGCACTGCGATCGAACGCTCCCGTGCCATGGCCAGAAAGGCATGCACGGCGGGGAAATGGGGATCATCGGCTCCGACATTGACCAGGCCGGAGTACGCGGCACCCAGCACGGCCACACTGGCCACTGCGCCTGCTGCAACAAGCGTTGTTATTGTTTTTTTCATGTCTGGCTCTCAAAACCACAGGCGAATACCGGCCACGAAACGCGCTTCATCCACATCACCACCCTCGTCGCGGATGAAATCGGCGGTTTTGCCGTAGGAGCGGTTCCAGGTGACGCCGATGTAGGGGGCGAACTGGCGGACAATTTCATAGCGCAGGCGCAGCCCGACTTCGGTATTGGCCAGGCCGGAGCCCACGCCGCGCCCAGGGTCGTTCTTGCCATAGAAATTGGCTTCAGCGGTTGGCTGCAGGATCAGGCGGTTGGTCAGCAGAATGTCGTAGTCGCCTTCCAGGCGCGCGGCAGTCTGGCCGTTCTCACCAATGAACGCAGTGGCTTCGGCCTCGAAGTCGTAAAGTGCCATGCCCTGGATACCGAACGCCGCCCAGGTCTGGGGAGATTCAGGCTTGAAATCCTGGCGCACCCCGGCAACCACATCCCACCATGGGCTGATCGAGCGGCCGTACAGCAGCTGCAATTCGGCATCCTCGGTGACACCGTTGGTGCGTTCACCTTCGGAGCGGATCCACAGACGGTTGATATCGCCGCCTATCCAGCCAGAAGCATCCCAGGCCAGCGTGCTGCCTTCATCGGCATCCTGGTACTCGAGCTGATCCAGCAGGAAGAAGCTGTTGATCGCACTGTCGTGCATCTGATGCCCGCCCAACGGCGGGAAGGCCGCCTGGCGGTCGGCATCGGTCAGCACCGGGATCGGGGTACGGCTGGTCGTCGGCGTATCCGCCGAGCCGTGGTTCATTTTCGAATGGTCCATCGCTCCATGGTTCATGGCTCCATGGTCCATAGCCCCATGATCCATGGTGCCGTGGTCCATGCCCTGCATGCTGCCATGATCCATCTTGCCGTGGTCCATCGTCGAATGGTCCATTTCTTCAGCGGCGAAGCTGTGCGCAGCCCCCAGCACGCCGAGCGAAACGGTCAATGCCAGCAGCGATGGTCGTGCCAGGCTATTGAGCATCTTTCCCTGCCTTAGCTTTATCGCTGCCATGCGATTGCATCATCTTGCCGTGGTCCATGCCTTGCATCGAGCCATGGTCCATACCTTTCATCGAGCCATGGTCCATACCTTTCATCGAGCCGTGATCCATCCCTTTCATGGCGCCGTGATCCATGCCCTTCATCGCACCATGGTCCATGCCTTGGGCGCCCTTGGCTTTTGCGGCATCGGCAGGCTGCTCGCCGTCGGACCATGATGACGGGGCATAAACGGCAAACAGGCCGGCCATTGCAGCAGAAAGGAAAAACGCGCTTCGTTTCATTGGTTTGCTCATCTCGGATCTCCAGTTCATTCGTCCACACGGACTTCGCGGAACATGCCCATTTCCATGTGGAACAGCAGGTGACAGTGATAGGCCCAACGTCCTAAAGCATCTGCAGTGACGCGGTAGCTTCGTTTTGAGCCAGGCGGCATGTCGATCGTGTGTTTGCGCACCATGAAGTTGCCGTTCTCATCCTCCAGGTCGCTCCACATGCCATGCAGGTGGATGGGGTGAGTCATCATGGTGTCGTTGACCAGGGTGATGCGCAGGCGCTCGCCATACTTGAGGCGCAATGGCTCGGCATCGGAAAACTTGATGCCGTCAAAGGACCAGGCGAACTTTTCCATGTGGCCGGTGAGGTGCAGCTCGATTGTGCGACCTGGCGCGCGGCCGTCCGGGTCCGGGAAGGTGCTGCGCAGGTCCGCATAGGTCAGCACACGGCGGCCGTTGTCACGCAGCCCGATGCCCGGATCGCCCAGTTTTGGCGTAGGGGTCATCGTCTGCATGTCGACCAGGGGGTTGTTGGTCTCGGATTCTGGGTGGCTCTGCATGGCCGCGTTGGCGCCAGCCATGTTGCCATGGTCCATGCCGGCCATGCTGCCGTGGTCCATGCCAGCCATGTCGCCGTGATCCATGCCAGCCATGCTGCCGTGGTCCATTCCACCCATACCGCCATGGTCCATGCCCATATCGCTCATGGAAATGATCGGCCGTGGATCGACAGCTGGAACAGGGGCTTGCAAGCCTTCGCGAACAGCCAGGGTGCCCCTGGAATACCCGGTGCGGTCCATGGATTGAGCGAAAATGGTGTAAGCCTGCTCGTTCTCGGGCTCGACAATGACGTCGTAGGTTTCGGCAACGGCGATGCGGAACTCGTCGACCGAAACGGGCTTTACATGCTGCCCATCCGCCGCGACAACCGTCATCTTCAGGCCGGGAATTCGCACATCGAAATACGTCATGGCCGAGCCGTTGATGAAGCGCAGGCGGATTTTCTCGCCCGGCTTGAACACGCCCGTCCAGTTACCGTCCGGGGCCTGGCCGTTCATCAGGTAGGTGTAGGTGTAACCGCTCACGTCGGCGAGATCGGTGGGGCTCATCTTCATCTCGGCCCACATCTTGCGGTCGGCTACCGCAGCGGACCAGCCCATTTCGCTCACGTCGTTGACGAAATCACCCACCGTGCGCTTGTGGTAGTTGTAATAGTCGGACTGCTTCTTGAGCTTGGACAGCACCCGGGCAGGGTCTTCATCCGTCCAGTCGCTGAGCATGACCACATAGTCTCGGTCATAGGTGAATGGCTCAGGCTCTTTTGCATCGATGACCAGGGCGCCGTACACCCCGATCTGCTCCTGGAAACCGGAGTGGCTGTGGTACCAGTAGGTGCCGTTCTGCTGGACCTTGAACCTGTACTCGTACATGCCGTCGGGGGCGATGCCATGAAAGCTCAGGCCCGGTACGCCGTCCATGTTCGCCGGCAGGATGATGCCGTGCCAGTGAATGGAGGTGTCCTGCTGCAAGCGGTTGCGCACACGCAGCGTGACGGTATCGCCTTCGCGCCAGCGCAGAATGGGCCCGGGTATGGAGCCGTTGATGGCCATTGCTGTGCGCGCAGCGCCGGTAATGTTGACCGGCAGCTCACCGATGTAGAGGTCGAAGTCGGTGCCGCTCAGCACATTCGGTTGGCCGGGGCTGGTCACGGCCCAGACCGGCGTGCGCCACATGCCCAGCCCGCCAAGTAGTCCGGTAGCGGCCAGGCCTTTGACGAAGGAGCGTCTGGTGGTTTTGCTTTGCATGCCGTTGCGTCCAGTCAGTCGAAAAGTTGCTGGTATTCAGGCGGGTGAATGCCCAGCGTGTGGGTCGAGAAGCCCCACAATCTTCCTTCACGCTAGCTGATCTGCGCTGTCAGCTGGCTGAGCTTCAGATTACTTTTCTGTCAGCTTGCGGTGGGTCAAATTCAGTAAGCGCGCCGCGCACCCTGTGGGAGCGGGTTCACCCGCGAAGAATGCGACGCGATATATGGCACCGGCTATGCCGGTGTTCGCGGGTAAACCCGCTCCCACAAGGCCCCTGCTAATTCAATGAGTTATGTGCAGTCCTGTGGGAGCGGGCGTGCCTGCGAAGGGCTGCAAAGCAGCCCCAGTAAAGCCTGTAGAAATCTTCCTGCAGCGTACGGCTCATTGGCCTGGCCGCTACTCACTGCGCAGCGCCGCCACCGGATGCAGGCGGGCGGCCCGCAATGCCGGAGCCAGGCCGGCGAGAACCCCCAGCACCGCCGCCAGCAGCAGCGCCAGTAGCAGAAACAGCGGATGCAGCGCCAAGGGCAGGCTCGGCATGGCCAGGTGCAGTAGCCCGAGCAGCAGGCCCATCAACAGCAGGCCAAGCAAGCCACCGGCCAGGGACAGCAGCGTCGCTTCGGCGAGAAACAGCCCGAGCACCTGCCGCGGGCTGGCGCCAATCGCCCGCAACAGGCCGATTTCCGCCGTGCGCTCGCCCACAGCGGTCGTCATGATGGTGAGAATGCCGACCGCGCCAACCAACAGCGAAATACCCCCCAAGGCACCGATGGCCAGGCTCAGGGTGCCGAGCACGCGGTTGAAGCTGCGCAGCATGTCATCCTGGGTGGTCAGGCTGAAGTCCTCCGCGCCGTGCCGTTCGCCAAGCACCTCGCGAATCTGCCGGCTCAACGCCTTTGAAGTGGTGCCTGCGCCGAACACTACATGGGCTTTGACCACCCCGGTGCGGTTGAACAGGCTTTGCGCCCAATCCACCGGGATGTAGGCGATATCGTCGAGGTTGAAACCGAGCAACTGGCCCTTCTTTTCCATCACGCCGATCACCCGGAAACGCACGCCGCCGACGCGAATCAACTCGCCCAGCGGATTGCGCGCACCGAACAGCTCGGCACGCAGCTGATGGCCGAGCACCACATAGGGCGGCGAACGACCGTCACGGGCCGCGGGCAGGAACTCGCCCAGGCTCAGCTGCATGCGCCAGGCCTGTGCCAATTGATGGCCACCACCGAGAATGTCGCTGCGCCGGCTCAGCTGGCCGAACTGGACATCCCCGCTACCCTGAATGATCGGCACAGCCGCCTCGACATGCGGCAAGCGCCGCAGGGCATCGGTGTCACTGATGGTCAGTGGCCGTACGCTGCCGAGCAGGCCGCCGAGGCCGCTGGTCTGGGTCTTGCCCGGGCGCACGGTGATGATCCGCGTACCGAACTGCGAGAAGTTCTCCAGCACATAGCCGCGCACGCCCTCGCCGATGGCCGTGAGCAGCGCCACGGCGGCTATGCCGATCGCTACCCCGAGCAGGGTCAGCAGGCTGCGCAAGGGGCGGCAGGTCAGCGCCGAGCTGGTCAGCCGGAGACCATCTTGCCAGCGCATCAGTGCGCTCCCGGCGGGCGTAGCGCCGCCACCGGCTCCAGCGCCGAGGCCCGAGCGGCCGGCAGCCAGGCAAACAGCAGTGCCGTGCCGAGTGCCAGCAGTACTGCGCCAGCCCGCGCCCACCAGGGTGCATAGAGCGGCAGATCGAACGCCAGGCGCCCTAGCCAGAGCAAGGTTTCGGCCAGCAGCAGCCCCGCCAGCGCCCCCGTCAGGGCCAGCAGCGCCGCCTCGCCGAGGAACAGCAGGCGCAGCTGCGCCGCCGTCACGCCTATGGCTTTGAGCAGGCCGATCTCGGCGCTGCGCTGGCTCACCGCAATCCAGGTCACGTTCATGATCAGGATGCCTGCCACCACCAGGCTGATCGCGGCAATCCCGGCCACCGCCAGGGTCAGCACCGCGAGTATGTGGTCGAAGGCGCTGAGCAGGCTGTCCTGGCTGACCAGGGTGACGTCTTCCTCACCCTCGTGGCGCTCCTTGAGCGCGGCGAGTATCAGGCGCTTGCTACGGTCGAGAACGCTCGGACCATGCACCTCGACAAACACCCGCGACAACCCTTCGCTATTGAACAAGGCCTGGGCACTGGCCACCGGGATGATCAACATCTCGGCGAAATCCATGCCCAGGGATTCGCCCCGCTCACCGAGGATACCGACCACCCGGAAGCGCCGGTCGCCGGCGCGCAACCATTCACCCAGGGCCGGGCGTTCGCCGAACAGCTCGCGCCGGAGTTTGCCGCCGATCACGCAGACGGCCTCGGCCTGTTCAGGGTCCAGCGCCGGCAGGGGTTGGCCCTGGACGACCGTCAGTTGGCGAATGGCGAAGAAGTCCCGGGTGGTGCCCAGGGTCAGCACCTCACGATTGCGGTTGCCGACTATCACCTCCATCTGCCCGGCCTGTTGCGGCGCGACCCGGCGGATGCCCGGCAGCCGGGTGATGGCCTGGACATCCTGCAAGGTCAATTCGTGCGGCGTCAGGCCGGTGAGCGGAGGCATTCGCCCCGTGGTTTCCTTGCGGCCCGGGAAAACGATCAGGATGTCGCGCCCGAGCAGCGAGAACTCGTTCAGCACAAAGGCCCGCGCCCCAGCGCCAAGGCCGGTGAGCAGGTTGACCGCCACCACCCCGATGGCGATGGCCAGCAGTAGCATCAGGCTGCGCGAGCGGTGCCCACGCAAAGCGCCGAGCCAGAAGCCCAGGGCATCGGCAGCGCGCATCAGGCCAGCGCCCGCTGCGGCGCAATATTGTGGATGCGCCCGTCACGCATGTGTAGCTGGCGCTGTGCGCGGGCGCCAAGGCTGGCGTCGTGGGTCACCACTATCAGGGTCAGACCCTCGCCGTTGAGCTCTTCCAGCAGGCTGAAGACCTCGGCGCCGGCCTGGCTATCGAGATTGCCGGTGGGCTCGTCGGCCAACAACAGCGCCGGTTGCATGACCATCGCCCGGGCGATCGCGACGCGCTGGCGCTGGCCACCGGACAGCTCGGCCGGGCGGTGGGCAAGGCGATCGCCCAGCCCCAGGCGGGCCACCAATTGGCTGCTGCGTTTGCGCCGTTGCGCCGCACCGATGCCAGCGAGGACCATCGGCAGCTCGATGTTTTCCAGCACCGTCAGCCGTGCGATCAGGTGGTAGGACTGGAAAACGAAGCCTATCAGTCGGCTGCGCAACTGGGCGCGGCGCGCCTCGCTCAGCGCCGCCGTGGCCTCGCCCTGCAGCCAGTACTCGCCGGCGCTCGGCGCATCGAGCAGGCCAAGGATGTTCAGCAGGGTCGACTTGCCCGAGCCCGAAGGGCCCATCACTGCCATGTAGTCACCGGCTGCGATGTCCAGGTCCAGGCCGTCCAGCCCCATCACCCGTTGTTCGCCCAGCTGGAAGCTGCGGCTGCCGCCGCGCAGGCGGATCATTTTTCGGTCTCCGTGGCATCCAGCGGGATCACCGCCACGGTATCCTTGAGCCCCTCCTGCTCGAGGCTGGCGACGATACGCGCGTCCTCGTCGAGCCCGGCGAGCACCTCGGTCCAGCGCCAGTTGCTCAACCCGGTTTGTACCTGCACCTCGCGCAACACCCGGGCGCTCGGGTCATATCGCAGCACACGCTGCCCCTCCAGCAGGGTTTCGGTGGGGATGCGCAAAGCACTTGCGTGCTGCTCCAGGAGGATCTCGACATCGGCGCTATAGCCGGTGAGCAGGGCCAGGTCTGACGGCGGCTGGTCGAAGCGAACCTCGACATCGACGGTACGCGCCTGCTTCTCCAATTCACGCACATAGGGTGCGATGCGGCTGACGCGGCCGGTGAAATGCTGGCCACGGAAGGCATCCAGGCTGATCCGCACGGCGGTGCCGGGGTGAACCCGGGCAGCGTCCACCTCATCGATCGGTGCCTCGACATACAGGCAGCTGTCGTCGATCAGGTCGACCGCCGGTGGCGTGGGAATACCCGGCGGCGAAGGGGTGACGAACTCACCCAGTTCGCCGTTGATTTCTGCGACTACGCCGGCAAATGGCGCACGCAGGGTCGTCTGCTCCAGCAGTGAACGCTGCAGCTGCAGGCTGGCGTCGGCCTCGCGGATCAGCACGGCACTGGCACTGCACATCAGCTTCGCCAGGTTGGCCTTGGTCGCGGCCTGGTCGAGGCGATCGGCGGCAATCAGCTTGCGGTCGGCCAGCTGGCCCAGGCGATCAAGGTCGCGCCGGTCCAGGAGCGCTTGCTGGCAGCGCTGTTCGCGGGTGTTGCGCTGGGCCTCCAGCCGCGCCTCGGCCTCCTGCAGCCTGGCCAGCTGCTCGTCCTGGCGCAGGCGCATGAGCACCTGGCCCGGTTGGACCCGCTGGCCCTCGCTGACCTGCAACTCGGCAACCTGGCCGCCGACATTGAAGGACAGGTGCGAGCGTCGACAGGACTTCAGCGTACCCGCGCGCGTATTGGCCACCACCGTTTCCACCGGCCCCCGCTCAACCTCCAGCAGCCTGACCGGCAACGGCTGCGGTCGACTCAACCAGCCGCCCAGCACCACCAGACAAGCCAGTATCGACGAGCCAATCAATAATTTGCGCATGGACTACACCTCCTCCCATATGGCTTGAGCCTAGAACAGGAGGATGAAAGCTCCACGCGAAACGTCATTTATCCGACGATTTTCAGATGAGCGTCAGGGTAGTGTCAGATAAATGGCGAATGAGATTATTTTCGCTCTCACAACTGCGATTTCCCCGCCATAGGAAGGTTGCAGAGGAGCAGAATGGCTTTTCTTCAGGCATTAAAAAGCCGGCTTGTGGCCGGCTTCTCGGGGACGCTTCCGACTAATTTATGGTAAGCCGCAATCGCCTTAACTGTGTGGCCATCAAAGGCCTGAAAGAGATGGCAGATGCCCGTGTGGGATATCGCCGAGCCCTCTGGACCGCGGCTCGCGCCGGTCGGGGCTGAATGTGCGGCGTAGCATACAAGGGCGCGCGCAGGATGCCCAGCAAAAAATGGCACAGGTTGTTTCAGCCGGGCCGTTGCTGGCGGAAATGCGACCAGTGGAATACCCAGCCCAGAATTTCCAGCCCTTGTGCCTGGCGCTGGGCGGCGGTGTAGCGTTCTACCGCATAGGTGCGCCGGTCATGGCTGTGCAGGTACAGCGTGCCGTGCTGGCCGAGGCTGAGGTTGTTCACCCGGAGCGCGCCGTTGTGCAGCAGGGCATAGGTTTCGCCCTCGACCACCCGGGTCATGCCCAGGTCGATGGCCAGGGTGGCCTGCAGCGGAATCAGCGGGGTCATGTTGCTGGCGGGCATGGCCAGGCAGATGGCGTTGTCGGCATGCACACCCAACACTTTCAGGGCTTTTGTGGGCAGGCACAGGTGCTTGCTGGCCACAGGTGACAGCAGGCCGTTGTGCAGTTCGTAAAAGGGTACCTTCAGTGCCCGGCCGCCTTGTGCCGACAGTGGCGTGGGCGGGTTGGCGGGCGCCGGCCCTGGCGGGCAGTTGCGCAGGATCGGGTTGTGGTGTTTGGGCCCTTCGCCCGTGCGCAACCAGCGACGATGCACGCAGAACAGGTCGGCCATTTCGTCCAGCCGGGCCAGGGGCACACCGCGCTTGAACCAGTTGTTGACGTGCTGGGGTGTGACGCTGCGCTGGGCGGCGAAATCGGAAGGGGTCAGGCCACATTCGTGGAGCAGGGCTTTGAGGCGGTCGCCGGATGTGTTCATGGCGGCGAGTGTAGCGGCGGGGTGCCAGCAAGGATATGAACCGGATGTTGATGGGGCTTGTGTGAAAAGCGCCTGTTTGTAGGGCGTTGGCGTAGGACTGCGTAGGATTTATTACTTTCCCAAGCAAGTGCGCGGTTCCTGTGGGAGCGGGCGTGCCCGCGAAGAGGCCAACGCGGTAGCTGGCACCGGCTGCGCCGGTGTTCGCGGGCACGCCCGCTCCCACAGGGATCGCGCCAGCATTTAGAGTTTGAGCAAGACAGTTGCTCCCACAAAAGTGCTGCGCAGGCAGGTCATCCAGTGCCAGGGCGGCCAGCCATCCATCAGGCATAAAAAAACCCCGCCAGGGCGGGGTTCTTCATGCAACCGGTATCAGCCCTTGTAGGCAGCAACCGATTTGGTGATCGCGGCACGGGCGGCGTCAGCGCCTTCCCAGCCTTCGATCTTGACCCACTTGCCCTTCTCGAGATCTTTGTAGTTGGCAAAGAAGTGCTCGATCTGCTGGATCAGCAGGGCTGGCAGGTCGGTGTATTCCTTCACGTCGACGTACAGCTGCGACAGCTTGTCGTGAGGAACAGCGATGACCTTGGCATCGCCGCCGCCGTCGTCGGTCATGTTCAGCACGCCGACCGGACGGGCGCGGATAACCGAACCTGGAGCTACCGGGTAAGGGGTAACGACCAGCACGTCCAGCGGATCACCGTCATCGGCCAGGGTGTTCGGGATGAAGCCGTAGTTGGCTGGGTAGAACATCGGGGTAGCCATGAAACGGTCGACGAACAGGGTATCGCTGTCCTTGTCGATCTCGTATTTGATCGGCGCGTGGTTGGCCGGGATTTCGATGGCGACGTAGATGTCGTTCGGCAGGTCTTTGCCCGCCGGAATCTTGCTGTAGCTCATTGGGCAGTGCCCCCGTGTTTGACCAAAAAAGTGGCGGCGATTATAGGCACATTCTGCATGGGCATGCCACGCCTGGCCTGATGTGCGGCCCCGTCAGGCGTGGCTTTCGCGGTATTCCGGGTGTTCGGCCTGCAGCCGGCACAGGCGCGCCAGCGGGTCCTGGCGGTAGAACAGCGACAACTGGCGGTAGACCTGTGGATAAGCCTGTTGCAGCAGGTCGGGTGCACTAAAGAAGTACTCGCTGGTGACGGCAAAGAACTCCGCGGGGTTTTCCGCGGCATACGGGTCGATGGCGGTTTCGGCGTCGGGGTTGGCGTCCAGCTGGCGGTTGAGGTCGTCATAGGCCTGTTGCATGGCGGTTGCCCATTCATCCACAGGCATGCCGCTGTGCAGCGGCGGCAGGCCGTTGGCATCGCCATTGAGCATGTCGAGCTTGTGCGCCAGCTCATGGATGACCAGGTTGTAGGCCTCCCAGCCCCCACTGGCCAGCACGCCGCTCCAGGCGAGGATGATCGGGCCCTGTTGCCAGGCCTCGCCGCTGTGCTCGCCGTCCCATACGTGCTCGACGCCACTGGCATCGCGGTGGCGCTGGGGGCTCTTGAAGTCGTCGGGGTAGAGGATGATTTCGTGGAAACCCTGGTACCAGTTCAGCTCGCCCAGGTGCAGCAGCGGCAACTGCGCCTGGGCCGCCAGCAACAGGCGCTGCTCGTCGTCCGGCTCGACGCCGGGCAGGCAGGTGAGGTGCTTGTCGAGCAGGAACAGGATGCAGGCTTCACGCAGCCAGCGATCTTCTTCGTCAGTGATGCCGTCCAGCATCGGCAGGCGCTCGCGCACGGCCTGCCATTGCTGGGGGGGGATGGGGTAGCGCGCCAGGGTGCGCTTGCGCCGCCAGGCGCTGAACGACCACATTGGCAGGCTTAGTGCGCCTTGGCCGTGCGGCCCAGGCGGCTACGCAGCAGGCCGAGGATCATCGGCACCAGCGACAGGATGATGATGCCTACCACCATCAGCGACAGGTGTTGCTTGATGAATGGCACGTTGCCGAAGAAGTAGCCCAGGGTAACCAGGCCGCCGACCCACAGCAGCGAACCGGCGACGCTGAAACCGAGGAAGCGCGGGTAGTGCATGTGGGCGATGCCGGCGACGAACGGTGCAAAGGTGCGCAGGATAGGCAGGAAGCGCGCCATGGTCACGGTCTTGCCGCCGTGGCGTTCATAGAAGTCGTGGGTACGCTGCAGGTAGTCGCGGCGGAAGATCTTCGAGTTTGGGTTGTTGAACAACCGTTCGCCGGCCGTGCGGCCGATCACGTAGTTGGTGCTGTCGCCGAGGATCGCGGCGGCCATCAGCAGGCCGGCCAGCAGGACCGGGTCCATGCCGCCACCGGCGGCCACGGCGCCGGCGATGAACAGCAGCGAATCGCCGGGCAGGAAGGGCATGACCACCAGACCGGTTTCACAGAAGATCACGGTGAAGAGGATGGCGTAGATCCAGGGACCGTAGTTGGTGACCAGCAGATCGAGGTAGGCATCGAGATGCAGGATAAGGTCCAGCGGGTTGAAATCCATGTACAGCACCTGTGTTCTTGGGCGTAGGCTCGGTTACCTGGGGATGGGTAAATTTTCACACATGACAGGTGGGCCATTATACGGCTAAGTCAGGATCATGCCCGGGGAGTTTGTAGCGGGGGGTTACGGCAGGGGTATTCCTGTTCCGGCCTCTTCGCGGGTGAACCCGCTCCCACAGGTACAGCATCGATTTCAGATGCGTCGCGATCCCTGTGGGAGCGGGTTCACCCGCGAAGAGGCCAGCACAGGCAATCCTGGCTGATTGGCAGGATATAGCTCTTGAACTCGTTATCCTCACGAAACCCGATGGATTCGTAAGTCTTGTGCGCTACCTCATTGTCCGCGCTGGTCGACACCCGCATGCGCACGGCATTGGTTTCCTTGGCCATTTTCTTCGCCTCGCGCATCAGGTGGTCGGCCACCAGCATGCGCCGCGAGTCCTCGGCCACGTAGATATCGTTGAGAATCCATACCCGCTTCAGCGACAGCGACGAGAAGCTCGGGTACAGCTGGCAGAAGCCCAGCAGTTTGCCGTTGTCATCATCGGGTAGCGCCAGGTAGATCACCGACTCATCCCGCTTCAGGCGCTTTTCCAGGAAGCTGCGCGAGCTGTCGGGATAGGGTAGCTGCCCGTAGAACTCACGGTATTTGACGAACATCGGCGTGAGCAGGTCGAGGTGTTCCAGGGTTGCCTTGATGATGCGCATGTGCGGCCCTCAGAGTCCGTTAGGGGAAACAGCGGATTGCCAGCAGCTTTCAAGGGCATGCTGCCCAATGCGCGGGGCAAGTGCAATCCGCCTTCCGTGACATGTTTTTTACCCTTTGCCGAGCAGGAAATTACCTTTCTGGCCGGTGCTGTGTTCACTCTCCAGGCTATGGACCTCGGCTTCGTCCTTCAGATTCACCCCGGAAAGCTGGCGCCGGCAGGCTTCACGCATCAAGTACAGCAAGCGGTGCGCTGCCATGCCATAGCTCAGCCCTTCCAGACGGATGTTGGAAATGCAGTTGCGGTAGGCATCGGTCAGGCCCACCTTCGGTGCATAGGTGAAATACAGGCCAAGGCTGTCGGGCGAACTGAGCCCCGGCCGTTCGCCGATCAGCATCACAGTCATCCGTGCGCCCAGCAGTTCACCGATCTCGTCGGCCACTGCCACGCGGCCCTGCTGCACCAGCACCACCGGGGCGCTGGTCCAGCCGTCGGCGGCGGCCTGCTCCTCGAAGCGCGCGAGGAAGGGCAGGGTGTGGCGGTGCACGGCCAAGGCCGACAGGCCGTCAGCGACGACGATGGCCAGGTCGACCCCACCGGGGTTGGCCTGGGCGTGCTCGCGCAGCGCGGCAACCGAATCTTCGCTCAGGCGCCGCCCCAGGTCCGGGCGTTGCAGGTACTGGTTGCGGTCGCTGGCGGCGCTGTGCAGCACCAGGCTTTCGCGCCCGCGGTCACTCAGCTGGGTAGCCAGGCCGGCATGGTCGAAGGCCAGGTGCACGGCGTCGCGGGCCTGGGCATGGGCGAACTGGAAGTCCAGCTGCGCCCCGGTCGGCAGGCTGGTGCCGGTACGGCCCAGGGCGATGCGCGCCGGGGTCAGGTTGCGCAGGGCCAGCCAAGGGTTGTCGGGGGTAGGCGTGCGGTGGTCCATGGTCATCCCTATGCAAGCTGTGCCAAGGCCTGACGGAAGGCCGGCGGCAGGTTGTCACCAAAGCGCACCCGGCCATCGGCCTGGGTGAAGATGCCGGTGCGGGCCAGCCATGCCTCGAATTCCGGCCCGGGCTTCAGGCCCAGGGTCTGGCGCGCGTACAGCGCGTCGTGGAACGAGGTGGTCTGGTAGTTGAGCATGATGTCGTCGGAGCCGGGGATGCCCATGATGAAGTTGATCCCGGCCACGCCCAGCAGGGTCAGCAGGGTGTCCATGTCGTCCTGGTCGGCTTCGGCGTGGTTGGTGTAGCAGATGTCGCAACCCATCGGCACCCCGAGCAGCTTGCCGCAGAAGTGGTCTTCGAGGCCGGCGCGGATGATCTGCTTGCCGTTGTACAGGTACTCCGGGCCGATGAAACCGACCACGGTGTTGACCAGGAACGGCTTGAAGTGGCGGGCCACGGCATAGGCGCGGGTTTCACAGGTTTGCTGGTCGACGCCATGGTGGGCGTTGGCCGACAGCGCGCTGCCCTGGCCGGTTTCGAAGTACATCAGGTTCTGCCCGAGGGTGCCGCGTTTCAGCGACAGGCCCGCCTCGTAGCCTTCCTGCAGCACGTTCAGGTTGATGCCGAACCCGGCGTTGGCCGCCTCGGTGCCGGCGATGGACTGGAACACCAGGTCCAGTGGCACGCCACGGTTGATCGCCTCGATCGAGGTGGTGACGTGGGTCAGCACGCAGGCCTGGGTGGGGATGTCGTAGCGCTGGATGATGGCGTCGAGCATTTCCAGCAGGGCGCAGATCGAGGCGATGCTGTCGGTGGCCGGGTTGATGCCGATCATGGCATCGCCGTTGCCGTACAGCAGGCCGTCCAGAATGCTGGCGGCGATACCGGCCGGCTCGTCGGTCGGGTGGTTGGGCTGCAGCCGGGTCGACAGGCGCCCGCGCAGGCCCATGGTGCCACGGAAGCGGGTGACCACGCGGATCTTCTGCGCCACCAGCACCAGGTCCTGCACGCGCATGATCTTCGACACCGCGGCGGCCATTTCCGGCGTCAGCCCTGGCGCCAGGCTGCGCAGGCTGTCCTCGTTGGCCTCTTCGCTCAGCAGCCAGTCGCGCAGGCCACCCACGGTCAGGTGGCTGACCGGGGCGAAGGCCTGGGCATCGTGAGTGTCGATGATCAGGCGCGTGACTTCATCATCTTCGTAGGGGATCAGCGCTTCATTGAGAAAATGCGTCAGCGGGATATTGGCCAGGGCCATCTGCGCGGCGACCCGTTCGCCGTCGTTGCTGGCCGCAACGCCCGCCAGGTAGTCCCCGGAGCGGGCGGGGCTGGCCTTGGCCATCACTTCCTTGAGGCTGTCGAAGCGGTAGACCAGGTGGCCGACCGTGTGTACGAAACTTGCCATACAGACTCTCCAGAGCCGCGGGTTGCCCCGCGGCGGGTGGCGGCGATCAGTGCAGGGCCTCTTCGGCCTTCTGGATCGCGGCGAATTCCTCTTCCGGTGTACCCGCGACCAGGTGGTGGCGGCTGTAGAAAGCAAAGTAGGCAATTAATACCGCATAGATCACTGCGGCGCCAATCACCACCCGTGGGTCGACCAGGAAACCGGCGACCACGGCGATGCAGGCCAGCACCAGGGCCAAACCCGAGGTGAAGATGCCACCGGGGGTACGGTAGGGGCGCTCCATCTTCGGCCGGCGGATGCGCAGGGTGATGTGCGCGGCCATCATCAGCACGTACGACAGGGTAGCGCCGAACACCGCCACCAGGATCAGCAGGTCACCCTGGCCAGTCAGCGACAGGGCAAAGCCGATGATCCCGGGGATGATCAGGGCCAGTACCGGGGCCTTGCTCTTGTTGGTTTCCGACAGCTTGCGCGGCAGGTAGCCGGCGCGGGACAGGGCGAAGATCTGCCGGGAATAGGCGTAGATGATCGAGAAGAAGCTGGCGATCAGCCCGGCCAGGCCGACCAGGTTGACGAAGCCGCCCATCCAGGTGCTACCGCCGTAGGCCTTGGACAAGGCTTCTACAAGTGGGTTGCCGGACGCTTTCAGTGCTTCGGAGCCCGCGCCGCCGGGGCCGACCACCAGGATCAGCAGGGCGAAGGCCAGCAGTACCAGCATGGCGCCGATCAGGCCGCGTGGCAGGTCGCGCTTGGGGTTCTTGGTTTCTTCGGCGGCCAGTGGCACGCCCTCTACGGCGAGGAAGAACCAGATGGCGTAGGGGATGGCCGCCCATACGCCGACATAGCCGAACGGCAGGAAGCTGCTGGCGCCCACGGCGTCCGTTTTGGCGATGTCGAACAGGTTGGCTGCATCAAAATGGGGCACCATGCTCACCAGGAACACGGCCAGGGCGATGGCGGCGATGGCAGTGATGATGAACATCAGCTTCAACGCCTCACCCACGCCAAAGATGTGGATGCCGATGAACACGATGTAGAACGCCAGGTAGATCATCCAGCCGCCGATGCCGAACAGTGACTGGCAATAGGCGCCGATGAACACCGCGATGGCGGCGGGGGCGATGGCGTACTCGATGAGGATCGCCGTCCCGGTGAGGAAGCCGCCCCAGGGGCCGAAGGCGCTGCGGGCAAAGCCATAGCCGCCGCCTGCGGTGGGGATCATCGACGACAGCTCGGCCAGCGAGAAGCACATGCACAGGTACATGGTGGCCATCAGCAGGGTGGCGAGGAACATACCGCCCCAGCCGCCCTGGGCCAGGCCGAAGTTCCAGCCGGCATAGTCGCCCGAGATGACATAAGCCACGCCCAGGCCGACCAGCAGGACCCAGCCTGCGGCGCCTTTTTTCAGTTCACGTTGCTGGAAATAGTCCGAGCCGACTTTTTCGAAGTCGACGGAAGAGCCTGCCGGCGAGCCGGCGGAATGATCGCTTGGCATAGATTCACCTGTTGTTTTTCTTGGTGGCCGGACGGGTTCCGGGCCGATGGTGATGTGTATTGCAGGAAGCGAGCCAGAGCGGTTGGTGCACGGTTACCGCTCTGGGTTTTGTGTAAAGCAGGCCAGGCCTCTTCGCGGGTGAACCCGCTCCTACAGGGGGTGTACAGCACCTTAAGCAAGCGCAGTACCTGTGGGAGCGGGTTTACCCGCGAAGAAGACGGCGCGGTTTAGAAGAAGCCCAACGGATTGATGTCGTAGCTCACCAGCAGGTTCTTGGTCTGCTGGTAGTGATCGAGCATCATCTTGTGGGTCTCACGCCCGACCCCCGACTTCTTGTAGCCACCGAACGCCGCATGCGCCGGGTACAGGTGGTAGCAGTTGGTCCACACGCGGCCAGCCTTGATCCCACGGCCCATGCGGTAGGCACGGTTGATGTCGCGGGTCCACACGCCGGCGCCCAGGCCGAACTCGGTGTCGTTGGCAATCGCCAGGGCTTCGGCTTCGTCCTTGAAGGTGGTGACGCTGACCACCGGGCCGAAGATTTCTTCCTGGAACACGCGCATCTTGTTGTTGCCTTTGAGCAGGGTCGGCTGGATGTAGTAACCGGTGGCCAGCGAGCCTTCCAGTTTTTCCACCTTGCCGCCGGTCAGCAGCTCGGCGCCTTCCTTCTGGGCGATGTCGAGGTACGACAGGATCTTCTCGAACTGCTGTTGCGAGGCCTGGGCGCCGACCATGGTGTCGGTGTCCAGCGGGTCGCCGCGCTTGATCTGCAGCACCTTCTTCATCACCACTTCCATGAACTGCGGGTAGATCGATTCCTGTACCAGTGCCCGCGACGGGCAGGTGCATACCTCGCCCTGGTTGAAGAACGCCAGCACCATGCCTTCGGCCGCCTTCTCGATGAAGCTTGGCTCGGCCTGCATGATGTCTTCGAAATACACGTTCGGCGACTTGCCGCCCAGTTCGACGGTGGACGGAATGATGTTCTCGGCGGCGCATTTCATGATGTGCGAGCCGACCGGGGTAGAGCCAGTGAAGGCGATCTTGGCGATGCGCTTGCTGGTGGCCAGGGCTTCACCGGCTTCGCGGCCATAGCCTTGCACCACGTTGAGCACGCCAGGTGGCAGCAGGTCGCCAATGACTTCGAGCAGTACGGTGATTCCCAGTGGCGTTTGTTCGGCCGGCTTGAGCACCACGCAGTTGCCGGCGGCCAGTGCCGGAGCAAGCTTCCAGGCGGCCATCAGGATCGGGAAGTTCCACGGGATGATCTGTCCGACCACGCCCAGTGGCTCGTGGATGTGGTAGGCCACGGTGCCTTCGTTGATCTCGGCAGCGCCGCCTTCCTGGGCGCGGATGCAGCCAGCGAAGTAGCGGAAGTGGTCAACCGCGAGCGGGATGTCGGCGTTGAGGGTTTCGCGGATCGGCTTGCCGTTGTCCCAGGTTTCGGTAATGGCCAGCAGTTCGAGGTTCTGCTCGATACGGTCGGCGATCTTCAGCAGAACGTTGGAGCGATCCTGCACTGAAGTGCGGCCCCAGGCGTCGGCCGCAGCGTGGGCGGCATCCAGGGCTTTGTCGATGTCTTCGGCAGTGGAGCGAGGGAATTCAGCGATCAGCTTGCCATTCACCGGGGAGGTATTTTCGAAGTACTGCCCCTTTACCGGAGGAACGAACTCACCACCGATGTAGTTGCCGTAGCGGCTCTTGAAGGAAACCTTCGCGCCTTCGGTACCGGGATGTGCGTAACGCATGGTGTGTCTCCTGGCTATTGTGTTTGTTAGGGAGTTGGAAAGCGTAGAGCAAAGGTTGGGCCAGCGTTTCGAGTGCCAGTAAAATCAATGACTTGGCTCGATTCCCAAAGCCTGCCCCACGGTTGCTGTGCCAGCACCGGTACGCGCGGGGGTGACACTTTGTGCCATTTGCGACACGTAACCGGAGGGTGCATTGCAAAGCCTTCCCGGGTGGAGGATGCTGGCGGGACTCTCTATCTGCGGAGAACTACAACAATGCAGAGCAATCTTTTCAGTCGCCATGCCCAGCAAGTCCACAGCGTTGCCCATGGTGGGGCCGGAGAGGGCGGCAGCGACCCCTCCATCGCCCGCTCCTGGCTGCGCTGCCTGGAGGACTACCACCTCGACCCGTCGGTGATCGAGGCCCCGGTGGTGCTCGAACACGGGCGCCTGCTGGAAAGCCGCGAGCGCCTGCGCCAGGTGCTGCAGATTGCCGACCATGAAATGAACAGCCTGCACCAGCAGCTTTCCGGGGCCGGCCATGCGGTGCTGCTGACCGATGCCCGTGGGGTGATCCTCAATTGCGTCAGCGCGCCGACCGAGCGGCGCAGCTTCGAGCGCGCCGGGCTGTGGCTGGGCGCCGACTGGAGCGAGGCACGCGAGGGCACCAACGGCATCGGCACCTGTCTGGTCGAGCGCCAGGCGCTGACCATTCACCAGAACGAGCACTTCCGTGGTCGCCACACCGGCCTGACCTGCTCGGCCAGCCCGGTGTTCGACCCGCACGGCGAGCTGCTGGCGGTGCTGGATGTGTCTTCGGCACGGCCCGACGTTTCCCGGCAGAGCCAGTTCCACACCATGGCCCTGGTCAACCTGTCGGCGAAGATGATCGAAAGCTGCTACTTCCTGCGCCATTTCGAACAGCAATGGCTGTTGCGTTTTCACCTGCAGGCCGAGTCGGTCGGTCTGTTCAGCGAAGGCCTGCTGGCCTTCGACGGTGACGGGCGCATCTGCGCCGCCAACCAGAGCGCGCTGAACCTGCTGGGCACGGTGCGTGGTGGCGTGCTGGGCAAACCGCTGGAACGCTTTTTCGCTTGCAGCCACGACGAACTGTTCAGCCGCGCCACGCCCGCTGGCAGCACGGCCTGGCCGCTGCGCACCCTGGACGGGCGCCAGGTGTTCGCCAGCCTGCGTGGTCAGGCGCGCGCACCGGTGTGGTCGGTGCCAGCTGCCCAGCCGCGACCCGTGCGGGACGTGGAGCCGCTTATCTGCCTGCTCGACCCGGCCTTGCAGAACGACTTCCGCCGCAGCGTGCGGGTGTTCGAGCGCGATGTGCCGCTGCTGCTGCGTGGCGAGACCGGCTGTGGCAAGGAGGCTTTCGCCCAGGCTGTGCACCAGGCCAGCGAGCGGCGCGGCAAGCCGTTCGTCGCCATCAACTGCGCGTCGATCCCGGAGAGCCTGATCGAGAGCGAACTGTTCGGCTACCGTGGCGGCAGCTTTACCGGCGCGCGCAAGGAAGGCATGCGCGGCAAGCTGTTGCAGGCTGACGGCGGCACTTTGCTGCTGGACGAGATTGGTGACATGCCACTGACTCTGCAAACCCGCTTGCTGCGCGTGCTGGAGGAGCGCCAGGTGGTGCCGATCGGTGGCGAACCGCAGGCGGTCGACGTGCGCATTGTCAGCGCCACCCACCGCGACTTGCTGGAGCGGGTGGCGCAGGGCAGTTTCCGCGAGGACCTGTATTACCGCCTGAATGGCCTGGAAGTGGCGTTGCCGGCGGTGCGCGAGCGCAGTGACAAGGCGCAGTTGCTGGACTTTCTGCTGCGTCAGGAGGCGCAGGGGCAGCTGATCGACATCGAGCCGAGGGCGCGCCAGGCACTGCTCGATTTCGCCTGGCCGGGGAATGTGCGGCAGATGCGTAATGTGCTGCGTACCTTGGTGGCGCTTTGCGAAGACTCCCGGATTGTGTTCCCGGATCTCCCCGCCATTGTTCGCGAGGGCTTCGCCCTCGATCGCCTGCAAGCCAGCTCCCACATCGACGGCAATGGCTTCAAGCCATGTGCAAACCCTGTGGGAGCCGGCTTGCCGGCGATAGGGCCTGCCGCTTTGGAGGATGCCGAGCGCCATGCGCTGCTGGCGACCCTGGAGGCAAAACACTGGCACCTCACCCGTGTCGCCGAGCACTTGGGCATCAGCCGCAATACCTTGTATCGAAAACTGCGCAAACACGGCATCACCAGGGCCGGCTGAGCGAAACATCTGGTGCGATTTATCGCGCCCTGGGCTACCCTGCCTCGATGTTTTGCGAGGTCGACCATGCATATTCACATTCTCGGTATTTGCGGCACTTTCATGGGCTCGCTGGCGGTGCTGGCCAAGGAACTTGGCCACCGCGTCACTGGCTCGGACGCCAACGTCTATCCCCCGATGAGCACTCAGCTCGAAGCCCAGGGCATCGAGCTGACCCAAGGCTATGACCCGGCCCAGCTGGACCCGGCGCCAGACCTGGTGGTCATCGGCAACGCCATGTCGCGTGGCAACCCGGCGGTGGAGTACGTGCTGAACAAGGGCCTGCCCTATGTTTCCGGCCCGCAGTGGCTGGCCGATCACGTGCTGCAGGGCCGCTGGGTGCTGGCCGTTGCCGGTACCCACGGCAAGACCACGACCAGCAGCATGCTGGCCTGGGTGCTGGAGCACGCCGGCATGAGCCCGGGCTTCCTGATCGGCGGTGTGCCGCAGAACTTCTCGGTGTCGGCGCGCCTGGGCGATACGCCGTTCTTCGTGGTCGAAGCCGACGAGTACGATAGCGCCTTCTTCGACAAGCGCTCGAAGTTCGTCCATTACCATCCACGCACGGCGATCCTCAACAACCTTGAGTTCGACCATGCGGACATCTTCCCCGACCTGGCCTCGATCGAGCGGCAGTTCCATCACCTGGTGCGCACCATCCCCAGCGAAGGCCTGGTCATCCACCCCACTACCGAGCTGGCGCTGGAGCGGGTGATCGGCATGGGCTGCTGGACCCCGGTGCAGACCACTGGCGAAGGTGGGCAGTGGCAAGCGCGTCTGCTCAGCCCCGACGGCTCGCGCTTTGAAGTGCTGTTCGACGGCGAAGTGCAGGGCGTGGTGGATTGGGCACTCACTGGCCAGCACAACGTCGCCAACGCCCTGGCCACCCTGGCAGCGGCGCGCCATGTAGGTGTGGTGCCAGCCATGGGCATCGAAGGCCTGAGTGCCTTCAAGAGCGTCAAGCGGCGCATGGAGAAGGTTGCCGAAGTGCAGGGCGTGACCATCTACGATGACTTTGCCCACCACCCGACCGCCATCGCCACCACCCTCGACGGCCTGCGCAAGCGCGTTGGCGAGGCCCCGGTGATCGCCGTGATCGAGCCGCGCTCCAACTCGATGAAGCTCGGTGCCCACCGTGACGGCCTGCCGGAAAGCGTCAACGACGCCGACCAAGTGATCTGGTACGCCCCGGCCAACCTGGGCTGGGACCTGGCTGCCACTGCCGCGCAATGCAAAGTGCCCAGCGTGGTGGCCGACAGCCTCGAAGCGATCATCGAGCGAGTCAAGGGCCAGGCCCGCCCAGGTACCCACGTTGTGATCATGAGCAATGGCGGCTTCGGCGGCCTGCACGGCAAGCTGGCCGAGGCACTGAAGTGAGCGGGCCGGAACGCATCACCCTGGCCATGACGGGCGCCTCTGGCGCCCAGTATGGCCTGCGCCTGCTCGACTGCCTGGTGCGTGAGGACCGCGAGGTGCACTTCCTGATCTCCAAGGCCGCGCAACTGGTGATGGCCACCGAGACCGACGTGTTGCTGCCGGCCAAGCCGCAGGCGATGCAGGCCTTTCTCACCGAATACACCGGAGCCGCCGACGGGCAGATCCGCGTGTATGGCAAGGAAGACTGGATGTCGCCGGTGGCCTCGGGTTCCGGCGCCCCGGCGGCGATGGTGGTGGTGCCCTGTTCCACCGGCACCTTGTCGGCGATTGCCACCGGTGCCTGCAACAACCTGATCGAGCGTGCTGCCGACGTTACCCTCAAGGAGCGTCGCCAGCTGATCCTGGTGCCGCGCGAAGCGCCGTTCTCCACCATCCACCTGGAGAACATGCTCAAGCTGTCGCAGATGGGCGCGGTGATCCTGCCGGCGGCGCCGGGCTTTTATCACCAGCCGCAGACCATCGATGACCTGGTCGACTTTGTCGTCGCGCGCATTCTCAACCTGCTGAACATTCCCCAGGACATGTTGCCGCGTTGGGGTGAGCACCATTTCGGGGTGGATGATTGAAGCGAGCGCTGGCGGTTGTGCTGGCGCTGGTGCTGCTCGGTGGCTGTGCCACGGTGCGCACGCTGGATGCCAACAAGCCCGGGGCGCCGGTGGTGTATGCCGGTACCCGGCTGGATTTGTATGTGATCAATGGCGGGTGTTGCCCGCGTGATCATTATGGGGCTGATGCCCCGGCGTACCCGGGGCTGGACCTGCCCGGGAGCATGCTGCTCGATACCCTGTTGCTGCCGTTGTCGTTGCTGACAGCGGCCGGTGTAGGCTTCCAGGCCACTGGCGGCCTGTAAGGGCCCTTTCGCGGGCACGCCCGCTCCCACAGGTTCTGTGTAATCCTCAAGTGATCACAGTACCTGTGGGAGCGGGCGTGCCCGCGAAGAGGCCATCACCAGTGAAGCCTATTTCTTGCCTAACCTGCGCAACTCATCCGACTCCACGATCCGCACCCCGTCTTCCTCCTCCAGCGCCAGCCGCCACAGCGCCCGGGCCAAGGTACAAGCCTCGATCCCCCGATATTTCCCGGGTATCAGCCTGGAAAACGGCGACATCAGCTTTTCCCCGAGCCGCGGCTGGACCCGCTCGCCCAGCAGCAACGACGGCCGCACGATGGTCAGCTGCGGCCAATCCTGGGCCTTGAGTGCCTCTTCCATCTCGCCCTTTACCCGGTTGTAGAAAATCGACGATTTCGGGTCGGCGCCCAGCGCACTGACCACCAGCAGATGCCGCGCGCCCAACTCCCGGGCACGCTTGCTGAAGGCCACCACCATGTCGAGGTCCACCGCACGGAAGGCCGATTCGGAGCCGGCCTGCTTCAGCGTGGTACCCAGGCAGCAATAGGCGATATCGACCCGCCCGGCCAGCTGCGGGAGGAACACCGCCGGGTCGCCCACCGGGTTTTCCAGGTGCGGATGCTCGGCCAATGGCCGGCGGGTAGGCGCCAGTACGCGGGTGATGGTTGGCTCGTTGAGCAGGCGGTCGAGCAGGTGTTCACCTGTCAGACCCGTGGCACCGGCAAGCAGGACATGCTGAGGCGTCAAATACATGATGTCTCTCCCTTGTTACACACAAGCTTAGTGGCTGCGTGGCGTTTGCGCCTGTTCCCCCACGGTGGCCTGTGCGGCGTTACGCAATGCTTCTTCGGCCTGCTGCCGGCGCAGGTGCTGCCAGTGCTCGAGCACACTCGGCGGCGCCCACAGCTGCGGTTCAGAGGCCTCGAAACCTTCCCTTTGTTCTCTTTCGGCAACGCTGGCGCGCGCCAGTTCAAACGCCTGTTTCAGGTCGTCGGTCTGGTTCAGCGCCTCGGCGAACAGGGCATCGCCAAAGTAGGTGAAATCGGCTTCTTCCGAGCAACCGAAGGACACGCGGTCGGCCCGGGCGGCGGTCATGATCACCGTGCGCTCATCCTTGAGCGCTGCGATGTAGCCCCCTGAATAGCAGGCGGATATGACGATGACCTTGTCGCGATCCTTCAGCGGTGCCAGGGCGCTGGCCAGTTCGTCGGTGGACAGGTCGGCCAGCTGCAGGCGCGGCTGGTCGAGCACCAGCTGGTGGTCCTGGCTGCCATGGCTGGTGAGGTAGATGAACACCAGGTCTTCGGGGCCGCTGCGCTCGGCCAGGGTGCGGGCAGCGCGGGTGAGGTTCTCGCGCGTGGCCATGGCGCGGGTGGTCATATGGTCGCGGTGGTTGACCAAGGTTACCTGGCCGCGGGCGCCAAAACGCACCTTGAGCATGTTGCTGACGTAGTCGGCTTCGCGCAGGAACACGCTCTGCTGGCCATCGCCGGCCACCACCAGGCTGTATAGCTGGACCGGTGGTGTCGAGCGCGGTACCCGGGCCAGTGCCTCGTCCAGCAACCGGCCCTGATTGAGCAACGCCAGGTCCAGCGGGTCGGGCAACAGCTTGCCATTCTGGTCGCGTATGCGCACACCGTTGCTCCAGGTGCCGCTTTCGACCTTGCCGCTGGCCAGGATCAGCCGGCCCTGACCGTGGTAGGCATCATTGAGGAAGCCGCCGATGTACTTGCTGCCGTCGGCCAGTTGCAGGCTGCCCTGGCCCGACAGGCGCCAGTCGGCGAAGGTACCTTTGTAGTGGCTGCCGTCGCTGCCCAGCAGTTCGCCTTCGCCGACCAGCGAACCGTCCTTGAATTCGCCGATCCACACATCACCCTCGGCGTTTTCGTAGCGGCCACGGCCCTCCAGGCGGTTGTCCTTGAACTCGCCGATGTACTGCTCGCCGTCGACGCTGTCGTAGGTGCCGCTGCCTTCCAGCTGGCCGTTGATGAAGCGGCCGCTGAACTGGTTGCCGCTGGCATCGCTGCGCACCCCGGCACCGTTGGGCTTGCCCTTGGCGAACAGGCCCTGGTAACGGCTGCCGTCGGCCAGTTCCAGCTCGCCGGCGCCTTCATACAGGTCGTCCTTGAACTGGCCGCGGTAGGTCTGGTCGGCTTGCTTGAGGGTACCTTCGCCGTCGCGGCGGCCTCGGCTGAAGGTGCCGGCATAGTGGCTGCCCGGGGTGGTCAGCTCACCCAGCCCCTGGAACAGCCCTGCGGCGAACTGGCCACGGTACACCTCGCCGTTGCGCCCGTGCCATTCGCCCTGGCCGTGCCATTGGCCGTCCTTGAAGCTGCCGGCGTACCAGCTGCCGTTGGGGTAGTCGATCCGGCCTTCGCCTTGCAGCAGGCCATCGACCACCTGCCCCCGGTACCGTCCACCGTCGGGCAGACGCGCGTCCGGCGGGAGCAGCGATTCGCCATCGCCGCAGGCGGCGAGCAGCAGGACCAGGGTGATGGGGAGCAATGGACGCATGGCGAGAACCGGGCAATAGGTCTGCCGAGTATGACGCAGAATGGGATCCTGAAACAGCGAACGCATGTGCTGGTGCAGCTCTCGAGCCTGCACTGCATCGAAAAGCTGGCACGGTCCCTGTGGGAGCGGGCGTGCCCGCGAACACCGGCGACGCCGGTGCCATGCAGCGCGTGGTCTTCTTCGCGGGTAAACCCGCTCCCACAGGTCCAGCGGTGACTTTCAGCTTTGCGCAATACCTGTGGGAGCGGCTTTAGCCGCGAACACCGGCGAAGCCGGTGCCATGCACCGTGTGGTCTTCTTCGCGGGTAAACCCGCTCCCACAGGTCCAGCGGTGACTTTCAGCTTTGCGCAATACCTGTGGGAGCGGCTTTAGCCGCGAACACCGGCGAAGCCGGTGCCAGGCACCGTGTGGTCTTCTTCGCGGGTAAACCCGCTCCCACAGGTCCAGCGGTGACTTTCAGCTTTGCGCAATACCTGTGGGAGCGGCTTTAGCCGCGAACACCGGCGAAGCCGGTGCCAGGCACCGCGTCGCCTGCTTCGCGGGCACGCCCGCTCCCACAGGTTCCGTTTAGCCTTTGAGGTGCAATCAGCGCACGCCCGGCGAAACGATGATTTTCACGTTCTCCTCCTTGTTGTTGACCAACTCCTCGAAGCCCAGCTCGACAATCTGCTCCAGTCCGATCCGCCCGGTCACCAGCGGGCGAATATCCAGCCTGCCGTCAGCGATGAAGGCAATCACATCGGCAAACTCGCCGTTATAGGCCAACGCCCCCAGCACCTGCTTTTCAGTGGACACCAGTTCGAAGAAGTTGAACTCGCTCGGCTCCTCGAATATCCCCACCAACACGCACTTGCCCGCCTTGCGGATGGTGTCGATGGCCAGCTTGGCCGTGTGCTTGTTGCCGATGCATTCAAAACTCACATCCGCTCCCAGCCCGGCAGTCAGCTTGCGGATTTCCGCCAAGGCGTCGCACTGGCTGGGGTCCAGCACTACGCTGGCGCCAACTTCTTTAGCCTTGGCCTTGCGCGCCGAGGACATTTCCAGGGCGATCACCTGCGCCGCCCCCGCTGCCTTGGCACACATGATGGTGCACAGGCCGATGGTGCCGGCGCCGACCACCACCACGGTCTGGCCCAGCAGGCTACCGGCCTTTTTCACCGCATGCATGCCCACCGCCAGCGGCTCGATCAGCGCCCCGGCCTCCGACGGGAAACCCTGCGGCAGCCGGTACAGCAGGTTGGCGGGCACGTTGACAAGCTCGGCGAAGGCACCGTTGTTCATCAGGCCGGTGAAGGCCAGACGCTCGCAGATGTTGTACAGGCCATGGGTGCAGTAGTAGCAGGTGCCGCAATGCTGGCAGGCGTCCGCAGCCACCGGGTCGCCGACGGCAAAACCTTCCACGCCTTCACCCAGCTTGGCAATCTGGCCGCAGAACTCGTGGCCGAGGATGCACTGGCCCTGGATGCCGGTCAGCGGGTGCGGTGCCTCCACCGGGATGAATACCGGGCCGGCGACGTATTCGTGCAGGTCGGAGCCGCAGATGCCGCACCAGTCCACCTTGATCTGCACCCATCCGGGCGCAGGGTCGGCCGGCAGGGGCACCTGTTCGACGCGAATGTCATTGCGGCCATGCCAGACGGCGGCGCGCATGTGGGTGTGGCTCAGGTCGTTCATGGGTTTTCTCCAGGCTCACGGAAAGGGCTTAGTGCTTGCGCAGGAATGCGAGCAGTTGCTGGTTGACCTGTTCGGCCGCTTCCATCTGCACCATGTGCCCAGCCTCAGGCAGCACCAGCACTTCAGCCTCCAGCCCTTCGGCATGGCTGGCCGGGATGATCGCGTCCTTGCCGCCCCACACCACCAGGGCCGGGTGTTGCCCCAGCACCCCGCGCAGGTCGTGGCGCTGTCGGTCGCCGTCGGCGATGGCCGATGCCAGCAGGCGCAACGCGTCGTCCACCCCTTCCAGGCGCTTGAACTTGAGCATGTCCTCTAGCATCTGCCGGGTGACCAGTGCCGGGTCGGCAAACAGCTGCACCATCTGCGGCTTGAGGGCATTGCGGTTGGCGGCAGCGACGAAGCCTTGCAGGTACTGCCCGTTGATCGCCTCGCCCAGCCCGGCGCTGGCCACCAGGCTCAGGCTGGCCACCCGCTGCGGTGCCAGGCGCGCCACGTTCAGGCTGACTGCGCCGCCCATGGAGTGGCCGGCCAGGTGGGCCTTGGTGATGTCCAGGTGGTCGAGCAGGGCCAGCACGGTTTCGCTCAGTTCATCCAGGTCGCCGCGTTGCAGGGCCTTGCCCGACTCACCATGCCCCGGCAGGTCGAGGGCGATCACCCGCCGCTCGGCTGCCAGCGCTGGGTGGTTGAACAGCCAGTTGTTGAGGTCGCCGCCAAAGCCGTGCACCAGCACCAGCGGCGTGCCGCCATCGCCCAGCTCGAACCAGCGCAGCAGGCGACCGCCCACTTCCGCCTTCTGTGGCACTGGCCCCTGGGCCTGGTCAGCGCCACCTTCGGCGACGAACTCGGCCTGGAAGCGCTGCACCACGGCATCGATTTCAGCCTCTTCGGCTTCCCCTTCCACCACCACTGCCAGCAGCGCACCGACCGGCAGGGTTTCATCCGGCCTGGCCACCTGGCGACGCAGTACGCCGCTGAACGGGGCTTCGACGCTGCTGCTGATCTTGTCGGTCTCGACGTCCAGCACCTCGTCGCCCTTGTTGATTTCATCACCTTCCTGCTTCAGCCAGGTGTCCACCCGGCCCTCGGTCATCGACAGGCCCCACTTGGGCATGGTCAGGGTATGGATCTGGCTCATGCGGCACTCCTTGCGGCTTCGATCACTTTGCGTACCGCAGCCTCGATCTTCGCCGCGTCAGGGATGTACAGGTCTTCCAGTGCATCGGAGAACGGCACAGGAGTATGCGGGGCGGTGACCATCTCGATCGGGCCCTTGAGCGCGCCGAAGGCCTTCTGCGCCACCAGTGCGCTGATGTCGGTGGCCATGGAGCAGCGTGGGTTGGCTTCGTCGATCACCACCAGGCGGCCGGTCTTTTCCACGCTTTCCAGAATGCTGTCTTCGTCCAGCGGGCTGGTGGTGCGCAGGTCCAGCACCTCGCAGTCGATACCCTGGCGGGCCAGGTTGTTGGCGGCCTCCAGCGCCACATGCACCATGCGGCCGTAGGTCACCAGGGTCACATCGTCGCCATCACGCAGGAAGTTGGCTTCGCCGAACGGCACGGTGTAGACCTCTTCCGGCACCTCGCCTTGCATGCTGTACAGCAGCTTGTGCTCGCAGAAGATCACCGGGTCGTTGTCGCGGATCGCCTGTATCAACAGGCCCTTGGCATCGTACGGCGAGGACGGGCAGACCACCTTCAGGCCGGGGATATGCGTCCATAGCGAGGTGAGCATCTGCGAGTGCTGGGCCGCTGCGCGCAGGCCGGCGCCGTACATGGTGCGCATCACCAGCGGGGTGACCGCCTTGCCGCCGAACATGTAGCGGAACTTGGCGGCCTGGTTGAGGATCTGGTCCAGGCAGCAGCCGGCGAAGTCGACGAACATCAGCTCGCACACCGGGCGCAGGCCCTGGGTGGCGGCACCGACGGCGGCGCCGACGTAGCCGATTTCCGACAGCGGCGCGTCGAGCACGCGCCCCGGGAACTGGTGGTACAGGCCCTTGGTCACGCCCAGCACGCCACCCCAGGCGTCATCCTCGCCGGGGGCACCGGCGCCGCCGGCGACGTCTTCGCCAATGATGAACACCGTGTTGTCGCGGCGCATTTCCTGGGCCAGGGCTTCGTTGATGGCCTGCTGGTAGCTGATCTTTCTTGCCATGGTGATTCTCCTGTTGTTCTTGTAATCCGCGGCTCAGGGGTAGGCGACGTAGACGTCGGTGAGCAGGTCGGCGGGCTGTGGCTTGGGATCGGACTTGGCGCGGCGCACAGCGTCTTCGATCAGGTCTTCGACGCGGGCGTCGATGGCGTCCAGTTGCGCAGCCGTGAGCAGGCCGGCGCGGGTGGTCTTGTTGCGGAACTGCATGAGGCAGTCGCGGGATTCGCGCAGGTTCTTCACTTCATCGGGGGCGCGGTAGGTTTGTGCATCGCCTTCGAAATGGCCGTAGTAGCGGCTGAGCTTGACCTCGATCAGCGATGGGCCTTGCCCGGAACGTGCGCGCTCGATGGCAGCACCGGCGGCCTCGTACACGGCAAAGAAGTCGAAACCGTCGATGGTGACGCCGGGCATGCCGAAACCGGCAGCGCGGTCGGCGATGTGGTCGCAGGCCACCGACCAGGTCGAGGCGGTGGCTTCGGCGTAGCCGTTGTTCTCGGCCACGAAGATGCACGGCAGGTTCATGATCGATGCCATGTTCATGGCCTCGAACACGGCACCTTCGTTGGAAGCGCCATCGCCGAAGAATGCCACCGACACATCGTCGTTGCCCTTGATCTTGGCCGCCAACGCGGCGCCGGCCACCAAGGGGGCACCGGCACCGACGATGCCGTTGGCGCCGAGCATGCCTTTTTCCAGGTCGGCGATGTGCATCGAGCCGCCTTTACCGCCGCAAACGCCGGTCTTCTTGCCGTAGATCTCGGCCATCATGCCGTACACGTCGACCCCCTTGGCGATGCAGTGGCCATGGCCGCGGTGGGTCGAGGCGATGCAGTCGCTGTCGCGCAGGTGGGCCATGACCCCGGCAGCGGAAGCCTCTTCGCCGGCATACAGATGGACGAAGCCGGGGATCTCGCCGGTGGCGAACTCCACGTGCAGGCGCTCCTCGAAGGCGCGGATGGTGCGCATCACTTCATAGGCATGCAGCAATTGTTCGGTACTGAGTTGATTGGACATCTTGTTGTTCTCCAGGGTTGTCTCAACACGGGTTTGCAGGGTGCAACCGGTGGCCGCGCGGTACGGCCAGCAGGTGATGGCGGGCGGCATGCGCCAGCACGGCCTCGACGTCCACGCTCAATGGGCCTTGGTGGTCGAGGGTGATAGTGGGGGTATCGCGCTCGGCGAATTCGATTTCGCGTTCGCCGTCCAGCGCCAGCGTGCCGCTGGCCAGGCTCAGGCGGTGGGCGACGCCGGGCGTCAGTGGGCCGCTGGCGGTGATGCCGCAGCCTTGCAGCAGGCCGGGTGCCAGCGGCGCGAGCAGCGCTTGTTCGGCGCCGGGGTTCAGGCGTACCCAGGCGCCGTGCGGGTCCTGGCGCGAGACCGGGCACCACAGGCCGCACAGGGCCGAGAGGCCGATGGCATGGGGTTCGGCGAAACAGGCGAAGACTTCGCAAAGGTCCTCGCTGCGGCTCAGTGCCCGAGCGCCGATGAAACGCTGGGGCGACACCGCCACCTCCACCAGGGCCCATTCGGCAAGCTGCTGCTCGGGCACCTTCACCAGCAGGCGCTTGTTGCGGCGCAGGCCGATGCTGGCCGGTACCCGGCCGCTGGCAAGCAGGCCGCCGGCCAGGCCGGCGCTGGTGGCCTCGCGCAGTTCGGGGAAAGCATTGTTGGTGCCGGTGGACAAGGTCAGCAGCGGTACGTCACCGGCCTCGGCGGCCACTGCCTTGTGGGTGCCGTCGCCGCCGAGCACGGCGATCATCGCCACGCCTCGCTCGACCATGCGGCGGGTGGCCAGGCGGGTATCGGCAACGGTCTGGGTCAGCGGCAGGTCGAGTATTTCGAGGGCCGGCCAGTGCTGGTCACGGGCTGCCGGGCCCTGGCTGGCCTTGAGCACGGCGGCGGCGATGCCGGTCATGTCGCTGGGCAGCAACACCTGGCCGATGCCGGTGGCACCAAAGGCAGCGAGCAGGCGCTGGATTGCCGAGGCCTTGTCGGTGCTCGAATAGAGCCCGGCGTTGGCGGTCAGGCGGCGCAGGTCGCGGCCAGAGGCAGGGTTGGCAACGATCCCGACGGTCGGGGCGGGTAGCGGCATGGCGCACCTCGTATTCTTGTTTGTCAGGGCAGGAGCAAGCGCGGTGCCAGCTTCTTTTGAATTGGCTGAAGTGCCTGCAATAGAGCGGTTTCATTGCGCCCCGTCAGGTGCTGATGGTTCTGCTGGCGAGACGCCCGGTGCCAGCGCTGGGCCGACCTTGCCGAGACGCTGAGACGCTGCGTCTCAAGCCGGCCGGTAATCACGCAGTGCTTGTCGGGGCATGCCCGGAAGCGCTTAATGGCCGGACAACGATAAAAACAGCAACGAGAACCGGAGGGCCTGAATGCTTGCCGCGAACTCCCGAGCCCATGTCGACTGCGTCAGCAGGGTGTTGAAGAATGCCGACCGCCTGCCGCAGGCGCCGGTGCCACCGCTGATTCTCGATTCATGGCGCCGCTCCATGGAGCTGTACCGCCTCGATCCCGGGTCCCAGCAGGGGCCGCGCATCCTGTCCCAAAGCCTGCTCAACGAATGCCGCGAACGCGCCGAACTGTTCCTGCGCATTGCCAGCGATGCCGTGGCCCGCTTGCATGAGCGGGTACGCGGTGCCGACTACTGCGTGTTGCTCACCGATGCCCTGGGGCGCACCATCGATTACCGGGTCGAGTCGGCCATCCGCAACGACTGCCGCAAGGCCGGGCTGTACCTGGGCACCTGCTGGTCGGAGGGCGAGGAGGGCACCTGCGGCGTGGCGGCGGTGTTGACCAGCAAGGCCCCGGTCACGGTGCACAAGCGCGACCACTTCCGCGCTGCGTTCATTGGCCTGACCTGTACGGCGGCGCCGGTGTTCGACCCGCTGGGCGAGTTGCTGGGCGTCGTGGATGTCTCGGCCCTGCAGTCGCCGGACGACCGCCGCAGCCAGCACCTTATCCGCCAATTGGTCGAGCAGACCGCCCGCGAGATCGAAAATGCCTTCTTCATGCACAGCGCCCAGGGCCATTGGGTGATGCGCGCCCATGGCACGCCGGGTTATGTGGAAAGCCAGCCCGACTACTTGTTGGCCTGGGATGCCGATGGCCGCCTGCAGGCGATCAACAGCCTGGCGCGTCAGCGGTTGGTGGCGCACCTGGGGCGTTTGCCCGAGCACATTGGCGAGCTGTTCGACATGGACCAGCTGCGCCGTGTGAACGCATCGTCCGCTCAACGCCTGCCGGGCCTGGGTGGGCTATACGGCCGGGTCAGCGCACCCCGCCAGCGCCAGCCTGCGCAGCCGTTGCGTCAGGCCCAGGACGCCCGCATCGAGCAGCACCTGCGGTTGGCCACACGGGTCAAGGACTGCAACCTGGCGGTGCTGGTGCAAGGCGAGACCGGGGCTGGCAAAGAGGTGTTCGCCCGCCAGCTGCACCAGCAAAGCCTGCGTCGCGATGGCCCGTTCGTCACCCTGAACTGCGCGGCCATTCCGGAAAGCCTGATCGAGAGCGAGCTGTTCGGCTATGTGGCCGGGGCCTTCACCGGTGCTTCCAGCAAAGGCATGCAGGGGCTTTTGCAGCAGGCCGATGGCGGCACGCTGTTCCTCGACGAAATCGGTGACATGCCGCTGAACCTGCAAACCCGGTTGCTGCGCGTGCTGGCCGAGGGTGAAGTGGCGCCGCTGGGCGCGGCGCGGCGGGAGCGGGTGGATATCCAGGTGATTTGCGCGACCCATCGTGATTTGGCGGCGATGGTGGAGGAGGGGCGTTTTCGTGAGGATTTGTACTTCCGCCTGGCCAATGCCCGGTTCGAGTTGCCGCCGCTGCGCGAGCGTGAGGACCGCCTGGGGCTGATTCACCAGTTGCTGGCCGAGGAGGCCGAGGCCTGTGGGGTTGAGGTGGTGCTGGCGGATGATGCGCTGCAGGCGCTGCTGGTTTACCGCTGGCCGGGGAATTTGCGCCAGCTGCGTCAGGTGTTGCGCTATGCCTGTGCGGTGAGTGAGGGCGGGCGGGTGCAGTTGCAGGACCTGCCGCAGGAGGTGCGGGGTGAAGCGGTTGGCTCGGCTGAAAGCGGGGTGTCGTGCCCGGCGCGGCAGTTGTTGCTGGATGCGCTGATCCGCCATCGCTGGAAGCCGGCCGATGCGGCGCGGGCCCTGGGGATATCGCGGGCGACCTTGTACCGGCGGGTTCATGAGCATCACATCGAGATGCCGCGGATGAAGGGGTAGGGTCCTGGGGGCGCGTTGCGCCCCTTTCGCGACACAAGGCCGCTCCCACAGGTACAGCGTCAACCTTGAGACCTTGCGAAACCCTGTGGGAGCGGCCTTGTGTCGCGATGGGCCGCAAAGCGGCCCCAGGATCTCCCAGGCAATAAAAAACCCCGGCACAAGTCCGGGGTTTCGGTACATCACACTACGCGATCACTCCTGGCTAGCCAGTTTGTGCTCGAGGTAGTGAATGTTGACGCCGCCTTTGCAGAAACCTTCATCACGCACCAGGTCGCGGTGCAGCGGGATGTTGGTCTTGATGCCGTCGACGACGATCTCGTCCAGGGCATTGCGCATGCGCGCCATGGCTTCGTCGCGGTCCTTGCCGTAGGTGATCAGCTTGCCGATCAGCGAGTCGTAGTTCGGCGGAACCGAGTAACCGCTGTACAGGTGCGAGTCCACACGCACGCCGTTGCCGCCCGGGGCGTGGAAGTGCTTCACCTTGCCTGGGCTCGGGATGAACTTCTTCGGGTCTTCGGCGTTGATACGGCATTCCAGCGCATGGCCACGGATCACCACGTCTTCCTGGCGGAACGACAGCTTGTTGCCAGCGGCGATGCTCAGCATCTCCTTGACGATGTCGATACCAGTGACCATCTCCGAAACCGGGTGCTCAACCTGCACGCGGGTGTTCATCTCGATGAAGTAGAAGCGGCCGTTCTCGTACAGGAACTCGAAAGTACCCGCACCACGGTAGCCGATCTCGATGCACGCATCGACGCAGCGCTTGAACACTTCCTGACGGGCTTTTTCATCGATGCCCGGGGCTGGCGCTTCTTCCAGCACCTTCTGGTGGCGGCGCTGCAGCGAGCAGTCACGGTCACCCAGGTGGATGGCGTTGCCCTGGCCGTCGGACAGTACCTGTACTTCCACGTGGCGTGGGTTGGTCAGGAACTTCTCCAGGTAGACCATCGGGTTGCCGAAGGCGGCACCGGCTTCGGTACGGGTGAGCTTGGCCGAGGCAATCAGGTCCTCTTCCTTGTGCACCACGCGCATGCCGCGACCACCACCGCCACCGGCGGCCTTGATGATCACCGGGTAGCCGACGTCACGAGCGATCGCCAGGGCGACCTCTTCGTCTTCCGGCAGCGGGCCATCGGAGCCCGGCACGGTCGGTACGCCCGACTTGATCATCGCGTCCTTGGCCGAAACCTTGTCGCCCATCAGGCGAATGGTGTCGGCTTTCGGGCCGATGAAGGCGAAACCGGATTTTTCCACCTGCTCGGCGAAGTCGGCGTTTTCCGCCAGGAAGCCGTAGCCCGGGTGGATCGCGGTGGCGCCGGTCACTTCGGCGGCAGCGATGATCGCCGGGATATGCAGGTAGGAATCCTTGGACGATGCAGGGCCGATGCAGACCGACTCGTCTGCCAGGCCCAGGTGCATCAGTTCACGGTCGGCGGTGGAGTGCACGGCGACGGTCTTGATACCCAGCTCTTTGCAGGCACGCAGGATCCGCAGGGCAATTTCCCCGCGGTTGGCGATCAGGACTTTTTCGAGCTTCCCAGACATCGTTGGCTCTCCGCGATTCAAACGATGGTGAACAGCGGCTGGTCGAATTCAACCGGCTGGCCGTCTTCTACCAGGATGGCGTCGATGACACCGCCAACATCGGCTTCGATGTGGTTCATCATCTTCATGGCTTCAACGATGCACAGGGTGTCGCCTTTCTTCACGGTCTGGCCAACTTCAGCGAAGTTCGGCGAGGTCGGCGAAGGCTTGCGGTAGAAGGTACCTACCATCGGCGAGCGGATCACGGTGCCTTTCAGGGCCG
Source organism: Pseudomonas sp. LS.1a (assembly GCF_022533585.1). Taxonomy (NCBI): domain Bacteria; kingdom Pseudomonadati; phylum Pseudomonadota; class Gammaproteobacteria; order Pseudomonadales; family Pseudomonadaceae; genus Pseudomonas; species Pseudomonas sp. LS.1a. Next base: position 607,379 of record NZ_CP092827.1, read on the forward strand.
GGGCGGCGGCAGCGGCTTCAGCGGCCGGAGCGGCAGCGGCGGCGACCGGGGCAGCAACAGGGGCAGCGGCTACCGGAGCCGGTGCGAAGTACTGCTGGGCAGCTGGGGTCTTGCTGTGACGGCTGATACGGACCGACTCTTCGCCTTCCTTGATCTCCAGTTCGTCGATGCCAGACTCTTCCAGCAGCTCGATCAGTTTCTTGACTTTACGGATATCCATTAATCATCAACTCCCAAAGGTTCGGTCAGGGGGCGAAATACAAAAAAACGTATCTGAAACGTTTCTCTCGAACCCTGGCCCACTGAGGCCAGGGTTTTCATCATTTGGGCTGTGCGTTGGCAGCCAGTTGTTCCAGCGCGGACTCCAGGGCCAGGCGATAACCGCTGGCGCCCAGGCCGCAGATCACCCCTACGGCAACATCGGAAAAGTAGGAGTGGTGGCGGAACGGTTCGCGTTTGTGCACGTTGGACAGGTGCACTTCGATGAATGGGATGCTCACCGCAAGCAATGCGTCACGTAATGCGACGCTTGTGTGGGTGAAAGCAGCCGGATTGATCAGGATGAAGTCCACACCCTCGTTGCGTGCGGCGTGAATGCGGTCGATCAGTTCGTATTCAGCATTGCTCTGCAGGTACTGCAGATGGTGGCCTGCGGCGCGGGCACGTTGCTCCAGGTCCTGGTTGATCTGGGCCAGGGTCACGGCGCCGTAGTGGCCAGGCTCGCGGGTACCGAGCAGGTTGAGGTTGGGGCCGTGAAGCACCAGTAGCGTTGCCATCTGCGGATTCCTTGGATTTGTAGGGCAATTCGACACAGCGCGGCGAGTGTGCCGTAAAGCGACGGCAAGTGTCCAGTTCCCGGCAATAGCCAGCACGATGTCCGAGGTTCGCGCGAAGTATGTGACCAAATGATTAGGTTTGGTCACTGATTTCAGGATTTTTCACAGCTCGGGGGAAGTTATAGACCGACTTTGTCGCGTACGCGTGTCAGAATTTGCGCAAATTCACCGGCATTTATCTCGCCAATGACCCGATCAGCGGTTATTTCGCTACCGTTCGCGGCAAAGAACAACAGGGCAGGAGGGCCGAACAGCTGGTAGCGGTCGAGCAGGCTGCGTTGGTCGGCATTGCTTTCGGTGATGTCGAAACGCAGCAGTTTGAAGCCGGCCAGCTGTGCTTGCACCTGCGGCGCGGTCAACACCTCGCGCTCGATCACCTTGCAGCTGATGCACCAGTCGGCGTACCAGTCCAGCAGTACCGGCTGGCCGGCCGCCTTGGCCTGGGCCAGTGCGGCGTCCAGTGCGGCGGGGGTAGTGATGGTCTGCCAGCTATCCGCCTGCACCGCCGGGCTGTTGCCGGTGGCCACAAGGGTTGCCGGCGGTAGCGGGCGCAGCGGGTCGCCCTGGCCGCTGAGGGCGCCGTACCAGCAGGCCAGGGCGTACACCAGCAAGGCCAGGCCAAGCAGTTGGGCCAGGCGCTGGCGTGCGGTCTTGACGACGAACTCGAGGGCGCCGAGGAACAGTGCCACGCCAGCGGCGAGGAACCCGACCAGCAGCAAGGTCATCGGGCCCGGCAACACACGGCTGAGCAAGCCGATGGCCAGGCCCAGCAGCAGGACGCCGATGGCGTTTTTCACCGTGTTCAGCCAAGGGCCGCTTTTCGGCAGCCAGGCCGCGCCACCGGTGGCCACCAGCAGCAAGGGGGCGCCCATGCCCAGGCCCAGGGCGAACAGCTTGAGTGCGCCACCCAGGGCATCGCCGCTGGCGCTGATGTACAGCAACGCACCGGCCAGGGGCGCCGACACACATGGCGAAACCAGCAGGCTGGAGAGCACGCCGAGTATTGCCGCGCCCAGCAGCGAGCCGCCCCGGGTGTGGCTGGCGACATTGTTCAGACGGTTGCTCAAGGCCTGCGGCAGTTTCAGCTCGAACAGGCCGAACATGGCCAGGGCAAACACCACGAAGAACAGCGCGAAAGGCACCAGCACCCAGGCCGACTGCAGGCGTGCCTGCAGGTTCAGGCCGGCGCCGAACAGCCCCATGAGGGCACCGAGTACCGCGAAGCTGGCCGCCATCGGCAGCACGTAGGCCAGCGACAGCGCCAGCCCGCGCAGGCCACCGGCCTGGCCTCGCAGCACCACGCCGGAGAGGATCGGCAGCATCGGCAGCACGCAGGGGGTGAAGGTCAGGCCGACCCCGGCGAGGAAGAACAGCAGCAGCGACTTCCAGGTCCAGGCGTGTTCAGCGGTGGCCGGGGTGCCTGCGCCGCCTTCGCCATCGATGCTCAGGCGTGCGGTTTCCGGTGGGTAGCACAGGCCTTTGTCGGCGCAGCCCTGGTAGCCCACCAGCAGGGTGAAGGCACGCGGATCGTTGCGCGGCAGCTCGATATCGAGCACGCCGTGGTACACCTCGACATCGCCGAAGAATTCATCGTGCTTGGCCTCGCCCTTGGGGATGTTCGGTGTGCCTAGGGCAATGTCGGCCGGTTCGGTGCGGAACTGGAAGCGGTGGCGGTAGAGGTAGTAGCCATCGGTGGCGACGAAGCGCAGCTTGATGGTTTGCGCATCGGCCTGCACCAGGTTGAGCTTGAAGGCCTCGTGTACCGGCAGGAAGTCGGCGTTGTTGGCCAGTGACGCGGCGCCGAGGGTGGCACTGGGGCGGTTGTCGAGCAGGCCTGTGGCGAAGGCAGGGCTGGCCAGCAGCAGGAACAGCAGGAAAAACAGGCGGCGCATGGCGGACTCGCGAGGTGGAACGTGCTGGGCATGATAGCGGAGTTGGTGCAGGTTGGGGCCATGCTGGCGGAAGGGGCGACACATGGCCGCTGGCTCATGTGCTGCCTGTGCCGGCCTCTTCGCGGGTAAACCCGCTCCCACCTCGAGCGCATAGGCTATCCCTGTGGGAGCGGGTTTACCCGCGAAGAGGCCAGTACAGGCCAACCTAGACTCTGAAGGCCCGCACCGCCCGGTTCAGTTCGCCCCCCAAACTCAGCAACTGCTCGCCTTGCTCACGCCCCTCGCCAATGCGCTGCAGGTTGTCCTCACCCAACTCATGTATCCGCTCGCTGTGGTCGCGAATCTCGCTCACGGCACCGCTCTGCTGCGCCGTGACATCGGCAATCCGCACCGCAGTGTCCGAAATGGTGCGAATGGCACAGACAATCTCGTCCAGCGCCCCATCCGCCGCCTGGGCCTGGTTGGCCGTGGCCTCGGCATGTTCGAGCTGCGCGCGCATCCCGGCCACCGAACTTCTGGCTGCCTGCTGCAAGCGGTCGATCAAGGCCTGAATCTCGCCGGTAGCCCCGGTGGTGCGCTGCGCCAGCGAACGCACCTCATCGGCCACCACGGCAAATCCACGGCCCATCTCACCGGCCCGGGCCGCTTCGATCGCGGCATTCAGCGCCAGCAGGTTGGTCTGCTCGGCAATCGAGCGGATCACTGTCAGCACGCCGCCGATGGTGGCCGACTCTTCCGCCAGTTGTTCGATCATGCGGGCGTTGCCCTGCACTTCATCGACCAGCTCACGCAAGCCCGACAGGCTCTGGCCAATCACCGCCTGGCCTTGCTCCACTGCACGCCCGGCATCGCGGCTGGCGTCGGCGGCGGCGCTGGCGTCGCCGGCCACTTGCTGGATGGTCGCTTCCAGTTCGCCCAGGGCATCGCGGATCTGCCCGGTGTCGCCGGCCTGGCGCTCGGCGCCGTCATGCAGGGCGGCGCTCATGCCGGCCAGGGCGTGGCTGCTGCCAGCCACCTGCTCGGCGTTGTGGCGGATGGTGCCGACCAGCTCCACCAGGTACTGGCGCAGGCGGTTGAGCGATTCCTGGATGTCGCGCAATTCGCGGTTGGTCTTGCCCAGGGCGATGGCCTCGGCGAAGTCGCCCTCGGCCCAGCGTGACAGGGCCGGGGCCAGGCCGGTCAGGGTGCGCGCCAGGCGCCGTTGCAAGGTGTCGATCAGCAGGGCGATAAGCAGGATCAGGCCGATCATCAGGCCCTGGATGATGCGCACTTCGGCGGCAATTTTCGCGTGCTGGCCGCGTACCTCGGGCTCCAGCGCCGCGATGGCCTGCTGTACGGCCTCCAGGCGCTGGCTGGTGCTGGCGGCCAGGGCGACGCGGCGCTCGATCTGTTCGCGGGTGCGCTGCAGTTCGGCCGGGTAGCGGCTGAGCAGGCTCTGCAGTTCGCGTTTGAGGCCAACGGCAATGTCTTCCTGCTGGGCGCTGGCCTGGGTTTCCAGGCCCATCATCGCGGCGAAGTCGTCGGCACCGGATTCGGCGGTACGGGTTACGCCCAGCAAGGGCAAGGCGTCGATCGCCTGGGCCTGGGCGCGGATCAGTTGCAGCTCGCGCTCCACTTCGTCGGCCAGTTCCGGGCGGCCGCTGCTGACCAGCTTGTCCCGGGCCAGCGACAGGCGGCCGAGGTGCACGGTGGCGTCGAGCAATGGCACCAGGTAGCGGTTGGCGTCGGCGCTGCCGCTGTCACGGGCGTAGCCGGCCAGTTGTTCGAAGTTGGCTCCCAGTTCCCGCTCGGCCTGCAGCAGCAGGGCTTGCGGGTCGCCAGCCAGCTTGCCGGCGGCCAGCAGCTCCTCGGCGGTAAAGGCCTGCAGGCTGTCCAGGCTGGGGCGCAGTTTGTCGGCCAGTGCGCCAGGCCACTCGGCCAGCGCGGCCTGCAGTTTCTGGTTGGCCTCCATGGCTGCGGCATGGCGCAGGGCATCGCCGCTGCCCAGGTAGGCCTGGATGTTGCGGGCCGCCTGGTTCTGGAACTGCTGGGACAGGCCCAGGTAGCGCTCCATCAACTGGTAGGGGCGCTCCAGGGCACGCTGCGACCACCACAAGGTGGCGCCCAGGGCAATACACACGGTTACCAGCAACAGGGTGTTGAAATTGGTCAGCCACTTCAGGCGCATAGCCGCGAGCTTCCTGCGGGGAGGGGGAGAGGTCGGTGGCTGAAGTTATTGCGATTTTGTGACGGGGTGATGACGACAGGCGGTTGGCGTCATAAAAAAGTGGCACAGTGCCTGTATTTGCATTGCCTGTACTGGCCTCTTCGCGGGCTTGCCCGCTCCCACAGGATATCTACCAGACCTGAATGCAGGCGCAATCCCTGTGGGAGCGGGCAAGCCCGCGAAGAGGCCGGTACAGGCGATGAAGAACTCAGGGCTCTACACGCACCACGCAATTACGCCCCGCATGCTTGGCCCGGTACAGCGCCTCGTCCGCCGCACTGGCCATGGTCAGCGCATCCAGCCCCTCATCCAGCTGCACCACGCCTGCACTGAAGGTGCACTGCAAGTCCCGAGGCTGCGCCGGGTAGAGAATCTCGGCAAAGCGCCGGCGGATCTCGTCCAGCACCTTGTGCGCCGCGTCCAGCGCGGTATTGGGCATGACAACGGCGAACTCTTCGCCACCATAACGGCCAATGAAATCGGTCTTGCGCAAGCGCTGCTTGAGAAACAGCGCCAGGCTCTTGATCACCCGGTCGCCCATGGGGTGGCCGTGGCGGTCGTTGATCTTCTTGAAGTGGTCGATGTCGAGCATGGCAAAGCTCAACGGCTGCTGCTCACGACGGGCGCGGAAGCTGCAGTCTTCCAGCAGTTGCAGGATGTGGGTGTGGTTGTACAACCCGGTCAGGCTGTCGCGCACCATGCGCGCCTTCAGGTGCCGGGCACGGGCGGCGCGGTTGCGCACGGTGGTGATCAGGTGGCGTGAGCGAAACGGTTTGGTCAGGAAGTCATCACCGCCTTCGCTCATGGCATCCAGCTGCTTGTCCAGGTCGTCCTCGGCAGACAGGTAGATGATCGGCACACTCACATAACGGTCGCTGTGGCGGATCACCTTGGCCAGCTCAGGGCCGGTGCAGGCCGGCATGTACAGGTCGAGGATGATCAGGTCGGGCTGGAACTCGGCCAGCTCGGCCATGGTGCGGATCGGGTCGGTCAGGCTGCGGGTGATCATGCCGGCGCTGGCCAGCACACGTTCGGTGTACAGGGCCTGGGTGCGCGAGTCGTCGATGATCAGCACGCGCAACGGGTCGTGCTGGGCGGCATTGGTCAGCAGTTCGACCTTTTCCAGCAGGCTGGAGGCTTCCAGGGTGCCGGTGAGGAAGTCCTGGCCACCGGCGCGCACGGCGGCCAGGCGGGTCGGGGTGTCGGTTTCGTGGTGGCTGAAGAACAGCAGCGGGATGTGTCGGGCCAGCCCCTGCTGCACCTGGGCAGCCAGCAGCAGGCCTTGGCCGGTGCCGCTGAAGTCGACATCCATGATGATGGCCGAAGGCGGGTATTCGTCGATCGAGGCGTGAAACGCCGCAGGGCTGGCCAGCGCCTGCACCACCAGGCCAAAGAACTCCAGTTGCTGGGCCAGGCGCTGGGCACGTTCGTGGTCCTGCAGCAGGATGTACACCGGCTTGCGCAGGGGCGGCAGCAGCACCTGATCGAGCGGGTCGTCCTTGCGCAGGCCGCTACGCGTCTGCTGTTGGGCGGGGCACTGCGGGCTCGGCTCGACTGCTTGGCTCATGTCCTGGCTACTTTAGGTTGGGATGTGCAGGGGCAATGATGGCTCTATGCTAGCAGCTCTTGCCGGATGCGTGAGTGCCCTGCATCAACAAAGCGGGTAGAACGAATATTCAGTTGCTGACTGATTGGTCGCTTATGCGTAAGGCGGTGTCTGCTTTATAGTGCTGCCATGCGGGCTTGCCGTGGCACCCTGGCGCAGGCCTGTGGTCCAAGCCCCTGAACCGTCGTGACTGATAAGGACAAAGCCATGCTGGACTGGAAAAACCGCGAGGCCAAAGCCGAGCCCCGCGAGCGTGTCGACGGCCGTGGCGCCGCCGCCCGTAGCTACCTTGGCGGCCTCTGGAGCCGTGCCCTGGGGACCCTGATCGGGTTGTACCTGCTGGTGTGTATCGGCCTGGGCTGGTACTGGAGCCAGGAGCCGGACCTGTTCCCGGTGCAGCAGAACGCCCAGGCCGCCGCCGAGCGCACTGGCCAGCAGATGGTGGTGGGTTACACCACTATCGAAACCCTCAAGACCGTGGCCGGCACCTTGCTGAACAAGCCGGGTGGCTACATTTCCAACGACCGCTTCCCGCCGGGGCTGTGGATGGACAACATGCCGAGTTGGGAATATGGCGTGCTGGTCCAGGTGCGCGACCTGTCCCGTGCCCTGCGCAAGGACTTCGCCCGTTCGCAGTCGCAGTCCACCGAAGACGCCGACCTGGCCAAGGCCGAGCCGCGTTTCAACTTCGACAACAAGAGCTGGATCTTGCCGTCGAGCGAGTCGGAGTTCGAAGAGGGCATCAAGTCGCTGACCCGCTACCAGACCCGTCTGGCTGCCGGCGACAAGGGCGCGATCTTCTACACCCGTGCCGACAACCTGAACAACTGGCTGGGTGACGTGGCCACCCGCCTGGGCTCGCTGTCGCAGCGGCTGTCGGCCAGCGTTGGCCGGGTCAAGCTCAACACCACGCTGAAGACCGAGTCGGTGGTCGCCGGCCAGGCGCCGCAGGTGGACGAGGAGTTGGTGGAAACCCCGTGGCTGCAGATCGACAACGTGTTCTACGAAGCCCGTGGCCAGGCCTGGGCACTGTCGCATCTGCTGCGCGCCATCGAGGTGGACTTTGCCGACGTGCTGGCGAAGAAGAACGCCACGGTCAGCGTGCGCCAGATCATCCGTGAGCTGGAAGCCTCGCAAGAAGCGCTGTGGAGCCCGATGGTGCTCAACGGCAGCGGCTTCGGCATGTGGGCCAACCACTCGCTGGTCATGGCCAACTACATTTCCCGGGCCAACGCCGCGGTCATCGACCTGCGTCAGCTGCTGTCGCAGGGTTGATGATGGCTATCAGCCCAAACGAGGCCGCCCACCGGGCGGCTTCCGACCGTGAGCTGGTCACCTGGGTGGACGAAGCCGACCAGGTGCTGGGGGCCTTGCCTCGCGCCGAACTGCGCGAGCGCGGCCTGATCGGGCGTTGCACGTTCATTTTGCTGTTCAACAGCGCCGGTGAGCTGTGCGTGCACCGGCGCACCCTGAGCAAGGCGCTGTACCCGGGGTACTGGGATGTGGCGGCAGGCGGCATGGTGACGGCCGGGGAGGCGTATGCCGATTCGGCGGCGCGGGAGCTGGCCGAGGAGCTGGGGATCGACGGTGTGGAGCTGCGCTTTCATGAGCGGTTCTACTTCGACCAGCCGGATAACCGCTTGTGGTGTGCGGTGTATTCGGCGGTTTCGGATGCGCCGTTGCGGCTGCAGCCGGAAGAGGTGATCGAGGCGCGCTTCATTGGCCTGGAACAGGCTGAAGAGGAGAGCCTGACGAAGCCGTATTGCCCGGACTCGTTGGCGGCGTTGCAGCGCTATAAAGCAAGCCTCAAATAGATGCGTGGGCCATGCCGGCCCCTTCGCGGGTAAACCCGCTCCCACAGGGATTTCACAGGCCGTGAAACCTGCGCAGTACCTGTGGGAGCGGGTTTACCCGCGAAGGGGTCGCAAAACATTCGCAAAATGCCGCAATCCAGTACTTAGCAACGGCCGGATTTATCGTTAAACTGCGCGCCCTTTTCGGGCTGCCGCAGGTCTTGCGGTGGTAGCGCCGCCCCTGCCAGAGTGGGGCTTCGCGGTCGGGCTCAACCCCCTGGGGCCGACCAGTTTTTGTCCTCAGCACAGAGGAACAAAAGTGGCCAAGAAAGCTTCTTCCTTCGCCGCCCTTGGCGGTCTCGTTTACTCCACCGACGCTGGTCGGCACTGCCCCGACTGTGGCCAGCCGGTGGATGCCTGTACCTGCAAGCAGCAAATCATCCCCGAAGGCGATGGCATTGCCCGTGTGCGCCGCGAAAGCAAAGGGCGCGGCGGCAAGACCGTGACCACCGTCACCGGCGTGCCGCTGCCGCTCGACCAGCTCAAGGAGCTGGCCTCTACCCTCAAGCGCCGCTGCGGTACCGGTGGCGCCCTGAAGGATGGGGTCATCGAAATCCAGGGCGACCATGTCGAGCTGCTGATCGGTGAGCTGACCAAGCAGGGTTTCAAGGCGAAAAAGTCCGGCGGCTGATGCGGCCACGCGATTTTTTGCCCAGTGCTTTCTAAACTCGTTGCCGTGACCAGGGTCTATCCCAGGGCACGGACGAATCGTCATTTTTGGCTTTTACACTGCGCCCGCCTCCTTGCGGGGCAGTGTCTTCGACTTATCTATAGGGGACTTGAATGTCCGTACGACGCACACGCAAAGACGATGGTAGCCAATGGACCGTGGCCGACAGCCGCAGTGTTTATGGCATCCGCCATTGGGGCGCTGGTTATTTCGCCATCAATGAAGCCGGGCGCGTCGAAGTACGCCCCAACGGCCCGAAAAGCGCACCGATCGACCTGTTCGAACAGGTCGACGAACTGCGCCAGAGCGGCCTGTCGCTGCCATTGCTGGTGCGCTTCCCCGACATTCTGCAGGACCGCGTGCGCCAACTGACCGGCGCCTTCGACGCCAACATCGCGCGCCTGGAATACCAGAGCAAGTACACCGCGCTGTACCCGATCAAGGTCAACCAGCAGGAAGCGGTGGTGGAGAACATCATCGCCACGCAGAACGTCTCCATTGGCCTGGAAGCCGGCTCCAAGCCTGAGCTGCTGGCAGTGCTGGCGCTGGCGCCGAAAGGCGGCACCATCGTCTGCAACGGCTACAAGGACCGCGAGTTCATCCGCCTGGCGCTGATGGGCCAGAAGCTCGGCCACAATGTGTTCATCGTCATCGAGAAAGAGTCGGAAGTGGCCCTGGTGATCGACGAGGCTGCCGAGCTCAAGGTCAAGCCGCAGGTCGGCCTGCGCGTGCGCCTGTCGTCGCTGGCCTCGAGCAAGTGGGCCGACACCGGTGGCGAAAAGTCCAAGTTCGGCTTGTCCGCCGCCCAGCTGATCTCGGTGGTGCAGCGCTTCCGCGATGCCGGCCTGGACCAGGGTATCCGCCTGCTGCACTTCCACATGGGCTCGCAGATCGCCAACCTGGCCGACTACCAGCACGGCTTCAAGGAAGCCATCCGTTACTACGGTGAGCTGCGTGCGCTGGGCCTGCCGGTCGACCACATCGACGTTGGCGGTGGCCTGGGTGTGGACTACGACGGTACCCACTCGCGCAATGCCAGCTCGATCAACTACGACATGGACGACTACGCCGGCGTGGTGGTGGGCATGCTCAAGGAGTTCTGCGACGCGCAGGGCCTGCCGCACCCGCACATTTTCTCCGAGAGTGGCCGTTCGCTGACCGCGCACCACGCCATGCTGGTGATCCAGGTGACCGACGTCGAGAAGCACAACGACGACGTGCCGACCATCGAGAACAAGGAAGCCCTGCCCGAGACCGTGCAGTGGCTGGTCGACCTGCTCGGCCCGACCGACATCGAGATGGTCACCGAGACCTACTGGCGCGCTACCCACTACCTGGGTGACGTGGCTGCGCAGTATGCCGATGGCAAGATCAGCCTGGCCGAGAAGGCCCTGGCCGAACAGTGCTACTTCGCCGTGTGCCGCCGCCTGCACAACTCGCTGAAAGCCCGCCAGCGCTCGCACCGTCAGGTGCTGGACGAGCTGAACGACAAGCTGGCCGACAAGTACATCTGCAACTTCTCGGTGTTCCAGAGCCTGCCGGATACCTGGGCCATCGGCCAGGTACTGCCGATCATTCCGTTGCACCGCCTGGACGAAGAGCCGATGCGTCGTGCCGTGCTGCAGGACCTGACCTGCGACTCCGACGGCAAGATCAACCAGTACGTCGACGAGCAGAGCATCGAGACCAGCATGCCGGTGCATGCGGTGAAGGAGGGCGAGGACTACCTGCTGGGTGTGTTCCTGGTCGGTGCCTACCAGGAAATCCTCGGTGACATGCACAACCTGTTCGGTGACACCGATTCGGTGAACATCTACCAGAACGCCGACGGTAGCGTGTACCACGCCGGTATCGAGACCCACGACACCATCGAAGACATGCTGCGCTACGTGCACCTGTCGCCGGAGGAGTTGATGACCCACTACCGTGACAAGGTGGCCAGCGCCAAGATCACTGCGCGTGAGCGGACCCAGTATCTGGATGCCTTGCGCCTGGGGTTGACCCGGTCTTCGTACCTGTCGTCGTAACCGCCAGGCCGCTCCTGCCTTTTTTGTGGGAGCGGCCTTGCGTCGCGATATGAGGGCGAAGCCCTCACCGCGTCATACCTGGTAATGGTCCAGTCCTCGCCTGTCACATCAGCGCCGCTACCTTTGAATGCAATGTTCAAAGGAGGATGACATGGAAAGTCCCGGCTCCCATCGTTTACGTAGTGGCCGAGTGTCCGAACCAGGGCGTCTCTACCTGCTCACCACAACCACTCGCAACCGAACACCGTTGTTCAAAGACTTTTTGTTCGCCAGAACAGTTATCCAGCAATTACGGCTCAGCGAAGAGTGCAAGGCGTGTCGATCTCTGGCGTGGGTCTTGATGCCGGATCATCTTCACTGGCTTGTTGAGCTTGGGCCGTCGAGCCTGAGTAGGCTGATGTGCGAGTTCAAGTCCAGAAGCAGTTGTGCGCTGTACAAGGTAGGGGCCGACAGGCGGCATATCTGGCAGACCAGCTTTCATGACCGGGCTTTGCGCCGCGAGGAGGATGTGAGGGCCGTCGCCCGCTACATCATTGCAAACCCGATTCGGGCTGGCCTGGTAAAGCGGGCTGGCGAGTATCCACATTGGGATTGTGTGTGGCTGTGAGTCAGCAGGTGAGGGCTTCGCCCTCATTTCGCGACACAAGGCCGCTCCCACAAAGTCCTGCGTCCGCCGATCAATGTGGGAGCGGCCTTGCGTCGCGATGGGCCGCAAAGCGGCCGCGGCATTACTGAATCCACTCACCTTTCTCCTGCAACCGCCACCCCACCCACCCCAACGTCACCGCCCGTAACGCCATGAATCCGAGAAAGGCCAACCACAACCCATGGTTGCCAAATCCGCTCATGACCACCCCAAGGGGCAGCGCAATCAGCACCGACAGCAACATCGCATTGCGCATCTCCCGCGCCCGGGTCGCACCAATGAACAGCCCATCCAGCAAGTAACTCCACACCGCAATCAACGGCAGCAATGCCAGGTACGGCAGGTACGGATAAGCCGCTGCCCGCACACTCTCGATGTCGGTCTGCAAATCGATGAACAGGTGCCCTCCCAGCAGGAACAAGCCGGCAAACCCCAGGCTGGTGATCAGCGACCAGCCACAGGCCACCACCAGCGAGCGGCGCAATGTGTCGCGGTCGCGGGCGCCAATGGCATGGCCGCACAGGGCCTCCACCGCATGTGCCAACCCGTCAAGCGCATAAGCGGTCAGCAGCAGGCCGTTGAGCAGCAGGGCATTGGCCGCCACGGTGGCTTCGCCCAGGCGTGCGCCCTGCACGGTGATCAGCAGGAACACCAGTTGCAGCGCCAGGCTGCGCAGGAAGATGTCGCGGTTCACCGCCAGCAGCGGCCGCCAGGCCTGCCGGCGCTTGAGCGCCGCCCACACGATCTGCCCCGGGTAGGCGCGCAAGGCCGGGCGGGTAAGGGCCAGGCCGAGCAGGGCGGCGCTCCATTCGGCAATCACCGACGCCCGCGCCGAACCCAGCACGCCCCAGTTCAGGCCAAGCACGAACCACAGGTTCAAGGCGATGTTCAGCAGGTTGGTGGTCAGCAGGATGGCCAGTGGCGCCCTGGCGTTCTGCGTGCCGAGGAACCAGCCGACCAGCGCGTAGCTGGCCAGTGCCGCAGGCAGGCCGAGCAGGCGGGTGTGGAAGAAGTCTTCGGTGGCTTGCTGCAGGGCCGTGCTGGGTTGCATCGCGTGCAGCGCCAACTGGCTGAAGGGCAGGGCCAGCAGGCCGATCAGCAGGGCGAAACCGACCGCCAGCAGCAGCCCTTGCACCAGCACCTGGCGCAACGCAGCACCATCGCCACGGCCGGCGGCCTGGGCGGCGAAGCCGGTGGAACCCATGCGCAGGAAACCCATCAGGCCGACCATGAAGGTGAACAGCGTGGCCCCCACGGCCACGGCGCCAAGCTGGTGGGCGTGGGGGAGGTGGCCGATGACGGTGCTGTCGACCAGGGCTACCAGCGGCACGGAGATGTTGGACAGGATCATCGGCGCGGCCAGGGCCCAGACCTTGTGGTGGGTGGGGCGGTGCTGCCAGTCGGTGGTCAGTGAGGTCATCGGGTGTCCTGGGAAATCCTGGGGGCGCTTCGCAGCCCTTTCGCGACGCAAGGCCGCTCCCACAGGGGGGCGCCCAAACCGGAAGCCTGTGCAGTACCTGTGGGAGCGGCCTTGCGTCGCGAAAGGGGTGCGAAGCGCCCCCGCTTTTATAAATTGCCAGCAGTGTACCGGCCATGTAGCCAATTCGCGCGACCATAGTTGCGCTATAGTTGCTGCCCTCAACGTACATGCTGCCAAAGAGTTCTACTCCATGTTCAACAAAGGATTGTTGCTGGCCTGCGCGCTGGCTTTGCTCAGTGCCTGTGACTCTTCGACGCCTGACAAACCGGCGCCAGCCGAAAAGCCGGCGGCCACTGCGCCCGCCGCCACCCCGGCGCCCGAGCGCGAAGACCCGGCCGTACTCGCCAAGCGCTACGAGGGCCGCGAGCTCACCGTGCTGGATGTTTCCGAAGTGCAGCTCGATGGCGCTGCAACGCTGTCGATCAGCTTCTCCGCACCGCTGGATGCCAAGCAGGACTTCGCCAGCAAAGTGCACCTGGTCGACACGGTCAAAGGCAAGCTCGACGGCGCCTGGGAACTCTCCGACAACCAGATGGAGCTGCGCCTGCGCCATCTGGAGCCGCAGCGCAAGCTGGTACTGACCGTCGACAAGGGCCTGCAGGCAGTCAACGGCAAGCAGCTGGACAGCGAGTCGGTCAGCCGCCTGGAAACCCGCGACATGCAGCCGACCATCGGCTTCGCCAGCCGTGGATCGCTGTTGCCCACGCGCCTGGCCGAGGGCCTGCCGGTGATTGCCCTCAACGTCGACAAGGTCGATGTCGAGTTCTTCCGCGTGAAGCCGGACATGCTCTCGACCTTCCTGGTCAACTGGGGGCGCAACAGCAGCCTGTACTACTACCAGTCCAAGGAAACCCTGGAGATGGCCGAGCTGGTCTACAGCGGCCGCTTCGATCTCAACCCCGCACGCAATACCCGCGAAACCGTGCTGCTGCCAATCGCCGGCATCAAGCCGCTGCAGGAGCCAGGCGTGTACCTGGCAGTGATGCGTGCCTCGGGCACCTATGATTACTCGCAGCCAGCGACCCTGTTCACCCTCAGCGACATCGGTGTGTCCGCGCATCGCTACCGCGACCGCCTGGATGTGTTCGCCCAGGCCCTGGAGGGCGGCAAGGCGATGAACGGCGTCAACCTGGAAATCCATGACGACAAGGGCAAGCTGCTGGCCCAGGCCAGCACCGATAGCGATGGCCACGCCCAGCTGCCGATCACGCCCAAGGCCGACACCCTGATCGCCACCCAGGGTGTGCACACCACCTTGCTGCGCCTGAGCAGCGCGGCACTGGACCTGGCCGAGTTCGACATCACCGGCCCGCAGGCCAACCCGCTGCAGTTCTTCATCTTCGGCCCGCGTGACCTGTATCGCCCAGGCGAAACGGTGTTGCTCAACGGCCTGCTGCGCGACCAGGACGGCAAGCCGGTCAAGGCTCAGCCGGTGAGCGTGGAAGTGCGCCGCCCGGATGAGCAGGTCAGCCGCAAGTTCGTCTGGGAAGCCGACAGCAACGGCCTGTACCAGTACCAGCTGCAGCTGGCCAGCGAGGCCCCGACCGGCCGCTGGCAACTGCTGCTCGACCTGGGCGGCGGGCGCAAGCAGGTGTATGAATTCCTCGTCGAAGACTTCCTGCCCGAGCGCCTGGCGCTGGAACTCAAGGGCAGCAGCAAACCGTTGGCTCCGGATCAGGATGCGCGCATCCAGGTCAATGGCCGTTACCTCTACGGCGCCCCGGCTGCCGGCAACCGCCTGAGCGGCCAGGCCTATGTTCGCCCGCTGCGCGAGGCGGTGCCGGCGCTGCCGGGCTATCAGTTCGGCTCGGTCACCGAAACCGAGCTGAACCAGGACCTGGAGCTGGACGAAGTCACCCTGGACCAGGCCGGCAAGGCCGTGGTCGATATCGAAAGCCGCTGGGCCGAAGCCCGCTCGCCGCTGCAACTGACCGTACAGGCCAGCCTGCAGGAGTCCGGTGGCCGGCCGATCACCCGGCGCCTGGAACAACCCATCTGGCCGGCCGAGCGCCTGCCAGGCCTGCGCGGCCTGTTCGACGGTGAGGAAACCGACAGTGACGGGCCGGTGGAGTTCGAGTTCCTGGTGGCCGACCGCGATGGCAACAAGCTGGCGGCCAACGACCTCAAGGTGCGCCTGGTACGCGAACGTCGCGACTACTACTGGAACTACTCGCAGAGCGATGGCTGGAGCTACGCCTACAACGAGAAGTTCCTCACCCAGAGCGAGGAGACTGTCAGCGTCAAGGCCGGCTCCACCGCCAAGCTGAGCTTCCAGGTGGAATGGGGCCCGTACCGTGTCGAGGTGGAAGACCCACAGACTGGCCTGGTGTCCAGCGCGCGCTTCTGGGCCGGCTACCGCGCCCAGGACAACGCCGAAGGCGGTGCGGTGCGGCCGGACCAGGTCAAGCTGGCGCTGGACAAACCGGCCTACGCCGACGGCGCTACCGCCAAGGTCACCGTCACCCCGCCCGCAGCCGGCAGTGGCTACCTGATGATCGAGTCCAGCGATGGCCCGCTGTGGTGGCAGGAGATCGACGTGCCCGCCGAGGGCAAGACGTTCGACGTGCAGCTGGACAAGCAGTGGGCGCGCCACGACCTGTACATCAGCGCGCTGGTGATCCGCCCCGGCGAGCGCAAGGCCAACGCCACGCCGAAACGTGCGGTGGGCGTGCTGCACCTGCCGCTGGACCGCGCCGAGCGCAAGCTGGCGGTGAGCCTGCAGGCGCCGGAGAAAATGCGCCCGAAACAGCCGCTGACGGTGAAGGTCAAGGCTGCAAATGCCGATGGCAGCGTGCCCAAGCAGGTGCATGTGTTGTTGTCGGCGGTGGACGTGGGCATCCTCAACATTACCGACTTCAAGACCCCCGATCCGTTCGCCAGCCTGTTCGGGCGCAAGGCCTACGGTGCTGACCAGCTGGATATCTACGGCCAGTTGATCGAAGCCGGCCAGGGCCGCCTGGCCAGCCTGGCGTTCGGCGGTGACGCGGCGATGGCCAAGGGTGGCAAGCGCCCCAATACCACGGTGACCATCGTCGCCCAGCAAAGCCTGCCGGTGACCCTGGACGACAAGGGCGAGGGCCAGGCCACGGTCGATATCCCCGACTTCAATGGCGAACTGCGGCTGATGGCCCAGGCCTGGACCGAGGAACACTTCGGCATGGCCGAAGGCAAGACCGTGGTCGCTGCGCCGTTGATTGCCGAGCTCTCGGCGCCGCGCTTCCTGGCCGGTGGCGACCGCACCAGCCTGGCGCTGGACCTGGCCAACCTGTCGGGCCGTGCCCAGCAGCTGAACGTTGAAATCAGCACCGAAGGGCAGCTGAGCCTGGCGGCCAACGCCGTGCAGAACGTTGCCCTGGCTGAAGGTCAGCGCTCGACGCTGATGATCCCGGTACAGGCCCAGGGTGGCCTGGGGCAGGGCAAGGTGCATGTGCGGGTCACTGGTCTGCAGCTGCCGAACGAGCCGACCGGCGCGTTCGAGCGTGAGTGGACGCTGGGCGTGCGCCCGGCCTACCCGGCGATGCTCAAGCATTACCGCGTGGCCTTGAAGGACCAGCCTTGGACCCTGCCTGAAGCAGACCTGGCCGCCTTTGAACCCGCTGGCCTGGAAGCCAGCCTGGCCTTGTCGAGCCGGCCACCGCTGAACCTGGCCGAGCAGATCCGTGCCCTCGAAGCCTACCCCTACGGTTGCCTGGAACAGACCACCAGCGGCCTCTACCCGTCGCTGTACGCCGATGCCGACAGCCTCAAGCGCCTGGGCATCAAGGGCGAGCCGGCCGATGTACGCAAGCGCAAGATCGAGATGGGCATCGAGCACCTGCTGGGCATGCAGCGCTACAACGGCAGCTTCGGCCTGTGGAGCTCGGACAGCGAAGAAGAGTACTGGCTGACCGCTTATGTTACCGACTTCCTGCTGCGTGCTCGTGACCAAGGCTATGGTGTGCCGGCCGAAGCGCTGAAGAAGGCCAGCGAACGCCTGCTGCGCTACCTGCAGGAGCGCAACCTGATCGAGGTCGACTACAGCGAGAACGCCGAACACACCCGCTTCGCCGTGCAGGCCTACGCGGCGTTGGTACTGTCGCGCAGCCAGCAGGCGCCGCTGGGTGCCCTGCGTGGCCTGTTCGAACGCCGCGCCGACGCCCGCTCTGGCCTGCCGCTGGTACAACTGGCGGTGGCGCTGGACAAGATGGGCGACAAGCCGCGTGCCGAGCAGGCCCTGCAGGCGGGCCTGGGCATCAGCCGCGGTAAAGGCTGGATGGCCGACTATGGCAGCGCCCTGCGCGACCAGGCACTGATCCTGGCGCTGCTGCAGGAAAGCAACCTGGCCAGCCGCCAGGTCGACCAGCGTCTGTTCGCCCTGGCGGATGAGCTGGCGGCCAATCGCTGGCTGTCGACCCAGGAGCGCAATGCGCTGTTCCTGGCCGGCCGTGGCCTGTTGGGCAAGCCGGAAGGCCAGTGGCAGGCGCGCCTGGACAGCGCGGGCGAAGTGCGCGAGTTCAACAATGCCGAGTCCGGCATGAAGCTCGAAGGCCCGTTGCTGGCCTCGCCGCTGAGTGTGCAGAACCAGGGCAGCGAGACGCTGTACCAGCAACTGACCCTGTCGGGTTACCCTCGCCAGGCGCCTGCGGCCGGTGGCAACGGCATGCAGATCCGCCGTGAGTACCTGGGCATGAATGGCCAGCCGCTGGACCTGCACAACCTGCGCAGTGGCGACCTGGTGCTGGTGCACCTGGCGCTCAAGGCTGAAGACCGGGTGCCGGATGCGCTGGTGGTGGATTTGCTACCGGCAGGTCTGGAGCTGGAAAACCAGAACCTGGCGCAGAGTGCCGCCAGCCTGGACAACGCCAGCAGTGCGGTGAAGGAATGGCGCGAGTCGATGCAGAACGCCAGTGTGGTGCACCAGGAGTACCGCGATGACCGTTACGTCGCCGCGCTCAAGCTGGACAGCTACGGCACCACCCACCTGCTGTACCTGGCGCGGGCGGTGACCCCGGGCACCTACCGCGTGCCGCCGCCGCAAGTCGAATCGATGTACCGGCCGAACCTGCAGGCCGTGGGGGATGGGCAAGGGGAGATGACCGTAAGAGCCCGCTAAGCGCCTGTCAGGCGCGGGCTATGTGGGAGCGGCCTTGTGTCGCGAAAGGGCCGCGCAGCGGCCCCGGCAATTCAGGCTGCGCAGCTGAAATCCCGGGGCTGCTGCGCAGCCCTTTCGCGACACAAGGCCGCTCCCACAGGTCCGCGCCGGGCAGT
The DNA here is from genome assembly GCF_022533585.1 of Pseudomonas sp. LS.1a. Taxonomy (NCBI): domain Bacteria; kingdom Pseudomonadati; phylum Pseudomonadota; class Gammaproteobacteria; order Pseudomonadales; family Pseudomonadaceae; genus Pseudomonas; species Pseudomonas sp. LS.1a. Next base: position 625,842 of record NZ_CP092827.1, read on the forward strand.
TCAATGTCAGTGTATTACCCAGCTCATCACCCACAACCCCAGCAGCAGCCAGATGATCCCGAGGATGATCGAGGCACGCATGAACGCGCGGATTGCCGAGTACAGCAGCACCAGCCCGATGATCAGGGCGAGGATGCTGAGCAGCGAGGTTTCCATGCCCAACGTGCGCGCCAGGCCATCGATGAAATTGCCACCGGCACTGGCCAGCAGGTTGAACAGCCCGCTCAATGCGTCGACGATGAAGCGGATCAACGACCCCAGCGCCTGGCCCAGCCACTCGAAAAAACCTTCTACATGCATAGTTGCTTCCTGATGAACGAATCGGCGAGGTTGCCGTTCCCAAGCCTTTGGCCATCACCTGGCCAGGTCGGTTCCCGATGCCAAGCTTAACGCGGCCGCGTACCCGTGCGGGCAGGCTGTTGCGTGCCACTATGATCGGCATGCTCGTGTTGTTCGGCTTGTTGTGGCTGGCCGACCGCCTCTGGCCGCTGCCCATGCCCGGCGACGACCTGGCCCGGGTGGTGCTGGCCGAGGACGGCACGCCGTTGTGGCGCTTTGCCGATGCCGATGGCGTTTGGCGCTACCCGGTCAGCCCCGACGAGGTTTCGCCGCTGTATCTGCAGGCACTGCTGACCTACGAGGACCGCTGGTTCTACAGCCACCCCGGGGTCAACCCGCTGGCCCTGGCCCGCGCTGCCTGGCTGAACCTGCACGGCGGGCGTGTGGTGTCGGGCGGCAGCACGCTGTCGATGCAGGTCGCGCGCCTGCTCGACCCGCATGAGCGCACCCTGGCCGGCAAACTGCGCCAGCTGTGGCGCACGGCGCAGCTGGAGTGGCATTTTTCCAAGCGCGAAATCCTGCAGATCTACCTGGACCGCGCGCCCTTCGGCGGCACCCTGCAGGGCGTGGCAGCCGCCAGCTGGGCCTACCTGGGCAAGTCGCCCATGCACCTGACCCCGGCCGAAGCGGCGCTGCTGGCCGTACTGCCCCAGGCGCCCAGCCGCCTGCGTCCGGACCGCCACCCCGAACGTGCCCAGCGCGCCCGGGACAAGGTGCTGCAACGCCTGGCCGAATACCAGGTGTGGCCGGCACAGCAAATCCGTGAGGCAGCCGAAGAACCGCTGCTGCTGGCGCCACGTCAGGAACCGGCCCTGGCGCCGCTGCTGGCCCGGCGCCTGAACAGCAGCGACAGCCCGCCGCTGATCCGCACCACGCTCGACGCCGCGCTGCAGCGGCGCCTCGAAGACCTGCTGCTGGGCTGGCGCGCACGGCTGCCGGAGCGCACCTCCGCCGCCATCCTGGTGGTCGAGGCGCAAACCATGGCGGTGCGTGCCTACCTGGGCTCGATCGACCTGGCCGACGAGCGCCGCTTCGGGCATGTCGACATGGTGCGTTCGTTGCGCTCGCCCGGCTCCACGCTCAAGCCGTTCCTCTACGGCATGGCGCTGGATGACGGCCTGATCCATTCCGAGTCGCTGCTGCAGGATGTGCCGCGACGCTATGGCGACTACCGCCCCGGTAACTTCTCCATGGGCTTCAGCGGGCCGGTATCGGCCAGTTCGGCGCTGGCGCTGTCGCTCAACCTGCCGGCGGTGCAGCTGCTGGAGGCCTACGGCCCGAAACGCTTTGCCGCGCAACTGCGCATGGCGGGCATGCCGTTGATACTGCCGCCCCTGGCCGAGCCCAACCTGTCGTTGATCCTGGGGGGCGCGGGCAGTCGCCTGGAGGACCTGGTGGGTGGCTACGCTGCGCTGGCGCGGGGTGGCAACAGTGCGCGAGTGCGCCTGCAACCGCAGGACCCGTTACTGGAACGGCGCCTGCTGTCACCGGGGGCGGCGTGGATCATCCGGCGCATCCTCAGCGGCCAGGCACGTCCCGACCGCGACCCGCATGCCGAACTGGTGCAGCGCCCGCAACTGGCCTGGAAAACCGGCACCAGCTATGGCTTTCGCGATGCCTGGTCGATTGGTGTGGGCCCGCGCTACCTGATCGGCGTATGGATCGGCCGCCCCGACGGCACGCCGGTCCCCGGGCAATTCGGGCTGGCTTCGGCAGCGCCGCTGATGCTGCAGGTGCACGACCTGTTGAGCAACCGTGACAGCCAGCGTGGCATCAGCGTGCCGGTGGAGCGGGTGCCGGCGAATGTCGGCGTGGCCGCAATCTGTTGGCCGCTGGGCCAGCCGATGAACAAGCAGGATCCCAACTGCCGGCGTCAGCGTTTCGCCTGGACTCTGGATGGCACCACGCCGCCAACCCTGCAGGCCGCCGACCAGCCACTCGGCCTGGGCCTGCGCGAAAGCGTGTGGGTCAACGACCAGGGGCTGCGCGTCGATGGCAGTTGCCCGGGCGCCAAGGCCCGCGACATCGCCCTCTGGCCGGCCCCGCTGGAGCCTTGGCTGCCACGCGTCGAGCGGCGTGCGGCGCGCCTGCCGGCCATCGACCCGGCCTGCCCGCCGCAGCTGCCGGCCAGCGCGCCACCGCTGTCGATCGTGGGCGTGCGCGCGGGCGACAACCTGCGCCGCCCGGCCACCAGCAGCGAACCGTTGCAACTGCATGTGTCGGCGCTGGGCGGTGGCGGGCGGCGCTGGTGGTTCCTCAACGGCCAGCCATTGGGCGAAACCCAAGGCCAGGACAGCCTGCTGGTGCGTTTCCAGCAGGTAGGCCAGGCTGAAATCAGCGCGCTGGATGAAAGCGGCGAGACGGCGCGCGTGGCGTTCCAGGTCAGCGAGTAGCCGTTCGACGAGGACCGAGGCAGCACCTACGCTTGCAGGTAACGGGTGTGACCGGCTGGCGCCCCGCAACCCAAGGGAACATGGAGCGCCCTATGCGTCCTCTGGCCGTGCCCCTGTTGTTGCTGCCTTGGGCGCTTGCGGCCCATGCCGAACCTTTGCCGGGTTTTCTCGACAGCCATGAGTACGAACGTCGCCTGCCCGGCGCCAACCTGCCGATAGATGCCTACCGCCCGGTCAGCGCTCACCTGCAGCTGGGCGTGGCGGATGGCGACAGCCCCGCGTGGGCGCCTGCGAATACCCCGTTGGTGCTGCATAAAGTGCGCTTCGAAGGTGGCACGGTGTTCCCCTTGAGCGACCTGCGCGAACACTATCAGCCGCTGATCGGGCGTCAGACCACGTTGGGCGAACTGCAGCAATACACCGCGCGCCTGACCCAGCGCTATCGGCAGGAAGGCTACCTGTTGTCGTACGCCTACCTGCCGCCGCAGGAGGTGGCCGATGGCCGGGTCAATGTGGTGCTGGTCGAAGGCTATATCCGTGATTACCGCGTGGATGGCGATATTGGCCCGGCCAGCACCTATCTGCACCAGTTGCTGGAGCGGCTTGCCGCCGAGCGCCCGCTCACCCGGGAAACGCTGGAGCGCTACCTGGGCCTGGCCGAGCGCCTGCCGGGGGTGACGATAGAGCCGCAGCTGGCCGTGGCGCAAACCGCTGATGGCGCCGCTCGGTTGACCGTGCATGCGCGGCGCAAGCCGTTCAGCGCTGCGGTTACCGTGGTCGATGGCAACCGCGACGACGCGCAGGCGCTGTTGACGGCAACCAGCCACGCCCAGACCCGCTTTGCCGAACAGATCGAGGCCAGCCTGTTGCTGCCACCGGGGGATGACCAGGTGCATTACCAGCGTCTGGCCTACAGCCAGTATCTGGACGCGGGCGGCAGCCAGTTGCTGCTGTCGGCTTCGCGCTACCGCAGCGAACCCGGCACGCGTATTCGTCTGGACGATGGCCGCGACATCACCCGCAAGCGCGACAGCGACCGCTATGCGATCGGCCTGCGCCAGCCGGTGATCGTCAGGCCGGATGAATGGATGGTGGTGCAGGGGCAGGTGTATTCGGTCAGTGAGCACTTCGAAGACCGGGTGGATGGGTTGCCATTGGCCCGGGACTACGACACCTATGTGCGTGCGCTGTCATTCGAGGGCGACTGGCGCAAGGTGGAAGCGGGGCGTTTGCGTATCGCCAGTGTCGGGGTCTATCAGGGGCTGGATTACCTGGGGGCGCGCAGTGACGCCGGCTACGATCTGGATTTTCTGCGGTTGCGGCTTTCAGGGTTGCAGAGTGATGCGTTGCTCGATAGCTGGCAGGGAGTGGTGTCCGGGGCGTTGTACTGGAGTGATGACCGCTTGCCCGACAGCGAGCGTGCGGGGTTTGGCGGGCAGAACTTCGGCCGTGGCTACCCGCGTGACCAGGCGGACGGGGACAAGGGCTGGGGTGTGGCTTACGAGTTGAACTACAGCGTTCGTGATAGCTGGCTGGCGCTGGTGCAGCCCTATGTGGTGTTGGATACGGCGCAGGCCTGGCACAACCGCGGGCCGGTGGAGGACGCCCATCTGGCCTCGGCGGCGCTTGGTGTGCGGTTGGGCGATGGGCGCTTGTTCAATGTGGCGCTGGAGGTGGCCAAGCCTCTGGCGGATGTGGCATTGGATAGCCTGGACCGTAGGCCTCGGCTGACTCTGACTGTTGGCGTTCAGTTGTAAGGGGGCGCTGTGGGCGCGGGCATGCCCGCGAAGAGTCCAACGCGGTGCACGGCACCGGCTGTGCCGGTGTTCGCGGGCGCGCCCGCTCCCACAGGTGTCGTGATTGGCTGCAAGGCACTCAATGGGTGGTAAATCGCTGATGCATCGGCGAAGAGCTGGGCGTCAGCGCCAGTGCCAGCTGGGTGCGGTTGTGCATGTGGGTCAGGCGCAGCACCTGCGACACATACAGTTTCACGGTGTTCTCGGTAATGCCCAGCTCACAGGCGATCTGGTAGTTGGTCTTGCCCTTGCTCACCAGGCGCGCCACTTCCAGCTGGCGTGGCGACAGCTTCTCGAACGCCGCTGGCAGCTCGCTTTCGCTTTCTTCCACATCTGTGGCACGCCGGTGAGTACCTTGGCCCCGGGCTCTTTCCAGATCCTGGTAGAGCTCGTCAATCGACTCGGCCAGTTCCTGCAGGCGCTGATTCAATCCGCCAAGGTCGCGGAAGTTGCGCTGGCGCTCCAGCAACGCCTCTTCCTGCCGACGTACGCCTTCCAGCAGTTCATCGAGGTCCATCGGTTTCTGGTAGTAGTCGGCAAAGCCTTCGCGTAACGCGCGGATCACGTCCTGTTTCTCGGCACGCCCAGTCAACATGATGGCTTCGAACATGCGCTGGCTGCGGTCGACCCCTTTCAAGGCTCGCACCAGTTCGATGCCATCTCGTTCCGGCATATGCAGGTCACAGATGAGCAGGCCGATGGCCGGGTCTGCCGCATAGCGCTCGATGGCTTCGTCAGTTGAATGGGCTGGTACGCAGACATAGCCCTTGGTTTCGAGGAATTCACACAGCTGTTCGACAATGACCGGTTGGTCATCTACCACTAGAATCTTCAATTCACTCACTGGTCTGGTCACGATCCACTCCCTGTTCGTATACGGCCCTGCTCCCGGGGCCAGACGCTCTGGCAGCTTAAAAATAGCCGCACCACGCGAATATGTACAAGGTATGTACAAGGCATCGGACCACAGGCAAATTCATTGGATCCAGACAGCTGTCAAAAGAAAGCCGGTCAGCACATAGGGGACAAAGGCCTGCTTGTCGCCCATTTCCTCGGTCAGGGCCTGCAAACGTTTTTTCACCTTTGGGTTGAGCAAGGTCCACAGACGCCGGCGGGTGAGCAGCCACAGCAGCACACTGACACCGGCGCCAATAAAGGTACCAAGCACGTATTGCGGGCTGGTGGCCAAGGCCAGTGCGCCCATCAGCTTGACGTCATCGGCACCGAAACGTCCAAGCATGTAGCCGGGCAGGGTCAGTAACATGACGATGGCCAGCGCCCAGCCGGCATCGCTGGCATCGGCGCCGATCCAGCTGTGGCCGGTGGCGAACAGCCAGACCAGGGCGCAGGTAGCCACGCCAAGGGTGAGCATGTTGGATATCTGGCGTTGACGCACGTCCTGTTCGGAGCACAAGGCAAGCCACATCAGGAGAACAATGCTTTGCATTGGCAGGTCGTCCTTCCCAAATGTTGAACACATCTACCCGGTCAGTCAGGTTTCCTTAAGTGAAGATAGACGGGAACCTGCGGGGGAGTGGGGTGGAAAGGCAAAAAGGCGTGGCCGGGACGGATTTTGTCGCTGCTGAAACAGGCCTCGCAGGCGACCCTTGTGGGAGCGGGTTCACCCGCGAACACCGGCAAGGCCGGTGCCATGCACCGCGTCGTTCTCTTCGCGGGTGAACCCGCTCCCACAGGGACTGTGGCGCATGCATAAACGCGTTGGGGGTTACTTCCTGCTGCCCGGCGGGTAGTTGGCCAATACCTTGGTCACGGTGTTGTGGATTGCGCTGTTGCGTTCCTCGGGGCTCGGCGGGTAGTTGTTCATGATCTGCTCGGCACTGCCGCGCCACACCAGCTTGCTGTCATGCCCATCGAACAGGTCGATCTGGATGGTGGCGACCTTGTAGTCGACGCTGCGGGTTTCGTTGTACATCGGGCCACCCCAGTAACCGCCCCAGTAGCCCCCCCAGCCACCGCCGTAGTGGGTGGTGATCTGTTGCTGACGCTGCTCGACGATCAGGTAGGCGCGCACTGTCAGGTCGGGCCGCGCACCACCTTGTACCGGGCGCAGGCCGCGCTGGTCGAGTTGGTCGGCGACCGCCTGGCGAATGCGCTGCTCGGTCAGGTCGCTCTTGATTCGCGGGTCGTCCGGGCGGTACTGCAGCCCCGGCTCCTGCCATGCCCAGCTGCGGTAGGCGGCAAAATCACGGCTGGCATCGAAATCCTGCTGGACGTTATTGCTGGAGCAGGCGGCGAGCAATAACGCGAATGACAGTAGAAGGAGACGGCGCAACATGATGGTTCTCCGTTAGATATCAACTGGGAGGATAGCCGCTGAGCGCCTTGTGCACGGAATCGCGCAAGGCACTTTCGCGTTCACGCGGCGAGTCCTTGTCGCTGCCGCTTTCGGCGCTGGCACTCCATACCGGCTGGCCGCTGCGGGCGTCGTACAGGTCGATACGCACCACCATCACCTGCACCTCGTAGGTGCGCACGACGGGCACGCTGGCATAGGCCCCATAGCCATGGCGGTAGCCGCCATAGCCGACCCCCCCGTAGGGGTACGGGCCGTAGTAGGGGTCGTAGGCATCGTAGTCACGTACCTGGCGCAAGCGCTTTTCCAGGCGTATGTCGGCGCTGACCAGCAAGTCGCCGGGGCTGCCCCGGGCGGGGCGCAGGCCGTGTTGGTCGAGCGCGCCGCTGACGGCATCGGCCAGTTGCGCCGGGTCGGTATCGACCGAGCCGCTGGGCAACTGGCCATTGCGCCAGCTCCAGCTGCGATAGTGGCCGTAATCACGGGTGGGTGCCGGATAGGCACTGGCATCGAAGGTAGTGGCCGCCTGGGCAGGGGCCGGTGGCAACGGGCGGCTGCTGGCCACATACGGGTTGCTGCCCTGGCAGCCAGCCAGGGCAAGCGGCAGCACGGCCAGGCACAACAGACGGTATGGCATGTATTCCTCCCGGCGGGTGGTTCAGCGAGGGCGGCAGACCCAGTGCAGGTAGCGGCCGAGCCCGGCGAAGCTGGGGTGGCGACGGTAGGCCAGTTCCATTTCCAGCAGGTCGAGCAGCTCGGCCTTGCCCTGGAATTCCTTGGGCATGTAGTCGTGGAACACCCGCACGCCACTTTCGCTTTCAACCTGCCACATAGGCTCAAGTTGCGCCCTGAGTTCGCGTGGATCAAGCGGTTTTTGTGGGGTCAGGCTCTGCTTTTCACCTTCCAGCCGATTGCTGCGCAACTTGCGGAAATGGCCCTTGAGCAGGTTGCGATAGACCAGTGCGTCGCGGTTGTAGAAGGCCAGGGACAGCCACCCGGAGGGGGCGGTGAGCTGGTGCAGCACTGGCAGGATGCTTTCCGGCTCGGCCAGCCATTCAAGGACGGCGTGGCATAGCACCAGGTCGTAGGGTTCGGTCAGCTGGCCGAGCAGGTCTTGCCAGGGGGCCTGGATGAAGGTGGCCGGTTGGCCGGCTTCGGCAAAGCGCGCCCGTGCGCCGTCGAGCATCGGCGCGGCGGGTTCGGCCAGGGTCAGCTGGTGGCCGCGCTGGGCCAGCCACAAGGCCATGTGGCCCAACCCGGCACCGATGTCGAGAATGCGCAGCGGGCGGTCGGGCAGGGCTTCGGCCAGGTCGGCCTGCAACACGGCCAGGCGGATCGCGCCCTTGGCACCGCCGTAGATCTTCTCGGCAAAGCGGGTGGCGAGCTCATCGAAGTGACGGTCGTTCATCAGGCGAAGCGCCTCTCGCTGTCGGCCAGCTTGGCCCGCACCACCTGGTCCATGTCCAGGCCCAGCTCGCTGCACAGCAGCAACAGGTACAGCACCACATCGCCGATTTCCTGGCCGGCGTGGGCCAGCTGGTCGGCGGGCAACTGGCGCGATTGGTCCTCGCTCAGCCACTGGAAGATTTCCACCAGCTCGGCCATTTCGACGCTGGCGGCCATGGCCAGGTTCTTCGGGCTGTGGAAGCCGCGCCAGTCGTTGTTGTCGCGGATCTGGTGCAGGCGTTGGGTGAGTTCTTGCAGGTTCATCGGGGGTCTCCTAATGCTGCATAGCTTCTGCGCAGGCCCGATGCAAAGCAAGGGGCCTAAAGCCGAGCCCAGCGCCCGACCATATGCAGCACCCCTCCATGCCCATCCAGCCGCAGCTCACCCGCAGCCCCCGCCTCACTGGCACCTAGCACCACCTCCGACGGCAACCGCACCGGTTTGCGGAAATCCACCTCGAAGGCATAGCCACTGTGCGGCAGGTGCCCGCGCAGTGCTGCCAGGGCCATGGCCTTGCTCCACATGCCATGGGCAATGGCCGTGGGGAAGCCGAACAGCCGAGCACTGGCGGCGCTGAGGTGGATCGGGTTGTAGTCCCCGCAGACCTTGGCATAACGCCGGCCGATATCCTTGTCGGCGTACCAGCGGCTCGCCTCTGGTAATGCTTGTGGCTCGTCCTCGGCAGGTTCGCCTGCCTCGCTTTCCAGCTTCAGCCCGCGCACCAGCATACGGCTGGTCTCGCGCCAGATCAGGCCGATGCCGTCTTCGGCTTCGGTAACCAGGTCGAAGGTGCCGCCCTTGGCATGTGTTTGCAGATTGGCCGCATACACCGCAAAGCGCAGCCCTTCGATACCGCCCAGTGGGCGCACCACTTCGATGCGGTTGTGCAGGTGCACCAGGCCGAGCAGCGGGAAGGGGAAGTCTGGCGCGGTCATCAATTGCAACTGCAGCGTGAATGCCATGACATGGGGATAAGTCCCCGGTAGCCGGCCATCGTCGGTGAAGTGGCACAACCGTCGATAGGCGGCCAGGTTGCCCGGCTGGACGCGGATGAAACAGCGCAGGCCGTCGTCCGGCAGATGAGCGCCGCTGATGGTGCGCTTGCTGACCGCGCGCAGGTACAGGTTGGCGCGCGAAGCCGGGCTGTGCAGGTCGTGCCAGTGTCGGCTCATGTTCAAGCCCCCATCAAGGCCTGGCCGCATACCCGCAGCACCTGGCCGTTGACTGCCCCGGAGCCCGGCTGGCTGAGCCAGGCGATGGCTTCGGCGACATCCTGCGGGCGGCCGCCCTGGCCCAGCGAACTCAAGCGTCGCCCGGCCTCGCGCAGGCCCATGGGCATGGCGGCGGTCATGTGGGTTTCGATGAAGCCGGGGGCCACGGCATTGATGCTGCCGCCGCGCTCGGCGAGCCGGGGCGCCCACGCCTGGGCCAGGCCGATCAGCCCGGCCTTGCTCGCGGCATAGTTGGCCTGCCCGCGGTTGCCGGCGATGCCGCTGACCGAGGCCAGCAGCGTGATGCGCGCGTTTTCACCCAGGGCGCCGTTGTCGTACAGCGCCTGGGTCAGCAGCTGCGGTGCCTTGAGGTTGACCGCCAGCACCGCGTCCCAGTATTCCGGGGTCATGTTGGCCAGGGTCTTGTCACGGGTGATGCCGGCGTTGTGCACCACGATGTCGATGCCGTCGGGCAGGGCCGCGAGCAGTTGCGTTGCCGCGTCGCTGGCGCAGATGTCCAGGGGCAGCGCCTTGCCGCCCAGGCGCGCGGCCAGGGCATCGAGGTCCTGGCTGGCCTGCGGCACATCGAGCAGCAGTACGTCGGCGCCGTCCCGCGCCAGGGTTTCGGCTATGGCGGCACCAATGCCGCGCGCGGCGCCCGTCACCAGGGCGCGGCGGCCAGCCAGAGGCCGTGTCCAGTCCTTGACCTGGCTGGCGCAGGCTTGCAGGCGTAGCACCTGGCCGGAGATGAAGGCGCTTTTGGGCGAGAGGAAGAAGCGCAGGGCGCCTTCCAGCTGGTCTTCCGCGCCGGGGCCGACATATAGCAACTGCGCGGTCGCACCGTTGCGCAGTTCCTTGGCCAGCGAGCGGCCGAAGCCTTCCAGGGCCCGTTGGGCGATACTGGCCAACGGGTTGTCGAGGCTTTCTGGCGCACGGCCCAGCAGCACCACATGGGCGCACGGCGCCAGGCTGCGCAGCAGTGGCTGGAAAAATTCGCGCAACTGCTTCAACGCGTCGCTGTCGGACAGGTGACTGGCATCGAATACCACGGCCTTGATCTTCGGTCCCAGGCCAGCTACCCATGCCTCGGCCTTGAGGTTGTCGGTATTGAAGCTGTAAAGGGTGTCGGTCAGGCACGGGGCAATGGCTTCGACCTGGCTCGCCAGTGCCCCGCCACCCAGTACCAGAGCACCTTCGACCGGGCGCAGGCGGCCTGTCTGCCAGCGCTCCAGCGGCGCCGGGCGTGGCAGGCCAAGGGCATCCACAAGACGGCGGCCGAGGTTGGAGTTGGCAAAGCCGAGGTAGCGATCGCTCATGAGTGGGTCTCCCGGAAGGCAAGCTTGAAAGTGTGGACCAACTTTGTGGCAAGGTCGTTCGAATGCGGTAAAAACACCTAGGCTGTACGGATCAAATTGTTTCAGGAGGAACAAGCGCATGCGTTCACTTCGCCGGGTCGCGATCCTGGGCGGCAACCGAATTCCCTTCGCCCGCTCCAATGGTGCCTATGCCACGGCCAGCGACCAGGCGATGCTCACTGTCGCCCTTGAAGGGCTGGTCGAACGCTACCGCTTGCATGGGTTGCGCATGGGGGAGGTGGTGGCCGGTACGGTGCTCAAGCACTCGCGTGACATGAACCTGACCCGTGAGTGCGTGTTAGGCTCGCGTCTGTCGCCGCAGACGCCGGCCTATGACATCCAGCAAGCCTGCGGCACCGGGCTGGAGGCGGCGCTGCTGGTGGCCAACAAGATTGCCCTGGGGCAGATCGACTGTGGCATTGCCGGCGGCGTGGACACCACCTCCGATGCGCCGATTGCGGTCAACGAAGGCTTGCGCCACATCCTGCTGCAAGCCAACCGTGGCAAAAGCCTGGGCGAGCGGCTCAAGCCGTTCCTCAAGCTGCGCCCCCACCACCTGAAACCCGAATTGCCGCATAACGGTGAACCGCGCACCGGGATGTCGATGGGCGAGCATTGCGAACGCATGGCCCAGGCCTGGCGCATTGGCCGTGCCGAACAGGACGAGCTGGCGCTGCTCAGCCACCAGGCGCTGGCTGCCGCGTACGCCGAAGGTTGGCAGGATGACCTGCTGACGCCGTTTCTGTCGTTGACCCGTGATAACAACCTGCGCCCCGACCTGAACCTGGAGCAACTGGCCCGGCTCAAGCCGGCCTTCGATCGCAGCGGGCAGGGCACGCTGACGGCGGGCAATTCCACACCGCTGACCGATGGCGCTTCGCTGGTGTTGCTGGGCAGCGAGGAATGGGCCGAGCAGCAGGGGCTGCCGGTGCTGGCGTATCTGGTCGATGGCGAAACCGCTGCGGTGGATTTCGTTACGGGACGCGAAGGGCTATTGATGGCGCCAGTGTATGCGGTGCCGCGGCTGCTGGCGCGCAATGGCCTGACGCTGCAGGACTTTGACTATTACGAGATTCACGAAGCCTTTGCTGCCCAGGTGCTATGCACGCTCAAGGCCTGGGAAGATGCCGATTATTGCCGCGAACGGTTGGGGCTGGATGCGCCGCTCGGGGCGATCGACCGCAGCAAGCTCAACGTCAAGGGCAGTTCGCTGGCGGCCGGGCACCCGTTTGCCGCCACCGGGGGCGGATATTGGCCAACCTGGCCAAGTTGCTGGCGAGGGCGGGGAAGGGGCGAGGGCTGATTTCGATCTGCGCGGCGGGTGGGCAGGGGGTGACGGTTATCGTAGAGCGCTGAGGCAAACCCTGTGGGAGCGCGCCTGACTTGACCATGAATCAACTGTTAGGCTTGTCTGATCAGAACTACAAGAAGCCGCCATGCCGATCATCGGACACCCCCGCGCCATCCCGGCGCTGGACCACCTGCCCAGGCCGCTCTATGCCCGTGCCGAAAGCCTCGGCGCCGGCTCCTGGACCACCCGCCACCAGCACGACTGGGTGCAGTTCTCCTACGCGATCAGCGGCGTCCTCGGGGTGTATACCCACGAGGGCAGCTACTTCGCTCCGCCTCAGTGGGGCGTGTGGATACCAGCCGATGCCGAACATGAGGTGGTCACCTCGATGCAGGCCGAAATGCGCAGCCTGTACGTGCGCCGGGATGCCTGCCCATGGGCACCGGAACAGTGCCGTGTGCTGGAAGTGACCCCGCTGGCGCGCGAACTGATCAAGCAGTTCTGCCTGTTCCCGGCAGACTACCCGGAGGGTGACAGCGCCGAGGCGCGGCTGGTGGCGGTGCTGCTCGACCAGTTGCGCACGCTGCCCGAGGTCGGTTTTTCGCTGCCACTGCCACGGCACCCGGGGTTGCTGGCGCTGTGCAATGGCCTGATCGCTGCACCGGACCAGCCGCAGACCTTGCAGCAGTGGGCGCGGGAGTTGGGGTGTTCGGAGAAGACGCTGATGCGGCTGTTCCAGCGGGAGACGGGTTTGAGCTTTCGCAACTGGCGGCAGCGTATGCGGCTGTTGTCATCGCTGGCGCTGCTGGAGGCGGGGGAGAGTGTGACCGAGGCGGCGTTGGGGTGTGGGTATGACTCCACCTCGGCTTACATTGCGGCGTTCAAGCAATTGTTTGGCGCGACGCCGGGAGAATTGAAGCTTTAGTGATTGGTCGCCTGTGCCGGCCTCTTCGCGGGCACGCCCGCTCCCACAGGTACTCCACAGCCTGCAAAGCTGCGGTGATTCTGTGGGAGCGGGCATGCCCGCGAAGAGGCCGGCACAGGCAACACATCAGGTACGGAACCTGCGCACCAGTGCATCCAGCTCATTGGACAACCCGGCCAGGCTCTCCGAATCCACCCGCGCCGCCTGGGCAAGTTCCGCCACCAGCTGCGCATCGCCGTGAATCTGGCTGATGTGCCGGTTGATGTCCTCGGCCACCTGGTGCTGCTCTTCGGCCGCCGTGGCGATCTGGGTGTTCATGTCGCGGATCACATCCACCGACTCGCGGATCTGCCCGAAGCTGTCACGGGCCAGGCCGATGCGGCTCACCGACTGCTGCGAAACCTCCAGGCTGGCGTGCATCTGTGCGGCCACTTCGGCGGTGCGGCTGGCCAGGTTGCCCAGCAGGCCGTCGATCTCGGCGGTGGAGTCGGCAGTCCGCTTGGCCAGCGCACGCACTTCGTCGGCGACCACGGCAAAGCCACGGCCCTGCTCGCCGGCACGGGCCGCTTCAATGGCGGCATTGAGCGCCAGCAGGTTGGTCTGCTCGGCAATCGAGCGGATGGTGCCGAGGATCGACTGGATGGCGTTGCTGTCACGCTCCAACTGCTGGATCGACTGCGCCGACTGTTCGATCTCCTGGCTCAGGCGGTCGACGCTGTGTACTGCGGCATCGATCTGCTGCTGCCCTTCGCGTGCCTGTTGCTGGCCGCTGTCGGCCGACTGCGCCGCCTGGCTGCAGGAGCGAGCCACTTCGTTGGCGGTGGCGACCATTTCGTGGAAGGCGGTGGAGACCATGTCCACTGCTTCGCGCTGGCGGCCTGCGGCTTCGGCCATGTCGCTGGAAACCCGGGTCGAGCTGCTGGAAGTGCTGAGGATCTTGCTGGCGGCAGTACCGATGTGCTGGATCAGGCTGCGAATGGCGCCGAGGAACTGGTTGAACCAGTTGGCCAGTTGCGCGGTTTCGTCACGGCCACGGATTTCCAGGTTGCGGGTCAGGTCGCCTTCGCCCTGGGCGATATCTTCCAGGCCGCTGGTGACGCTGTTGATCGGACGCACGATCAGCTTGGCGAAGGTGGCGCCAACCACGGCGAACAGCGCAGCCAGCACCACGGCCACGATGCCGATCAGCCAGGTCAGGCGGGTGGTGGTCTGCATCACTTCGCTTTGCTCGATCAGGCCGATCAAGGTCCAGCCCAGCTGTTCATCCGGGTAGATGTTGGCCATGTAGCGCACGCCATTGAGCTCCACTTCGGCCAGCCCCTTGCCGTGCTTGGCCAGCTCGGCGTACCCGTCGCCAAAGCTCGCCAGTTGCTTGAAGTTGTGCTTGGCGTCACGGGGGTCGACCAATACGTTGCCGTTGTTTTCCACCAGCAGCAAGTAGCCGCTTTCGCCCAGCTTGATCTGCTGGACGATCTCGGTGAGGCCTTTGAGCGACACGTCGACGTTGACCACGCCCCCAGGGTTGCCCAGCTGGTTGGCGACGGTGCGCACGGTACTGACCAGCACGGCGTCGTCGGCAGCCCAGTAGTAGGCGCCGGTACGCAAGGTCTTGCCAGGGTTGGCCATGGCCAATTGGTACCAGGGGCGGGTGCGCGGGTCGTAATTGACGAACTTCTGCCCGGCCGGCCAGCCGACGTAACCACCGTCATTCACCCCGTAGGACAGGTACGCATAGCTGGGGTGCGTGGTGGCCAGACGAGTCATGAACTCCAGCACTTTGCTGGCATGGTCGCCCAGTTCATAGGACGGGGTTGCGCTCATGTACTTGTTCAGTTCGCTGCCCGTGGCGGCGACCAGGGGCTGCGAGGCCATGTACTCGACGTTCTGGTTGATGCCCTGGAAGAAGATGTTCATTGCGTTGCTGACCTGGCGGATTTCCCGGCTGCTGCCATCGAGGAATCCGTCGCGGGCTTCGCCACGCAGGTTGAGGACCACCAGGGTGGCCACAAGGACGATGGGCAAGCCGGCGATGACCGCGAATGCCCAGGTCAGTTTCTGTTTGATGCTCATCGACGCTCCCGGATTTTTATTTTCGATACACGAGGCAGGTATCAACTGCATCGGCAGCATCCGGGTTTAATGTAGGAAAACGCCCGTATTTATTGGACAAAGTCGCAGTTGGTGACTATTCGGTCGTGTTTGGACGTATATGGCATACCAAAGGATTGCGGGGCGCCTCAGTGACAGCAGCCGCCCGCAGCGCCGTTGGCCAGGTCCTTGAGGATCGGGCAGTCCGGGCGCTCGTCCCCCTGGCAGTGCGAGACCAGTTCGCCGAGGGTGTCGCGCAGGCTCACCAGCTCTTCGATGCGCCGGTTCAGTTCATCGATATGTTGCATGGCCAGCGCTTTCACATCAGCGCTGGCGCGTTGGCGGTCCTGCCACAGGGTCAGCAGCTTGCCGACCTCCTCGAGGGAAAAGCCCAGGTCGCGGGAACGCTTGATGAAGGCCAGGCTGTGCAAGTCTTCCGCCTGGTACAGGCGGTAGCCGCTGTCGCTGCGCGTGGCGGGCTTGAGCAGGCCGATGGACTCGTAGTAACGGATCATCTTGGTGCTGAGCCCGCTGCGGCGGGCGGCCTGGCCGATGTTCATTGGGCCTCCTGAGTGTTGCTGGTGGGTTTCCAGGCCTTGAGCCACAGCGCGTTGCTCACCACGCTGACGCTGGACAGGGCCATGGCGGCGCCGGCCAGTACCGGGTTGAGGTAACCCAGCGCAGCCAGCGGGATGCCGATCAGGTTGTAGATGAACGCCCAGAACAGGTTCTGGCGGATCTTCGCATAGGTCTTGCGGCTGATCTCCAGGGCGGCCGGTACCAGGCGTGGGTCGCCGCGCATCAGGGTGATGCCGGCGGCCTGCATGGCCACGTCGGTACCGCCACCCATGGCGATGCCGATATCGGCTGCAGCCAGCGCCGGTGCATCGTTGATGCCATCACCGACCATGGCAACCACGCCATCCTGCTTCAGTGCGGCCACGGTCGCGGCCTTGTCGGCCGGCAGCACTTCGGCATGCACGTCGTCGATGCCCAGGGCGTCGGCCACCACTTTGGCGCTGCCGCGGTTGTCGCCGGTCAGCAGGTGGCTGCTGATGCGTTGCGCGTGCAGGGTATCGATCGCCTGCGCGGCGCCGGGCTTGAGGCTGTCACCGAAGGCGAACAGGCCCAGCACCCGCGGCTGTGCGCCGCGTTCGATCAGCCATGACAGGGTGCGCCCCTCGGCTTCCCAGGCCTGGGCCTTCGCGGCCAGGTCTCCGGGTGGCAGGGCGCTTTCGTCGAGCAGCCGGCGGTTGCCCAAGGCCAGCTCGCGGCCCTCCACGCGCCCGGCGATACCACGCCCGGTCAGCGACTGGCTGTCGGCAACAGCAGGCACGTCCAGGCCCTGTTCGGCACAGGCATCCAGTACCGCCTTGGCCAGCGGGTGTTCGCTGCCGCGCTGCAGGGCGCCGGCCAGGCGGTGCAGGTCGGCGCTGCTGCCCACCTGCGCCTGGCTGTGGACAACGCGCGGGCTGCCGGAGGTGAGGGTGCCGGTCTTGTCGAACACCACACGGTTGACCGCATGGGCTCGCTCCAGGGCTTCTGCGTCCTTGATCAGGATGCCATGGCGGGCGGCAACCCCGGTGCCGGCCATGATCGCTGCGGGTGTGGCCAGGCCGAGGGCGCAGGGGCAGGCGATGACCAGCACGGCGACGGCGTTGATCAGCGCGGTTTCCAGCGGTGCGCCAGCCAGCCACCAGCCGACCAGGGTGATCAGCGCCAGTACCAGCACGGCCGGGACGAATACCTGGCTGACCCGGTCGACCAGCTTCTGGATTGGCGCCTTGGCCGCCTGGGCGTCCTCCACCAGGCGGATGATGCGCGCCAGCACGGTTTCGGTACCCAGTGCCTGGGTACGGACCAGCAGCCGGCCTTCGCCATTGATGGCGCCACCGGTGACGCTGTCCCCGGGTTGCTTGGGCACCGGCAGGCTCTCGCCGCTGATCAGGGCTTCATCGGCATGGCTGCTGCCGTCTTCGACCACGCCATCGACCGGGAAGCGCTCGCCGGGTTTGACCAGTACCAGGTCGCCAAGGCGCAGTTGGGCAATGGCCACGTCTTCTTCCTGGCCATCGACCAGGCGCACGGCACGTTCCGGGCGCAAGGCTTCGAGGGCCCGGATGGCGCTGGCGGTCTGGCGTTTGGCGCGGCTTTCCAGGTACTTGCCCAGCAGCACCAGGGCAATCACCACGGCCGAGGCTTCGAAGTACAGGTGCGGGGCCATGCCGGCGGGGGCTTGCGCCCACTGGTACAGGCTCAAGCCGTAACCGGCGCTGGTGCCCAGGGCCACCAGCAGGTCCATGTTGCCGGCACCGGCGCGCACGGCTTTCCAGGCGGCCACGTAGAAACGCGCGCCGAGAATGAACTGCACCGGCGTGGCCAGCAGGAACTGCAGCCACGCTGGCAACATCCAGTGCAAGCCAAACGGCTGCACTACCATTGGCACCACCAGCGGCAGGGCGAGCAGCAACGCTGCAGCGACCGCCAGGCGTTCGTTACGCAGGCGGCGTTGGGTAGCAGGCTGGTCGGCCTTGGCGGCTTGCGGCAGGCTGGCGCTGTAGCCGGCCTTTTGCACGGCGTCGATCAGCAGGTTGTCGTCGAGGGCCGCGAGCACTTCGAGGTGTGCGCGTTCGCTGGCCAGGTTGACGCTGACCTGCTCAACCCCCGGCAGCTTGCCGAGGGCGCGCTCTACGCGGCCGACGCAACTGGCGCAGGTCATGCCGCCAATCTGCAGTTCGACGGTGCGGGTGGGCACGCCATAGCCGGCTTCGCGTACGGCGTCGACGAGGGCGGGCAGGCTGTTGGCCGGGGCCTGGACCCGGGCCTGTTCGGTGGCGAGGTTGACGCTGACCTGTTCAGCGCCGGTGACTTTGCGCAGGGCGCGCTCGACCCGGCCGGCACAGCTGGCGCAGGTCATGCCGGAGATCGGCAGGTCGTATGTGGTGGATGCGGGCATGGCTCTCCTCCTTGGACAGGCCTCCAGCATCAACCTTGCCACGCAGGTAAGGTCAATAGCCCAGGCCGGCTCGCTTCAACTCCAGACCATAGTGCCCCATGGCGATGCGGTATTTGTTGATCTGGCCCGCCTGCAGGTTCAATCGTGTGCTGCGCTGGTCCTCGACACCCGCGGCGCAGCCGGGCATTTGCCCGGGCAGCAGGCGCAGGCGCACGTCTACCGGGCCGGGCGGCAGGTTGAACGAGGTGGACTGCTCCTGGAATACGCGCCCGGAGAGCTGGTCGTTGAGGTAGATGCCGATTTCGCAACTGGTGGCCACTTCCAGGCGCTCCCGGGAAATGATCAGCACGCTGTAGTCCGAGTTGCCCTCGGCGCTGGCCGGTGGCACTGCAGCCAGCGTGCTCAACAGCCCGACGACGCCCAATGCTGCCCTGAACATGAAAAATCTCCTGCTTGCCTGATCATCAAAGGCGCAGCTTGGCCGACGCGCGCGCGGATTTCCACCCCGGCTGTTGTCGGCAGGACTTGACCTTGCCCCGATGGCAAGCTTGAGACTCGTGGAAAACCTGAAGGAGGTAACCCCATGCAAGTGTTCAATGTACAAGGCATGACCTGTGGCCATTGCGTGAAAGCCGTGACCCGGGCGGTGCAGGAGCAGGATGCCGCGGCCAAGGTGGAGGTCGACCTGGCGGCCAGGCAGGTACGGGTGCAGAGTGAGTTGGCGCAGGAGCAGATTCTCACGGCCATTCGCGATGAAGGTTATCAGGCCGAGGCGGCCTGAATACTGACCTGTGGGAGCGGGCGTGCCCGCGAACACCGGCGCAACCGGTGCCATCCACCGCGCCGCCTGATTCACGGGCAAGCCCGCTCCTACAGGGGCCGCACCAGGCCCAGTATTGTTGCAAATGTTTTCATGTCGATAGGGTCCACAGCAGGTAGAATCAAGCACTTGCTTAGCCTGCTATGGATTCCTGATGAACCTGCGAATGGTGCTCATCCTGGGCGCACTCAGTGCGTTCGGGCCCTTGGCGATCGACTTCTACCTGCCCGCCTTCCCGGCCATGGCGCAGGCGTTCGCCACCGATGAAAAACACGTCCAGGCCACCTTGGCCGCCTACTTCCTTGGCCTGTCCATCGGGCAACTGGCCTACGGGCCGGTGGCTGACCGCTTTGGCCGACGCAAGCCGCTGATGTTCGGGGTGACCCTGTTCACCCTGGCGTCACTGGCCTGTGCCTATGCCCCCAACCTCGACACCCTGGTGCTGGCGCGTTTCGTCCAGGCGCTGGGCGGTTGCGCCGGGATGGTGCTGTCGCGGGCCATTGTCAGTGACAAGTGCGACCCGGTGGCCTCGGCCAAGGTGTTCTCGCAACTGATGCTGGTCATGGGGCTGGCGCCAATCCTGGCACCGATGCTGGGCGGGGTGTTGGTGAACCTGGCCGGCTGGCAATCGATCTTCCTCGCCCTTAGCCTGTTCAGTGCAGGTTGCCTGCTGGCGGTCAGCCTGGGCCTGCCGGAAAGCCTGCCCGAGCACATACCGCGGCAACCGCTGGCTGGCGCCTTGCGTCAGTACATGCGTCTGCTCGCTGACCGGGTGTTCATCGGCCATGCCTTGACCGGTGGTATCGCCATTGCCGGCATGTTTGCCTACATCGCCGGTTCACCTTTCGTGTTCATCAAGCTCTACGGCGTGCCGGCCGAGCATTACGGCTGGTTATTCGGCACCAATGCTGCCGGCTTTATCCTGGTGGCGCAGGTGAATGCACGCTTGCTGGCCAAGCGTGGGCCGGCGTTCCTGCTGGCGCGTGCGGTGTGGTTGTACCTGGCTGCGGGCCTGACGTTGCTGGGCGTGGCGGCATTGCGACCAACACAGCTGTGGCCATTGCTGGTACCGCTGTTCGTCTGCATTTCCAGCCTCGGTTGCATCATCCCCAACGCCTCTGCCTGTGCCATGAGCGGGCAGGGCACGCGGGCCGGGAGTGCCTCGGCGCTGATGGGCTGCCTGCAGTTCAGTGTCGCCGCCGGCGCAGCGGCGCTGGTCGGGCTGCTGCATGATGGTAGTGCGGTGCCGATGGCGCTGGTGATCAGCTTGTGCGGGGCACTGGTGGTCAGTGTCGCGCTGCTGACCCGACGTTTGCCGGCCAAGGTTCCCGCATAAGCGGATGAGGTGCCTGCAGGCGGGTTTCCAGCGTGGCGACGAAGGCACGCGCCTCGGCCTCGCTGCGGAAACTGACCACGTGTTGATCGAGCTGAACCTGCCAGGGGCAGGCGGGGTTTCGGCTCGACGCGCTGACGACAATTTTCATCGCGGCATACCTCCAAAGGGGGGAGAGCGGATGAAGTGTAGCGCTACCCCTTCTTCCTGCCATGACCTGCTTCAGTGTCCTGACTGACGGTCGACTGGAAACTTTTCTGCACGCTTTTGCCTGCTTGGGGCGCAATGCCCGCAAGCACGTGGAACCTTCGCTTTGGCTTGCGCTACTTGTGGAAATCAGGTGTCGGCCGCGTCCGAAGTTGCATTCGGTGTTTTTTCCGCCTGTCGTTCCCGTGCCCCTGCCAGGGTGTGCCGGGCTGCTTGCCCGTGCGGTCCGGGCAGGTTTCACGCACCGTTTCACTGCTTGCCTTGGGTAGGCATACCCAGTGGTTTTTTTGCCTGCGGCACCACTGCGCGGGGCTGCCTGAATGGCGTTTTTTGCGGCTTATACTGGCGAACCAGGCCAGTGCCAGCGAGAGGCGCTTCCCTGCCAGGGTTGGCCATCGCATCCACACAGTGAACTTGCAGGGAGTTACAGGGACATGAACGCAGCCAGCAGTATCAGCCAGATCGCCAGCCTGATGGCCGACCCCAAACGCAGTGCCATGTTGTGGGCATTGATCGATGGCACGCCGCGGCTGGCCAACGAGCTCGCGGTAATGACCGGCCTGACCTCGTCCTCGGCCTGCGCTCACCTTTCGCTGTTGTCGTCGGCCGGTTTGCTCCGGCACGAAGCGCGGGGCCGCAAGCGCTACTTCCGCCTTGCCACCCCGCAAGTCGGGGCGGCGGTGGAGGCCCTGGCCAGTGTCCAGCTGGAGAGTACCAAGGGGGAGCGGGCCAAGGCGCCGGTATCATCGCTGCCCATGTCGATACGCAGGGCGCGTCGCTGTGGCGATCACCTGGGTGGGGAACTGGCCGGTGAGCTGTATCACCGTCTGGTGGTGGCCGGCTGGCTGGAGGGTAGCGGTCGCCAGCTGATGGTGAGCGAGGAGGGGCGGGCGCAGTTGGCTTTGGTCGGGGTCTACATCGATGCCTTGGCACCGCATCAGCAACGTGGCTGTGTGATCTGCCGCTGCACCGAGTGGAGCGATGAGGGGCCGCACCTGGGCGGGGTACTGGGGCAGGCGTTGTTCCGGCTGTTCCTGCAATCGGGGTGGATGCGCGAGGCCGAGGACTCGCGGGCATTGCATATCTCTGCACTGGGTGTTCAGCAGATCAATCGCATTGCCCGCGTGCCAACCTGGCAGGTCGGTTGACCGCGACACTGTCATGTCGCCGTCATGTCATTCAGACCAGCCGGGCATCCAGGCTGTTCTGGGCCAGCCGACGGGCCTGGTCTTCGGTCATGCCCAGGTGGGTGTACAGGGCGTGGAAGTTCTCGGTGACGTAGCCACCGAAGTAGGCCGGGTCGTCCGAATTGACCGTGACCTTCACGCCGCGCTCGAGCATGTCGAGGATGTTGTGCTGGCTCATGTGGTCGAATACGCAGAGCTTGGTGTTCGACAGCGGGCACACCGTGAGCGGGATCTGCTCGTCGATGATGCGCTGCATCAGGCGCTCGTCCTCGATGGCGCGCACACCGTGGTCGATACGCTTGACCTTCAGCAGGTCCAGGGCTTCCCAGATGTACTCGGGCGGGCCTTCCTCGCCGGCATGGGCAACGGCGACCAAGCCTTCGCTGCGGGCGCGGTCGAACACGCGCTGGAACTTGCTTGGTGGGTGGCCCATTTCCGAGCTGTCCAGGCCAACGGCGATGAAGGCATCGCGGAACGGCAGGGCCTGGTCGAGGGTTTTCTGTGCTTCATCTTCGCTGAGGTGGCGCAGGAAGCTGAGGATCAGGCCGCTGCTGATGCCCAGTTGCTCGCGACCGTCCTTGAGTGCCTGGTTGATGCCGTTGAGCACCACTTCGAAGGGGATGCCGCGGTCGGTGTGGGTCTGTGGGTCGAAGAACGGTTCGGTGTGGATCACGTTCTGCGCCTTGCAGCGTTGCAGGTAGGCCCAGGTCAGGTCGTAGAAGTCCTGCTCGGTGCGCAGCACGTCGGCGCCCTGGTAATACAGGTCGAGGAACTCCTGCAGGTTGTTGAAGGCATAGGCACCGCGCAAGGTCTCCACATCGGCCCAGGGCAGGGCGATCTTGTTGCGCTCGGCCAGGGCGAACAGCAGCTCGGGCTCCAGCGAGCCTTCCAGGTGCAGGTGCAGTTCGGCCTTGGGCAGGGCGTTCAACCAATCATACATAGTGGGTCATCTCGATCAGGTACGGTTGCCGCCATTCTACAGAGGCTGGCCGGGCAATGCGCCCGGCCAGGCTGTGACCCGGTGAATCACCAGACCAAGGGTTCGCCCTTGTAGTTGATGAAGCGCAGGCCGCCGTTGCCGCTTTGTGCCTTGATCTGTTCGAGCATGCCGCGGGTACTGGTCAGCACATCGATCTCGGCGTTTTCGCCGCCCATGTCGGTTTTCACCCAGCCCGGGTGCATGGCCAGCACGCACAGGTCGGGGCGTTGTTGCTCGACGACGAAGCTGTTGATCATCGAGTTCAGGGCCGCCTTGCTGGCCTTGTACAGGCAGACTTCGCCGCCGTCGGGGATGGTCACGCTGCCCAGGATCGAGCTCATGAAGGCCAGCACGCCGCTGCCTTCGCGTACCTGGCCGACCAGGCGGCGGGCCACGCGGATGGGTGCCACGGCGTTGGTCATGAACAGGTCGCCGATGTCCTTGTTCTGCACCGCCTCCAGGTCTTGCGGCAGGGGGCCCATGACGCCGGCGTTGACGAATACCAGGTCGAACACTTGACCTTGCAGGCGTTGCTTCAGGCCATCGAGTTGAGCCGTATCGTTCATTTCCAGCTGCTCGATGCGCACGCCAGGTACATCGGCCAGGGCGCCGGGCTGCTGCGGGTTGCGCACGGTGGCGGTGATGTTCCAGCCGTCTTCGTGCAGGCGCTGCACCAGGCCCAGGCCCAGCCCGCGCGAGGCGCCGATGATAAGTGCAGTTTTTGCGTTAGCCATGTGTACGCACTCCGTGATCAGTTTGCAGGGAAAGGTATTGAGGATAATGCACTGGGGCCAATTTGCGGCCCTTCATTCAAAAGCGATGCAGTACCTGTGGGAGCGGCCTTGTGTCGCGATGGGCCGCAAAGCGGCCCCAGGATTTCAGCTACAGCCCATGAATTGCCGGGGCCGCTTTGCGGCCCATCGCGACACAAGGCCGCTCCCACAAAGGATCGCGTTCTCCTGTGGGTAATTCGGCGTGCGAGCTGGCTAAAAAACGACCAGTCGCGCCGCGCCCTTGTCTGGGCGGGCACTTCGCCTGTTGGCGCACGGGTTATCCACAGGCTGTTCCACAGTTATTGTGTGCAAACCGAGAGGCTGCAGGCTGGCGCCTCTGGTCTCGTGCTGGGGATAACTTCTGGGCTTTCAGCAGTTTGCCGCTGTCATCAAACGGTGATCAAAATATGATCAAAGCTCTGTAGGCCTTGAAAACATTGACCTGCAAGCGAATGCCCCAAGCTTATCCACAGGCCGGCCCACAGTTGTTGTGGGCAATGTTCAGCGTGCTTCGAGCAGAATGCGTCCGCGGCTCAAGTCGGCCAACTGCTGCTGCAGTGGGGCCAGGTGGACGTCACCGAGTGCAATCAGCAGGTCCACGCCATTGGCGGTGAACTGCTCATCCAGGACCAGGCCGTCAACCTCCGCCAGGCGCAACTTCACCAGCGCCAGTTCGCTGAAACTGCAACTGCAGGTGAATTCGCTGCGCTGCACCAGCAGCCGCTTGGGTGCCTGTTGCAGGCACTTGTTGGCGCCGCCGCCGTAGGCCCTGGCCAGGCCACCGGTACCCAGCTGGATGCCGCCGTACCAGCGGATTACCAGCACCACCACCTGGTCGCAGTCCTGCGCTTCGATGGCCGCGAGGATTGGCCGCCCCGCGGTACCGCCAGGTTCGCCGTCATCGCTGCTGCGGTACTGGGCGCCGAGCTTCCAGGCCCAGCAGTTGTGGGTCGCGGCCAGGTCGCTATGGCGTTCGATGAAACTCATCGCTTCGGCGGCACTGCTGATCGGCCCGGCGAGGGTGATGAAGCGGCTTTTGCGGATTTCCTCGCGGTATTCGCAGAGGTCGAGCAGGGTAGAAGGCATAAATGACGGTCAGGCAGCCGGCTTGATGCCGCAGCCTTTCAGGATGATGTGGATAAGGTTGTTGCTCGCGTCTTCCATGTCCTGCTTGGTCAGGCGGCTGCGGCCGGTAACCTGGCAGATCTGGGTGGCGAAGTCGGCGTAGTGCTGGGTGCTGCCCCACAGCAGGAAGATCAGGTGCACCGGATCGACCGGGTCCATCTTGCCGGCTTCGATCCAGGCCTGGAACACCGCGGCCCGCCCCCGGAACCATTCGCGGTAGTCGGCACTGAAATATTCCGTAAGGCAGGTGCCGCCGCTGATCACTTCCATGGCGAAAATCCGCGAGGCTTGCGGGTTGCGCCGGGAGAACTCCATCTTGGTGCGAATGTACTGGCTCAGGGCTTCGCCCGGGTCATCCTCGACGCTCAAGGCGTTGAAGGTGCTGTCCCACAACTCGATGATGTTGCTGAGCACGGCAATGTACAGGCCCAGCTTGTTGGTGAAGTAGTAATGCAGGTTGGCTTTGGGCAACCCCGCCTTGAGGGCGATGGTGTTCATGCTGGTGCCCTTGAAACCATGGCGGGCAAACTCGTCTTCGGCGGCCTGGATAATGGCCTGTTCGTTCTTCTGGCGGATGCGGCCCGCGGGCTTGCCCGAGGCGGAGAGGCGATGCGCAGGGACTTCTAGGGTCATGGACGATTCCGTACGGGTCAGTGGCTGCGGCTGTCGGACAAGATTACCTGCCTGTGCCGAAGTGACAAGCGTTTGCGGCACAGACTGGCATCAGCGTGTCGCAGCCAGGCTTTCGAGGAAGCTTTCCAGCACCAGGTTAGGCCGTCGGCCTTTGCGCGTTACCCAGCTGAGGCTCAGGTCATAGAAGCGTTGTTGGGGCTTGAGGGCGCGCAAGCGGCCTTGCTGCACCCAGAACGTGGCGTAGTGGTCCGGCAGGTAGCCGATGTAGCGCCCGGTAAGGATGAGAAACGCCATGCCTTCACGGTCCGAAGCACTGGCCGTGCAGTTCAGCGCCTGGTAATGCGCCTGGATTTCGGCCGGCAGGCGGAAAGTGGGGGTGATGGCTTCCTGGCTGTTGAGGCGGTCGTCGTCGATCTGCTGGTCATCGGCATAGAACAGCGGGTGGCCGACCGCGCAGTACAGCAGTGAGCGCTCGCTGTACAACGGCTGGTACTCGAGGCCCGACAGCGGGCTGGTCTGCGGCACCACGCCGACGTGCAGGCTGCCGTCGAGCACGCCGTGCTCGACCTGGCTGGGGGCGATCATGCGGATCTGGATGCGCACGTCGGGGCCGCGGTCCTTGAGCTCGGCCAAGGCATGGGTGATGCGCATGTGCGGCAGGGTCACCAGATTGTCGGTCAGGCCAATGTTCAGCTCGCCCCGCAAATGCTGGTGCAGGCCGTTGACTTCGGTACGGAAGCTTTCCAGGGCGCTGAGCAGTTGCAGGGCCGAATGGTAGACCTCGCGGCCTTCCTCTGTCAGTGAGAACCCGGCACGGCCGCGTTGGCACAGGCGCAGGCCGAGGCGTTGCTCGAGGTCGTTCATCTGTTGGCTGATGGCCGAACGGCCGATGCCCAGCACGTTTTCGGCGGCCGAGAAGCCGCCGCACTCGACGACACTGCGGTAGATCTTCAGCAGACGTATGTCGAAATCGCTGACTTGGGCGAGTGGATCGGGGCGTCGGCTCATTAGTTTAGTCAGGGCCTGTCTGAAGATTAGAAATGTTGGCTTTTTCAGACTTTATCGCCGTGCCAAGTTAGCTGCAACAACATCCATCGTTGCCTGATCGTCTTCCGAGGAACCGCCGATGAACATGCCCGAAACCGCCTCCGCCGGTATCGCCAGCCAGCTGAAGCTGGACGCCCACTGGATGCCTTACACCGCCAACCGCAACTTCCAGCGCGACCCACGCCTGATCGTGGCCGCCGAAGGCAACTACCTGTTCGACGACCAGGGGCGCAAGATCTTCGATGCCCTGTCGGGCTTGTGGACCTGCGGCGCCGGGCACACCCGCAAGGAAATCACCGAGGCGGTGGCTCGGCAGATCGGCACCCTGGACTACTCCCCGGCCTTCCAGTTCGGCCACCCGCTGTCGTTCCAGCTGGCCGAGAAGATCACCGAGCTGACCCCGGGCGACCTGAACCATGTGTTCTATACCAACTCCGGTTCCGAGTGTGCCGACACCGCGCTGAAGATGGTGCGTGCCTATTGGCGCCTGAAAGGCCAGGCGACCAAGACCAAGATCATCGGCCGTGCCCGTGGCTACCACGGTGTGAACATCGCCGGCACCAGCCTGGGTGGCGTCAACGGTAACCGCAAGCTGTTCGGTCAGCTGCTGGATGTCGACCACCTGCCTCACACCGTGCTGCCGGTGAACGCCTTCTCCAAAGGCATGCCGGAAGAGGGCGGTATCGCCCTGGCTGACGAAATGCTCAAGCTGATCGAGCTGCACGACGCCTCCAACATCGCTGCCGTGATCGTCGAGCCGCTGGCGGGTTCGGCTGGCGTACTGCCGCCGCCGAAGGGTTACCTGAAGCGCCTGCGTGAAATCTGCACCCAGCACAACATCCTGCTGATTTTCGACGAAGTGATCACCGGCTTTGGCCGCATGGGCGCGATGACCGGTTCTGAAGCCTTCGGCGTGACCCCGGACCTGATGTGCATCGCCAAGCAGGTCACCAACGGCGCCATCCCGATGGGTGCGGTGATCGCCAGCAGCGAGATCTACCAGACCTTCATGAACCAGCCGACCCCGGAGTACGCCGTGGAATTCCCGCACGGCTACACCTACTCGGCCCACCCGGTAGCCTGTGCCGCCGGTATCGCCGCGCTGGACCTGCTGCAGAAGGAAAACCTGGTGCAGGCCGCCGCCGAGCTGGCGCCGCACTTCGAGAAGCTGCTGCATGGCGTGAATGGCACCAAGAACATCGTCGATATCCGCAACTACGGCCTGGCCGGCGCGATCCAGATCGCTGCCCGCGACGGTGATGCCATCGTGCGTCCATACGAAGCGGCGATGAAACTGTGGAAGGCAGGCTTCTATGTACGCTTCGGTGGCGACACCCTGCAGTTCGGCCCAACCTTCAACACCACGCCGCAGGAGCTGGACCGCCTGTTCGACGCTGTGGGCGAAACCCTGAACCTGATCGACTGATCGTTCTGATTCTGATGCCAGGCGCGTGAACACATCGCGCGCCTGCCTCTACCTTCTTTATCTGGAGTTTTGCATGAGCATTGTTCAGCACCTGATCCACGGCGAACTGGTTACCAAGGGTGAGCGCACCGCCGATGTCTTCAACCCGTCCACCGGCCAGGCCGTGCGCAAGGTCGAACTGGCCAGCCGCGCGACCGTGCAGGAGGCGATCGACTCGGCCAAGGCGGCTTTCCCGGCCTGGCGCAACACCCCACCGGCCAAGCGCGCCCAGGTGATGTTCCGCTTCAAGCAACTGCTGGAGCAGAACGAAGCGCGTATCGCGCAGATGATCAGCGAAGAGCACGGCAAGACCCTCGAGGATGCCGCCGGCGAACTGAAGCGTGGCATCGAGAACGTCGAATTCGCCTGCGCAGCGCCGGAAGTGCTGAAAGGCGAGTACAGCCGCAACGTCGGCCCGAACATCGATGCCTGGTCCGACTTCCAGCCGCTGGGCGTGGTTGCCGGTATCACCCCGTTCAACTTCCCGGCCATGGTGCCACTGTGGATGTACCCACTGGCCATCGCCTGCGGTAACGCCTTCATCCTCAAGCCTTCCGAGCGCGACCCGAGCTCGACCCTGT
Source organism: Pseudomonas sp. LS.1a (assembly GCF_022533585.1). Lineage (NCBI taxonomy): Bacteria > Pseudomonadati > Pseudomonadota > Gammaproteobacteria > Pseudomonadales > Pseudomonadaceae > Pseudomonas > Pseudomonas sp. LS.1a. Next base: position 654,106 of record NZ_CP092827.1, read on the forward strand.
TCATCGCCCAGCTGCTGCTGGAAGCCGGCCTGCCGAAGGGCATCCTCAACGTGGTGCACGGCGACAAGGAAGCGGTGGATGCGCTGATCGAAGCGCCGGAAGTGAAGGCCCTGAGCTTCGTCGGTTCGACGCCGATCGCCGAGTACATCTACGCCGAAGGCACCAAGCGCGGCAAGCGCGTACAAGCCCTGGGTGGTGCGAAGAACCACGCGGTGCTGATGCCGGATGCCGACCTGGACAACGCCGTGAGCGCACTGATGGGTGCGGCCTACGGTTCGTGCGGCGAGCGTTGCATGGCCATTTCGGTGGCGGTGTGCGTGGGTGACCAGGTGGCCGACGCCCTGATTGCCAAGTTGGAACCACAGATCAAGGCACTGAAGATTGGTGCCGGCACCTCGTGCGGCCTGGACATGGGCCCGCTGGTGACGGCTGCTGCCCGTGACAAGGTGGTGGGCTATATTGATGACGGTGTTGCTGCTGGCGCCAAGCTGGTGGTGGATGGCCGTGGCTTCCGTGTGGCCGGTAATGAGGATGGCTACTTCGTCGGTGGCACCCTGTTCGACAAGGTGACCCCGGAGATGCGCATCTATAAGGAAGAGATCTTCGGCCCGGTGCTGTGCGTAGTGCGTGTGAACAGCCTGGAGCAGGCCATGCAACTGATCAATGATCACGAGTATGGCAATGGCACCTGCATCTTCACCCGTGACGGTGAAGCGGCGCGCCTGTTCTGCGATGAGATCGAAGTGGGCATGGTCGGTGTGAACGTACCGCTGCCGGTGCCGGTGGCCTACCACAGCTTTGGTGGCTGGAAGCGCTCGCTGTTCGGTGACCTGCATGCCTATGGCCCGGACGGGGTGCGCTTCTATACCCGCCGCAAGGCTATCACCCAGCGCTG